>DATKRJ010000263.1:0-36762 GCA_035532355.1 Thermomicrobiaceae bacterium | reverse complement strand
ACCCAGTACCTGACCCAACGGGGATTCCCCCAAGTTCCGCCGCTTGCTGGGTGGCTCGAGTACCGGGGACCGGGCGGTGGGACGGCCGTCGCCGCGCTCCAGGGTCTGGTCCGCAACGAGGGAGACGCATGGCGCTTCACGCTTGACGCACTGGGACGGTACTTCGAGCACGTACTGACCGATCCGTCCCCGGTGCCCGACACCTCGCTGGCGACCGTGGATCTGCTGGCTCTGGCGGAGCACGAGGAGCCCGAGTCAGCGCACGTGATGCTGGACGGTTACCTCTCCTCGGCGCGTCTGCTCGGACAGCGCACGGCGGAGCTCCATGGTGTTCTTGCCGCGTCCGACCGCCCTGACTTCGCCGGTGAGCCGTTCACATCCTTTTATCAACGGGCGGTATATCAATCGATGCGTGTCCTGACGACCAACGTGTTCCAGGCGCTGGCTACCCGGCTCGACGGGATCCCGGAGCCAGCCCATGACCAGGCCGCGTCCGTCCTGGACCTCCAGCCAGAGATCACCGCGCGGTTCCACGTAGTGATCGATCGGCCTATAGATGCCATTCGGACCCGGATTCATGGCGACTTTCACCTGGGCCAGGTGCTCTTCACCGGCAACGACTTCGTGATCATCGACTTCGAGGGCGAACCCGCCCGGCCGCTGAGCGAGCGTCGGCGGAAGCGCTCACCGTTGGTGGACGTGGCCGGAATGCTGCGCTCATTCGAGTACGCCGTCCACGCCGCGCTCATCAACGCCGAGGCGCAGGGACTCCTGCGCGCGGCCGACGCGGTCGCGCTAGTGCCCGCGGCACGGTATTGGGAACTGTGGGTCTGCGTGGCCTTCTTGAGGGGTTACCTGGAAGGCACGTCCGGCACGACGCTCATTCCGCGGCATCCACAGGACCTGGTCACGCTGCTCGACATCTTCCGGCTGGAGAAGGCGATCTACGAGGTGGGCTACGAGCTGAACAACCGACCGGACTGGGTCGGCGTCCCTCTGTCCGGGATCCTCGAGCTCATGCGGCCGGAAGTTCCCGTGGCGCCCTAGCGGCGCTACGAACTACACGCTGTTCGCGGAGACGGGCGACCAATCAAGCCTACCTGACGGTCAGCGGGGCTGGCCGAGCACGGCGAGGAGCAGTTTGCATTGCCAAATCGAAACAGCGACGTGAACCGGGAGCCGCCGAGAGATCAGCCAGGCGGGCCACGCCACGCGTCGCGCATGAGCCTGTTCACACCCGAAGATCTCTACCTCTTCAACGAGGGCAGCCATTTTCGTCTCTACGAGAAACTGGGGGCGCATCCTCACACCGAGGACGGAACCGAGGGAACCTTGTTCGCCGTCTGGGCGCCAAATGCGGAGCGCGTGTCCGTCATCGGCGACTTCAACGACTGGGACCCGAAGCGCCATCTGCTCGGCGTCAAAGGAGACTCGGGAATCTGGGAGGGTTTCATCCCAGAACTGGCTGCCGGCACGCTCTACAAGTACCACGTCGTTTCCCGGCGCCGCGACTATCAGGCCGACAAAGCCGACCCGTTTGCGGTGTTTACCGAGATCCCGCCGAAAACTGCCTCAATTGTCTGGCCGCTCGACTACACGTGGTGCGACGGGGAGTGGATGGACGCTCGTGGCCGGCACAACGGCTTCGCCGCGCCCATTTCCACCTACGAGGTGCACCTCGGATCGTGGACACGAGTGCCCGAGGAGGGAGGGCGCTCGCTGAGCTACCAGGAACTCGCACCGCGCCTGGCAGATCACGTCGTCGACGCCGGCTTCACCCACGTCGAGTTCATGCCGATCATGGAGCATCCGTTCTTCGGCTCCTGGGGGTACCAGGTCACGAACTACTACGCTCCCGACAGCCGCTATGGCACCCCCCAGGACTTCATGTACCTCGTCGACTACCTGCACCAGCGTGGCATCGGCGTAGTCCTTGACTGGGTGCCCTCGCATTTCCCGACCGACGAGTCGGGTCTCGGCTACTTCGACGGCACGCACCTCTATGAGCATGCCGATCCGCGTCTCGGGTTTCACCCCGACTGGAACAGCTACATCTTCAACCACGGCCGCAACGAGGTTCGCAGCTTTTTGATCAGCAACGCGCTGTTCTGGCTGGACCGGTACCACGTCGACGGCCTGCGAGTCGACGCGGTGGCCTCTATGCTCTACCGGGACTACTCTCGCAAGACGGGCGAGTGGATCCCCAACGAATTTGGCGGCCGCGAGAACGTCGAGGCTATCGAGTTCCTACGGCGGTTCAACTCCGAGGTCTACCGAGAGTTCCCGCAGGTTCAGACGATCGCCGAGGAGTCGACCGCTTGGCCGATGGTGTCACGGCCAACGTACGTTGGTGGCCTGGGCTTCGGTATGAAATGGGATATGGGCTGGATGCACGACACCCTTAGCTACATGTCCCTCGATCCAATCCACCGCAGATATCACCACAACAACCTCACTTTCCGAGCGATGTACTCCTTCTCCGAGAACTTCGTCCTTCCGCTCTCTCACGACGAGGTCGTGCACGGCAAGGGGTCCCTGCTCACCAAGATGCCGGGGGATGACTGGCAGAAGTTTGCCAATCTCCGTCTCCTCTTCGCGTGCATGTGGTCGCAGCCGGGCAAGAAGCTGCTGTTCATGGGCGGCGAGATCGGCCAGCGACAGGAGTGGAACCACGACTGGAGCATTCAGTGGGAGTTGCTCAGGTACCCTGCCCACGAGGGCGTGCTCAGGTGCGTGCGGGATCTGAACCGGCTCTACCGGGCAGAGCCCGCGCTGCACGAGCTTGACTTCGATCCCGCGGGATTCCAGTGGATCGACGCCAACGACGCCGAGCAGAGTACGATGGCGTATGTCCGGTGGAGTCGCGAGCGGACGAGCGGCATCGTTTGCTGTTTCAACTTCACGCCGGTTCCCCGATTTAACTTCCGCCTCGGCGTGCCGAAGGCGGGATTCTACCGCGAGATCCTCAACACCGATGCGGAGGAGTATGGTGGCAGCGGACTTGGGAATTACGGCGGACTCGAGACCAATCCAATCTCCAGTCACGGCCACCAGCAGGCCCTGACGGTGACCCTACCTCCGCTGGCCGCCGTCTTCTTCATGCAAGCTCCATCGCCCGCATGACCCAGGCGGTCGAGCGACTGCGGCGCGATCCTCGGCGAGACCACTCCCGTCGCCCGCATGACCCAGGCGGTCGAAGCACACGCCGGGAGCCCCATGAATCGCCGGTCGACTGCCACCGGCGTCGATTTCGACACACTTCTCCCGATGACAATCTGGTCATCCGGGTTACCATAGGCGTGCGACTCCCGTCGAGTCGCGAAGTTGTGTTCTCAGAACGGGGCGACCAGTGCAGCGCTACATATGCATCCACGGGCACTTCTATCAGCCTCCACGCGAGAACCCGTGGCTCGAATTCGTCGAGATCGAGGACGGCGCGGCTCCGTACCACGACTGGAACCAGCGCATCACCGACGAATGCTACGCACGAAACGCTACGGCACGAATCCTCGACAACAACGGCTGGGTCGACCACATCGTCAACAACTACGCGCGCATTAGCTTCAACTTTGGCCCGACGCTGATGTCGTGGCTCGAGGCGAACTCGGCCGAGACCTACCGCGCGGTCCTCGCCGCCGACAAGGAAAGCGCTCGCCGCTTCGGGGGCCACGGCTCCGCTATCGCCCAGTCTTACAACCACCTCATCATGCCGCTCGCCACCCCTCGCGACAGGCGCACCCAGGTGATCTGGGGTGCGCGCGACTTTGAGCACCGGTTCGGTCGTGTCCCCGAGGGGATGTGGTTGCCAGAAACCGCGGTGGATGTCGACACGCTCGAGTGCCTCGCAGAGCAGGGCATCGCGTTTACGCTACTCGGCCCGCAGCAACTCCGGCGCATCCGCCCGATTGGCGGTGACCGCTGGGAGGACACGCCGATCGCGGGCATCGACCCATCGCGGCCCTACCGGGTATCCCTCCCGTCAGGTCGTTTCGTCACGGTATTCGTCTATGACCACCAGATCTCGCAGGACCTCGCATTCAGTGACCTCCTCACCAACGGAGATCGTGTCCTGGCGCGGCTGATGGAGGGCTTCCGGGACGACCGTGCCTGGGCGCAACTCGTGTCGGTAGCGTCCGACGGGGAGACCTACGGCCACCACCATCGTTTCGCCGACATGGCGCTGGCGTACGTCCTCCATCGCATCGACGATACTCTGCCGGCTGAGCTGGTCAACTTCGGCGCCTTCCTCGAGTTACACCCGCCCACACACGAGGCGCAGATCGTCGAGAACACCTCGTGGAGCTGCGCTCACGGCGTCGAGCGCTGGCGCAGCGACTGTGGCTGCAGTACCTGGTCGCACCCCGGCTGGTCTCAGTCCTGGCGTCGTCCTCTGCGCGAGGCGCTCGACTGGCTGCGCGACGAGCTCCAGCCGGTGTATGAGCTGGAGGCCGGTCGACTACTTGATAGCCCCTGGGCGGCACGAGACGACTACATCGAAGCGGTGCTGGACGGCGCCCCAGAGCACGTCGACGCCTTTCTGGATCAACACGCCGCACACCCGCTTGATGCGGCCGAGCGAGTAGCCGTGCTCACTTTGCTGGAGGTGCAGCGACAACTGCAGCTCATGTACACGAGCTGCGGCTGGTTCTTTGACGATGTCTCCGGCATCGAGACGATTCAGGTTCTGCAATATGCCGGACGGGCGATTCAGCTGGTGCCGGCTGAGGCAGCACGTCGCCTGCGCGACGAGTTCCTCCGGCGACTGGAACTGGCGCGCAGCAACGACCCACTACTGGCCAATGCAAGGCACGTCTACGAGAAATCGGTCGCGCCGGCGATGATCGACCTGGAGGGAGTTGCCGCGCACTACGCCATCACCTCAATATTCCATCCATACACGCGCAGTGAGGACATCCACGCATATAGCGTGACTGCCGCCGATCATCGATGGTTCGAGGCCGGGCGAGCGCGCATGGTACTCGGGCGGGCCGTCGTCACGTCCCGGGTCACCCGGGAGTCTGCCGACCTCGCCTTCGGCGCCGTCCACCTTGGGGACCACAACGTGATCGCGGCCGTCCACGACGCTCCGAGCTCCGAGGAGTACCGAGCAATGGTGGCGGACCTCTCCGCTGCCTTCCAGCACGCGGAGATCCTCGACGCCGTGCGCCGTCTCGATCGCCATTTTGGCAGCGCGACGTATTCCCTGAAGGCCCTGTTCCGCGATGATCAGCGGCGCATCCTCGACCAGGTGCTCGATTCGACGCTCGCGGAGGTGGAGGCGAACTATCGAGACCTGTACGAGGACCACGCGCCGTTGCTGCGCTTCCTGGCCGACATCCACTCGCCGATCCCTCCGGCGTTACGCCAGGCCGCGGAGTTCGTGCTCAACCTCGATCTGGAGCGCGCATTCGAAGCACAAACCATCGACCCGGACCGGGTGAAGGCGCTGGTCGACGAGACGCTCGCCTGCGGCGCGGCTCTCGACACCGCTCGCCTCTCGTTTGCCGCCGGAACGGCGATCGCCCGGCTTGCAGACGAATTTCGGGCCGACCCCTTGGGCATCGAGGTGCTCGAACGCTTCGAGCGGGCGGTCACCCTGGCCCGCTTCCTGCAGTTCAGTGTCGACCTTTGGCGTGCTCAGAACGCGTTCTACGAGGTCTTCCAGGCCGACTACGCGGAGCGCCTTGGCGCGGCCAAACAGGGAAGTACGGTAGCACAGCGTTGGGTGTCCACGTTCCAGCGACTGGGGCTGGGACTGACCGTTCGAATCGGATAATGGGCCATCGTGCACGTCCGGCGCGCCACCTACCGCCTCCAGTTCCCCAAAATTCGGCTTGGCAGTGCGCCGCGCGACTCGTGGAACGCATTCACCGGCGAGTATCTCGTTCCCACCGGCTCAGACCCGCGGCCGCTGCCGCTGGGCGACACCTATCAGGCCCTGCCGATCGCGCTGCTCGAGCCAGGCTGCGCTTCGTCGTTCGGCGGACGGACACTGACGAACCCGTGCCGATGAAGTAGAATTGAACTGTTCGGCAACGCCCGGCGCGTCGGCCGAACGTGTGGCGCATTGGCGACGCCTTTCCGACCGGCGGATGAACGACCGCATATGGTCGGGCGACGAATTACTCAGCGGCCCTGGCACAGGGCCAGCGTGCCGACGAGAAGGAGCCTAGATGGCAAAAAAGCCCGTTTACCGGAGGCCCACGCATCCCGCCCGACCGGCGACCACGACCACCGAGCGGGGGCCACGGCGCGAGAACCCGGACACCATCGCGGTGGAAGGGAAAGTCGTGGATGCGCTTCCAAACGCGATGTTCACCGTCGAGCTGGACAGCGGTCATACGGTCCTCAGCCACCTCGCGGGCAAGATGCGCAAAAACTTCATCCGAGTGCTTCCCGGGGACCGCGTAGTGGTCGAACTCTCCCCCTACGATCTCACGCGCGGCCGGATCACCTACCGGCACCGCTAACCACGCCCTGACGAATCGACCGACTCTCCTGGCGATAGGTCGACCGGGTCTCACGACCACGCGCCAGGCCGCACACCTTCCGTTTCGGGGGGAGGCGATGGTGCACGTCACGATCAGCGGCCACACGCCCACGCGTCATCCGATCCTGTCGATTGACCGCGCGCTACATCCGTCCCTAACGCGAGCCTCCAGGTCCTCCCCCAGGCACCACGCCAATCCAGTTCGTCATCGACTCGTCCAGTCGGTATCGCTCAGGCCGCAGGGGGTCTATAATGACCGTGCTGGAATGGTGCGAGTGATTGGATTGGCAATGGGTGTGCTCTCGCGAATGACGACGCTCGTGAAAGTGAAAGTCAACAAGCTGCTCGGGGCAGCCGAGGATCCGCGCGAGACGCTGGACTACTCGTACGAGCGTCAGCTGCAGATGTTGCAGGACGTCAAGCGCGGCGTCGTTGAGGTCGCCACGTCGAAGCGTCGCCTCGAGCTGCAGAAGGCCAAGCTTCAGGAGAACGCAGACAGACTGGGCGAGCAGGCCAAGCAGGCCGTCGCCGCCGGTCGGGACGACCTGGCCCGGACGGCACTCGAGCGCAAGGGGCTGCTCGTGCAACAGATGGGCGATCTGGACACACAGACCCAGACGCTCGATCAGGAGCAGGCCAAGCTCGAGCAGGCCGAGACACGCCTGCGCATGAAGATCGAGGCCTTCCGGACGCGCAAGGAGGTCGTCAAGGCGCAGTACTCGGCCGCCGAGGCCCAGGTTCGCATCGGCGAAGCGGTGACCGGACTGTCCGAGGAGATGGCCGACGTGGGCATGGCGCTCGATCGCGCCACCGACAAGACCGAGGCGATGCAGGCCCGCGCCGGTGCGATCGACGAGATGATCGCCCAGGGCGCGCTCGACGACTTCACCTCGGGGGGCAAGGACTCAATCGACCGTGAGTTGGGCCAGATCCAGATCAAAGAGAGCGTCGACACCGAGCTGGCGGCGCTAAAGGCCCAGGTTGGGGCTCCGACTGAGCCGAAGCCCCTCACGGAAGGGCAGCCGTCATGATCGTCAGGATCGCGACCGAGGGGCAGTATCGAATCGACAGCGCGTTCCTCGACCGCCTGAACGCGATCGACAACCAGCTGGTAGCGACCATCGGTCAGGGCGATCACGAGCGGTTCCACAATCAGCTTCACGAACTCGTGGCTATGGTCCGGGAGCACGGGACAGTGGTCCCGCCCGACGAACTGGTAGAGTCGGATCTGATCGTGCCGCCGCCGGACACCACGCTGGCTGAAGCGGCGGAACTCTTCGCGGATCAGGGTCTGATCCCGGGGTAAGTCGATCCGACATACCAAGCAGCGCGCGCGATCCCCGGCCGTCGAGTTAGACGGATTCGGGATCGCGCGTATCGGTTAGAAGGGGATGTCCCAGAGCGGATACCAGTGTTCGAGCTCAGCCTCCATGGGCAGTTCTTTCTCCATCGCACTGGAGAGCCGCAGCTCGAGGGCGTTGTCCCGACCGTGATCCCCCGATGGGACGAACGGGTAAAACGTACCGCGTTTGTAGTTGTACAACCAGTAGAACGGCTTGCCATCGCCGGTCGTGAACCGGAACACCGCGGCCAGCAGTTGCTCGCCGAATTGGTTGGCGACCAGTTCCTCGCTGACGACGTGGATTGTCGCCACCAGGTCCTCGAACTGGGACGCGGAGAAGACGATCCAGCGGTACGCATACTTGTCTGTGAGCGTCTTGAACTGCGTGCCGGTCTCCTTGGTGCTGATCGTCAGGAGATCGTTCAACTCCCCGCTCATCTGATCGAAGTATGCCGACTCCACCGGCTTGAACGTGATGCCGGACTGGCTGCCGGGCTTGAAGCCGAGCTGCGACTCCAGGGTGACGTAGGCCGTCGCCATCGCAAAGAGCCGCTCCGTCTTGGACGGCAAGGGACGAGAACGCCCGAGCAGCGCGTCGAAGAACTGCCTCACAGCCCCTCCATCTCGCGCGACAGCGCCCGCAGTCGTTCCAATCGATGCTCCAGAGATGGATGCGTCGAGAACAGCTCGCTGAGCGTGGCCGAGTGCGCTGCCGGGATGATGAACAACGCGTTCATCCCCTGCACCTCTCGAAGGTCCTGCGACGGAATGCGATCCATCACGCCGCTGATCTTAATCAAGGCAGACATCAGATGGGACGGCGACCCGGTGATGATCGCCGACCCACGGTCGGCGGCGAACTCGCGATAGCGTGACAGGGTCCGGATCAAGAAGAAGCTGATGACCCAGACGAGCACGGACGCGAGGTACACCAGTGCGATCGACCCGCTGTCACGCCGGCCGCGTCGATCGAACATGCTGCCCCAGAAGAACCAGCGCATGATCATCTGGGCGGCCATGGCGAAGAAGCTGGCTATCGTCATGACGGCGACGTCGCGGTTCCGCACGTGGCTGAGCTCGTGCGCCAGAACGGCCTCGATTTCCGAGCTGTCCAGTCGATTCATGAGCCCCGAGGTGACGGCGACAACTGCGTTCTTCGGGCCACGGCCGGTGGCAAACGCGTTCGGCACCGCCGAGTCGGAGATGGCGACCCGGGGCATCGGCAGATCCGCGGTCTGCGCCAGTCGCTGGATCATTGCGTGGAGCTCCGGGGCCTGTTGCGCGGTTACCTCGCGTGCACCCATGCTCCACATCGCGATCTTGTCCGACAAGAAGTACTGAACCAGCAGCAAGACTACGGCGATCACGAGGATCGAGAAGAACTGCACCCCCGCTGCCCACAGGACTGCCATGAACAGCAGGTAGACCGCCGCCAGCAAGAACATCACGGCGAACATGCGCGCCTGGAGTTGGGTGTCTCGACCCCAGCGCGTCATGCGACCACCCGAGCGGGACATACCGTTCCTCACTTCTCCCAAGTCAACTCGACCAACGCAATTATACTGCGGCGGGTTAACTCAAGCTGAAACCCGCAACGCACCTGCCACCGCGCCGGAGACCGCGACAACGCGGCAGCACCGCCGCCCACAGGCAGTATACTGCCGGTCAGGCGGAACGACGGTACGCCGCGGCCGCCGTGCGCCGGCGCGTCGGCATGCAGCTCCCGATCGGCCGTCGCTCGAGGAACAGGAGCCGCGACCCGCATGCCCCGGCTGACGCTGCGAAGCCCGGTGTTCACGCACCGACGCCGCTACGCAGAGATCATCACCGTGCTGTCTCGTCACGGCCTCGGCTGGCTGATCGACCAGTTCGGGCTGGGTACGATCGTCCCTTTCGACCGCGGCATCTTTCGCCGGTCCGACCACCGTCGCGCGATCAGCCAGCCCGAGCACCTCCGAATGGCGCTCGAGGACCTGGGCACGACCTTCATCAAGCTCGGCCAGATCCTGTCGACGCGCGAAGACCTGCTGCCTCCGGCCTACATCACGGAGCTGAGCAAGCTTCGCGAAGAGGTTCCGCCGGTGCCGGCCGCGGCGATCGTCGCGGAGATCGAGCGCTCGTTCGAGCAACCGCTCAGTGACCTCTTCGCGGAGTTCGATCCGGTCCCCATCGCGGCGGCGTCAATTGGCCAGGTCCACGCCGCCCGGCTCCGTGCCGGCACTTCGGTCGTGGTCAAGGTGCAGAAGCCGGGCATCGCCGAACAGGTGGAGGAAGATCTCGCCATCCTCGGCCAGCTAGCGCGATTTGCCCGCCATCGTGCGCCCCTTTCCGAGGCCTACGACCTGGTCGCGCTGGTCGAGGAGTTCGGCTGGACACTCCGGAGTGAGCTGGACTACCTGCGCGAAGGGCACAACGCCGACCAGTTCCGTCACGACTTCGCCGACTCCCCGGACGTCCTCATCCCACGTGTCTACTGGGAGCGCACTACTGCCCGGGTCATCACGCTGCAGCGCCTTGACGGCCTGCACATCGACGATGTGGCCGCGCTGGACCGTGCGGGCATCGATCGGCGCGCGCTGGCGAGGCGCTCGGCCCGTCTGATCCTCGATGAGGTGTTCGTCCATCGAACGTTCCACGCGGACCCACATCCAGGGAACTTCGCCGTCAGACCCGACGGCAAGATAGCGGCGTTCGACTTCGGCATGGTCGGACGCATTGACGACTCCACGCGTGACGCGTTACTCAGCCTGATCGACGCGGTGCTCATCCGCGATGCGGAGTCGGTCGTTGACGCGCTGGCCAGTCTCTCGGTGCTGCGTCACGGATCGGACCGTGCCGGGTTGCGCCGAGACATCCAGCACCTGATCGACCGCTACTACGGCTTGAGCCTCTCCGACTACCGCTTTGATCTGATCTTCCAGGACATGATGGCCATCGTGCGGCGTCGACGCCTCCAGCTCCCCGCCGAAATGAGCCTCCTGATGAAGACGCTCGCGATGTACGAGGGGGTGGGGCGACGGCTCGACCCAGAGTTCCAGCCGTTCGACGTGGCGTCACCCTACGTGAGGCGGGCGATCGTCGAGCGCTACCTCCCGCGTGAGTGGCTTCCCCGCGCGATGACGTCCGGTGACGAGGCGGTGCGCCTGGCCGGCTCGCTCCCTCGGCGCGCCAACCGGCTGCTCACACGGGCCGAGCAGGGCGATCTTGAGGTCGCCATGCGCATCGTCGACACCGACGACCTGCTGGTACAGGCTCAGGTGATGGTGAATCGACTGGTGATCGCCATCCTCACCGCGGCCGGCCTGGTCAGCCTCGGGCTGCTGCTGACCGTGTACCACCCGGCACCGTTGATCGAGTGGCTCGGACCGCTCCTCGCCCTGGGCGCGATCGTGACCCTCGCCGCCAGCGCCTACCTCGGCATTCGCATCCTCCGCAGCACTCGACGTTCGCGCTGACTGCAGTCAGCGGGACAGGGATGCACGATAGGTGAGCACGGTTGCGGCCGGATTCGCGGTGCGGGCGTTGCGGCCACGCGCCAGCACCTCGACGATAAACCCGCTGGACTCCAGGAGTGACACGAACGCCGCCTCCGGCAGCGCACCACCAATTCAACAGAACCAGTCCTCCATGGCGTTCCCCTGGTCGGCCGGCAACTCCCACTGCAGTACGATCTCGGCACCGACGAGCTCACCCCCCGGGCGGAGCACGCGGTGGACCTCACCCACGGCCCGAGCCTTCTCCGGAGAGAGGTTAAAGACGCCGTTGGCGACGGCTACGTCGACCGAGGCAGAGCAGAGCGGTAGCGCCTCGACTGCTGCCGAGCAGAACGTCGTATTGGTGCGGGAGGCGTTACGCGCGTTTTCGGTCGCCACGAACGCCATTCTGGTCGAGAGATCGACGCCCACCACCTGCCCGAGAGGTCCAACGACCTCGCTGAGGAGCAGAGAGTCCAGCCCGGCGCCGCAGCCAAGGTCCGCGATGGTCAGACCCGTCCAGTCGCCGTACCACGGACTGAGGCAGGCCGCGCCCGCGAACGACGCCACGACCGCGGTCGGAAGGCGATCGAGCACCGCCGCCGGGTAGCCAATTGCCTCCGCGAACGCTCGACCAACCGGGAAGGGGAATCGGGCGTCGGGTGTGGTGGCCACCATTCCAAAGCGCTCCGCGACGGCGGAGCGAACCTCGTTCGACGTCAGTCCAGCTATGAGGTTCCGATCCATTCCGACCTCCCGCGCCACGTCGGGCCTACCCCAGCCGATGGCTGAGGCTGGTCGGCAGGCCCAGTTCGAACCAGGCAATCACGCCACCGGTCACGTTCGCGGCACGCTGGTGCACGCTAGTGCGAAAGTACTCGGTCGCGTAGGCGCTGCGGTTTCCCGAGCGGCAGAGAAAGAGCACCTCCTGCTCAGGCGGGATGGACTGGACCCGGGCCGCCAGCTGGCCGAGCGGGATGTGGAGCGCGCCCGGCACGGCAATCTCGGCGACCTCGTCGTGCTCGCGCACGTCGACGATCACCGCCTCACCCTGCTGGGCCTTCGACCACGCTTGCGTAGGCGCGACTTCCGGTACCTCGGGACGCGGCGGAATGGCCTGGATCATAGAACCCCCTCGCCAACGCGTTTGACATCGTCCGCGGCGCTCAGTAGACTCAGTGTGACGGTACACTACCAGGGTATTGTAGTAGCGGAGTATCCGATGCCCATCTACGTCTTCCGATGCCACGCCTGCGGACACGAGCTCGACAAGCTGATACGCTCATTCATCATTGCGTCGCCTCCAGTATGCCCGATGTGTGGTGCGGCACGCACCGAGCGCCGCCCGACAACCTTTGCCACTGCTGGCAACGGCTCAGCCGCGGCATGCATTCCGTCGGGCGGTGGCTGAGGGCTCCCGGCAGCGGGCCGTCGGTCCGCATGATGCGCGGCTCCACGTGCGACATCCAATGGGAGGACTGGCAATGCCCAGCATCTCGAACCTGCGGCCAAGCGCTCAGCAGGACTTCGTCGATCGACTCAAACGCATGGAGGGGCAGGCGCGCGGCATCCAGCGCATGATCGAGGAAGGGCGGGACTGTCGCCAGGTGCTCCACCAGGTGACAGCATTGAAGGCCGCCGCCCACAGCTTGAGCGCCGAGATGCTGGAGCAGTTCGCCCTCTACTGCCTGGCGCAGCCCGACGACTTTGAGAGCCCGGACAAGGCTATCGCCGAGATGGTCGCCGCCGTCATGCGCGCCGGCAAGTGAAGAGACGTCGATGCTGCAGAGCGCGCTGATCCTGGTCGGCATCCTCGTCGCGTGGCTGGTGCTCCAGAGCATCGTGCTACCGCGCCTCGGTGTTCCCACCTGAGCGGTTCCCGTCCCCGTCCGGTCTGGGCGGGACGACCGAGACGAACCCGACTCCGAGATCACCCCGTCAGTCCCCGACTGACCGTCGGCCCGGTCCGGGGCTGCGGCGGGTGTGACGTGCACCGATCCTGCCGCCAACACCTACCGCACCGTTGGATACCCGGCGGCCTGCCAGGCGTACAGCCCACCCAGCACGTTCACCATGTTGCGCGCCCCACGTTGTACCAGGACGCTAGCGGTGACGTACGACCGGTAATCACCCGCGCACATGACGGCCAGCACGGCGTCCGTCGGAGACTCGTCCGCGCCCTAGACTATTTCACCGGCGAATGCCTCGGCAGCCGTGCGTCGATCAGCACGTCACCGGTCTTCGAGAGACGGTTGACCTCCGTTGCCGTAAGTGGATGGCCATGCGGCCGATCACGCAGAAGGGTAGGTCCGACGCGGTTGACGCGCTCGAGGATCGGGTCGTAGGTCGGCGGCGTCGGCATATGCTCGAGGACGACTCCCACGAACTCGTCCGGCGTGTGCGGCTGGAGCGTGTAGCTGAAGCGGCGCGCCTGGCCGATGCTCGTCGTCGGCGAGCTGGGGATACTACGTCCACACGATGAGCCGGCGCCGAGACCCGGAAACACGATCAGGCCGTTGGGCAGACTCGCCAGCCGAATGACCCCCGAGACGTACACATGCCGGGCGAGGCCAACACTGGATGGCTCGCCCAGCAGATCCGGTCGACCGACCGCGCCGACGAAGAGCACGTCGCCTGAGATCGGCGCGTGGGGTTCGGCACCCGTGGCCACGTTAAACAGCAGCCTCGGACAGTGTCCAGGGGTCGAGTGCGCCCGGACCGCCAGCCGGCCGACTGGGAGCTCCTCGCCGTCGTCGCGCCTGTGAAGGAACACCTGGTCGCCGAGGCGCGACGCGTAGATTGGCGCGGCCGAGCACTCGTCCAGTTCACGCGCGCCCGAGACGCAGTCGGCGTGGACGTGAGTCTCCGCGATCGCGACCACCTGGAAGCCCAGGCTCTGAGTGAGGTCCAGGTGAAACATCGCCGTCTAGTGCTCCATTCCTCAACGGAGGTGTGAAACGTGCGGCGGCATCTGCCCATCGCGAGGGAGGATGCCGTCATGCCGAAGTTGCTCGCAGCCCGCGCACCGTTGGATGAGCAGGAGGAACGGCGCGTTCGCAAACTGGCCAGTAGCCGGCACGCCCCCGGCGACTGGATCCAGCGCGCCCGTATGATCGTCGGCAGTTGGGAGGGTCAACGCACCACCGCCATCGCTGCCGAACTCGGCTGTCACCCGCAGACGGTCCGGGAGCGTCTCGTCCGCTTCAACGCGGAAGGTCTCGACGGGCTGGGCGATCGGCCAGGAGGCGGGCGCAAGCCGCGCCTGACCGAGCAGGAACGCGGGACGCTCATCCGGCTGGCACGCTCGACGCCACCGGGCCGAGCCGAGCGGGTCAGCGAGGGACTCGCCGCCGCGGAACCCGACAAGGACGCCCAGTGGAGCCTCGACGCGCTCACCCGGGCGGCGCACGAGCACGGCATCCAAGTCGCACGCAGCCAGATCCGGCGCATCCTGCGCACGGAGGGGGTGCGCTGGCGCTATCCCCACACCTGGATCGAGAGTACCGACCCGGACTTCGTCCCAAAAGGGCGCGGATCGTCGCCCTCTACACCCAGCCGCCCGCGGGGGCGACGGTCCTCTGTGTCGACGAGCTCGGCCCGGTGAGCCCACGCACCTTCCCGCCGGCCCCCGGCTGGTCGACGGATGGGCATCGGATCAAAGCCCCGCTGGACTATGGGCGCGGGCCCGACAAGGTCTGGGTCTACGGAGCGTTGCGGCCCGGCGATGGCCAGGCCCTGACGCTCACCGCGCCCGCGCGCAACACTGCGGGCTTTCTGCGGTTGCTGACGGCGATCGATGCGGCCAACCCCGACGGGGACCTCTCCCTGATCGCCGACAACCTCTCCAGCCACACGAGCGCGCCGATCCGAGCGTGGCTGGCCGAGCATCCGCGCGTCCAGCTGGTGCCACTGCCCACAGGCGCCTGCTGGCTCAACCTGATTGAGGGGTGGTGGCGGCTCTTTCGGCGGGACGCCTTGGCCGGCCAGAGCTTCGCCGACCACACCGAACTGGAGACGGTCACGCACCTGGCGACGGCCCAACTCAACCGACGGGCCAAGCCCTGGATCTGGGGACGCCCGCCCCGTCGCCATCGTCAACTCCGTCGCTGTTTCGTCTACCGCCTTTGAGGAATGCAGCACTAGTGGCGCGCCGTCGGTTTCGGCACCTTGATCCCGACGATCTTCACCTGGATCGAGTTCGTCTTGAAGCCGATCTCCACCAGCGGCGGCAGCGACAGAGTCGCCAGCTTCTTGTACCCCGCGATAAGCGTCTCCTTGTCGGGCAGGCTCGCGGCGAGCTTGACGATCGCCGGCTGCTGGCTGAGGTACGCCTTGATGATCTTGTTGCTCGCCTGGAGGAAGGCCGCTCGCGTCTCGGGATTGGCGAACGCCTGGCGCAGGAACTGCTCCTGCGCGCTCGTCAGCGCCTTGCCGTTGTTGTCCACGTAGCGGACCGGGTTGTTGTCGACGTAGGTGTAGGGGTTCAGCGCCATCGGGTCGTCGATCGCCGTCTGCGGGTCCGACTGCAGTGTCGGGTCGGGCGAGATGAACTGATCCAGCCGCGGATCCCCGTAGCGCGCGCCATAGTAGTAGAGCTGCGTCACCTCATCAAAGGGGTGCGACGTGTACAGGTAGGGGATGACGTGCGGATCGCTCACCTCGTCGACCCAGGTCTCGCCGGTTGGGAAGTACTCCAGGTGCTGGAAGACACTGCCGCCGACGTCGGTGACGTAGGCCGTGCTGCCGGTGAGATCCTGATGGTAGTAATACTGCCCGCTCTCGTACGAGCCGTCGGTCGTCACCGCCTGCTGGGCAATGCGCTGCGTGCCGGCGAACACGTTCTTTACCGCGTTGGCGCCGTTCACCACCGTGTAGTAGGGGTTGACGTTGGTCGTCACCCCGCCCGGCCCGGCCGTGACGATTCGGTTTCCCTGATCGTCGTAGCGGTAGCTCGTCTTCTGGCCGCTGTTGTTGATGCTCTGGACCCGGTTCTCCTCGTCCCAGACGATGGCACGTCGCTGGCTACTGGCGTCGTCTGTCCAGCCGGTCTCGTTGCCGTTGGCATCGTAGCTGAACGTCACGCCGCTCTCCGGGGAGTTTCCGCTCCCCTTGCCGTTGCTCTGACCGCCGAGCGTGCCGGCGCCGGCGACGTGGCTGACCGCGTTCGGCTGCGTGCCCGTGTAGGCGTAGGTCCAGCTCCGGGTGGTCGCCGCCTGCGTCAGCGTCGCGCTGCCCGGCACGGTGATCGTGTCGGTCTGCGTGTTGGTCAGGATGTTCCCCAGCGAGTCGTAGGTGAGCGCCAGCGTGTAGTTGCGCGTATTGCCGGGCGCGTACTGGTAGGTGCCGCTGGCGCCGGTCAGCCGGTAGAGGTGGTCGTAGGTGAAGCTCTGCGCACTCGGCCCGCCGTACTGCGAGGCGGCCGGAACCGGTACATCGTTGTTCTTGGACGTCACGTTGCCGACGGCGTCATAGCTGTAACTCTGGTTCTGGAACAGCCCCGCGCTGTTGCCCGTCTGGATGTTCTGCAGCCGCTGGGAGTTCGGCGTGTAGCTGCTGACGGTCTGAACGCCGTTGCCGTCCCGCTGGAACACCTGGTGGCCGAACTTGTCGTACTGCAGGCTGCTCGCGTAGGTGTAGCTGTTGCTTCCCTTGACCCCGGCCACCTGGTTGACCAGCCCGCCGAAGCCGTAACCGTAGGTCACGACCTCGCCGTCCGGGTAGGTAAGCGACGCCAGCCGGTCCCAGGTGTCGTAGCTGTACGCGGTGGTGTAGGTCGCCAGTGGCTGGCCCTGGATCGGGTTGATCGTGTCGGCCTCGCTGGTGGTCTCGCCGATCTTGCCGTAGGCGTAGGCCTGCCGGCCGGCCTGGTCGACGGCGGTGACGATCTGGCCGGCGGCGTTGTTGGCCGCACCGGGTCCGCCGTAGGTGTAGCGCACGTTGTTGCCCGTGAAGTCGGGGTAGCTGATCCCCGTCAGGTGGGTGAAGTCGTAGTTGTACTGGATCGCCTTGCCGTGGCCCTCCTGCGCCAGGTCGGCCGTGACCTTGCTGATGAGGTTCGAGGCCGGGTCGTAGCGCATCGTCGTCAGCCCGGAGTTGGGGCTGGTGATCGACGTCTCGCGGCCGATGTCATCGTAGGCCATCGTAGTGACGTGGCCCTGATCGTCGGTCATCGCGGTGAGCTGGTTCAGCGGGCTGTAGTCATAGCTGGTCCAGATCGGCTGGCTGCCGTTGAACATGTCGATCGCGGTCACCTGCTGCCGCACATTGGTGAAGGTCGCGGTCTGGTTGCCGAGCGCGTCGGTCTCGGTCGTCATGAACTGGGTCGCACCGGAGCGATCCGCTCCGAAGCCGTAAGCGTAGCCCGTGGTGCTGCCGTTCGGCGCGACATACTGCGTCAGGCGGTCGAGCACGTCGTAGCTCGACGTGGCCGGCGGCTGGCTGTCGTAGGTGGAGTTGAAGGCGGCCGGCGTCCCGAGCGGCTCGGTCGTCGGGTAATACTGCGCGATCACCCGGCCGAGAAAGTCGAAGGTGACCCGGCCGGAGACGACCATCACCTCAACCGGCTGGCTGCCGGCGCCGGTGAAGACCGTCGCGTCGTGCTTGGTTTCCACCGTACGGTCGAGCCCGTCGACGAAGGTGGCGGTGTCGAGCGTTCCGCCGTGCAGCGTGTCGATGGCGTGCGTCTCGGCCCAGGGGACGGGGTCACCCGGGTGATACTCGTAGGTAACGGTGGCAGTGCCGGTCCCTTGTTGGTACGGCCCGGTCACCGATGCGAGCCGCCCGAAGGCATCATAGCTGTAGCTGGTCGTGTTGCCGTTGATGTCGGTCGACGAGGCGATCATGCCATAGAGCGGATCGTACGTCGCCGTCGAGACGTAGCCGAAGCTGTCGGTCGTCTGAGCGACGTAGGTATCGGTCGGGTCGTAGGTGTAGTTGACCGCGTAGCGTTGCCCGTTCAGGTTGGGTGGCGAGGTGACCGACTTGATGTTGTAGTGCTGGCCGGTCGCGTCGTAGTAGGTGATGTCGGTCTGGGCAAAGCTGCCGCCGGCCAGATACTGGCGGATCTGCGTCGGCGCACCCTCGGAGCAGGGGACGGTCGCTTCCTGGTGTCGCAGCACCGTGCCGTTTGCGTCGGTCACGATGACGCTCGTCGGCACATTGAAAAGGTTGACGTTGGGGCAGCTCACGAACTGAGTCGCGGCGGTCACCGCGTTCGACGGGCCGTCGCCGCTGTCGCTGATCAGCGTCGTGTTGCCGAGGGCATCGTACTGGTAGGTCACCGTTTCGGTCTTCCCCGGCGTCGCCTGGCCCCAGGAGTAGCTCTGCGTCGCCTGGCTCAGCTGCGGGAAGATCTCGTCGAGCGTCAGCGACTCAGCCTGACCGTTGGTGACGGTCTGGTTCGTCGTCTCGTCGAGCAGGGCGTAGCTGTTGTCGGTCTGAGTGTAGATGGCACCGCTGCCGTTCTCGACCTTCTCGCTCGTCAGCAGCCCCTGGTCGTAGTAGTTGTCGTTGGCGTAGCTGTCGACGATGGTGCGATAGACCGCGTTGGTCGACGGGTCAATCTCGTTCGAGGTCACCGTGGCGTAGCCGTAGACCTGGCGCTCCTCGCGGTCGTAGAAGTTGTTGGCGTAGGAGTAGGTCGTCACCTGGGTATTCGCGCTGGTGGACGGGGTGTTGTCGTTGACGGTGACCCTGGACATCGTCCAGACCGAGGCAGGTGCGGCGGTCGTGTTCCCCGCGCGGGTGTACTCGATGGTGAAGGAGGCACCGAGCGGCCGGCTCACCGACTCGAGCAGGTTCGTATCGCCGGTATTGTTCTGGGCGACGCTGATCGAGCTATTGGACGAACTCGAGAGGTCATCCGGGAAGCCGTCGCCGTTGATGTCGCGGAGCTGCAACTGCTGGCTCGACTGCGTCTGGCTGTAGTCGAAACCGGGGTTGACGATGATGTAGCAGAGGTCGGTCGGGAAGCAGAGCGGCCCGATGCCAATGGTGAAGTAGGCTCCGCCGCCGAGATTCGTGCTCTTGCTGGTCGCGATATTCGCGTCGGCACCGTGCCAGACGACCGGCGGGGCGAAGCCGTCGCCGGTATTGATGGCGACCATCAGGTTTCCGTTGCTGTTCGTGACGTAGTCGGCCAGCCCGTCGCCGTTCATGTCGACCAGGACACCGTTGTCATGATCGGTCTCCTGGCCACCGCTCACGCCGCCGCCGAAGCCGTACATGCCGTCGCTGAAGCCGATCGAGCCGCCGACGGTGAAGGATTGGCTGGTGCCCCGCTGGGTGACGGCGTTGTTGCTCCACGTGACCGGCGCCGTGAAGGTGTAGCCCAGATTGAATGCGACCTCCATGTGGCCGTCGCTGTAGGTCGAGACCTTGTCCGGCAGGCCGTCGCCGTTGATGTCGATCAGGTCGGTGTTGACCAGCGTGCCGCCGACCGCGTGGTCGCCGTTCTGGTTCGTCTCACCCTGGGCGTACTGGCCGCTGACTCCCAGGTTCAGCTCCTGGCCGCCGTCGGACGCGGTCTGCGGCGGGTCGCCGTCGGGCTCGGAGCCGGTGGCGCTGCCGCCGCGCGTGGACCGCCCGCTCGCGGTGGAGGAGGTCGTCGCGACCTGGCTCTGCGATTCGGCCGCGGCCGAGCCGTTGTTACCGGAGCCTCCCGGCCGGGTCGTCAGCGCGGTGGACTCGCCCGTGGTCAGGGCCGGCTCCGACGCGCTCGCCGTCTCGGACGTGCCCGACTGCGACGAACTGGCGCTCCTGGTCGTGCCCGAGTTGGGATCGGCCTGCTCCGGCGCGTTGGTATCCCCCTTGGCGTCGGCGGTGAACTTGGCCGGGCTGCCCTCAAACCCGATATTCCAGGCGATCGAGTGACTCTCGCGCACGCTGGCATTCAAGGCCGGCTCGCCCGTCGCCGTCGAGTCGAGCGAGCCGACCGTGTTCGTGTACTGGATGCTGTTCGAGCCGACGATGTCCGGGAAGCCGTCGCCGTTCATGTCGAGCTCGTCGAGGTTACCGTCGCTGGCGCCCCAGGAGTAGGAGCCGCCGAGGCCGAGGAAGCTGCCCTGAATCGCGTCCTGCTGCGTCTCGCTCATCTGGTTGACCGCGCCGGCTCCCTGGAAGCTGCTCGCGGTCGGCACGCTGACATAGTCCTGCGTCAGGCGTGAGCTGCTCATCGAGCCGGCTCGCGCCCAGATCTCATCCTTCGGGCCCAGCCACTGGTCGGGCACCGGCGCCGGCGGGTTCGTGAGGGTATCGAGGTGGGCCGGGCTCGGCGTCAGCGCCCAGGCGCTGGCGTCGACCGGGTTCGCGCTGCCGGCGGCCCCGGTGAAGCCCGTGTTCGGGTCGTAGTTCTGCGTGGGATAGCCGGTGTGCGGGTCGATACCCAGGTTCGGGTTGTAGTAGTTGCTGGGCGTCGGGTAGTCGCTCTGCTTGTAGACCAGCTTGGACTCGTCCAGCGCCGTGCCGTCGCTGGTGCTGCCGCCGTTGTAGCCGGCGACCGCCCATCCACGATACGGCTGCGCGAAGAGTCCCTTGTCCATCGTGTTGGACGGGTTGTAGAGGCCCTGGACGGGAGCCTGGTAGGTGTTCGAGGTGCTTCCCTGTGTCACCACCACCGAGCCCGCGGTGATGTTATCGGACAGGACTGGATCGGTGACCGAGAAGGCGAAGAAGACCGGCCCGCTCTGGGGAAGACCGACCGAGAATGCCTGCCAGCCGGACGTGCCGCAGTCGGTCGTCGAGCCGTCGGGCGCCTCGATCGTGCAGGCGGTGACCTGCCCGCTGGTGATCTTCAGAGTCTCCTTGCCCAGCAATTGCTTCGTCGTCTTGACCGTGAAGGAGATCTGCCCGCTCGGGCTGTTGGGCGTGAAGATCCCGGTCAGCGACGGGGTGACGGTGGCCGAGCCGGTCGCGGAGAGCGTCTGGCCGGTGTCGGGCTGGGCGATCGTCGAGCGCGGGTAGATGTCCATGCTGTAGGGCGGATTGAGCTGGATGTCATAGTTGCCGGACGCGTCCGTGACGGTGACCGCGTTCCCGTTCGCGTCGGTCGCGGCCGTATAGAAGAGGCTCGGATCCCAGCTGATCTGGCTCAGGTCGACGCGCGAGTCGAGCTTGACGTGCAGCTCGATCGTGTCGCCCTTCTTGACGTTGAGCGAGGAGGGTGGCGTGATCGTGCCCGTCTTGTTCCAGGCAACGGTCTGGCTGAAGACGGCGCTGCCGTTCTGGAGCACCTGCAGGGTCACGTCGTCGCTGGTGACGCCAGCCTTGTGCAATGCGCCGGTGATGCTGATCGTGCCGTCGAACGGCATCGTTACCGTGATGTGCTGCCGGCCGGCCAGGGTGAAGTCCTTGGTTGCGTCGAAGCTGTAGACGTTCAGCCCGTCGGCGTCGGTCACCGCGGTGACGCCGGTGTAGGTCACGCTCGGATCCCAGTTGACCTGGTCGTACTTGCCGTCGAAGCCCGACTCGACCCGGAAGTAGATCCGGTCGCCGGCCTGGACGGTAATGCTGCCGACGCCGCTCGGCGTGTAGCTGGAGGAGTCGGTCGCGCCGATCGTCTGCGACCACAGCTGATCGCCATTGTGCTGGATCGCGACCGTGACCCCATCAGCCGTGGTGTAGTTCTGGCGGGCGGCGCTGGTGTCCTGGATCAGGTTGACACTGCCGCCGATGCTGATCGTCCCGGCAAAGGGCGCAACCCAGCGGCGAACCGTATCGACCAGCGGCGAGGCCGCCAGCTCCTGCTGGTAGGCCGACTGGAGGCCCGGCAAGAGCGGCGCGGCGTCGACCTGACTCGTGCCGAGCGGCACCTGCGTCGTCGAGCTGTCGAAATTGAACGTCGGTGCCCCATCGACGAGATGGTCGAAGAGGACGTGCCCGTTCTGCACCAGGTCGGGCAGGCCGTCGTTGTTGACGTCGATGAAGTAGATCGGGCTGTTGTTGAAGGTCCAGGCATGGTTGTAGAGCACCGAGACGCCGACGTAGGCCTCCGGCCCGACGGCGACGGTATCGCTCGATTGCTGGCCCAGGGTGTCGAGGCCGGTGACCGGCTCCGCTGTTCCGAAGGTGGTGCTGCTCGTCGAGCCCGGCGCCGACTGGTTGAGGCGATAGTAGATCGTACCGTCGCTCTCGAAGACTTTGTCGGGCAGTCCGTCCCCGTTGATGTCGATCATCGCCAGCGTGTCGTTGCTGTCGATGTGGTTGTAGTTGACCGAGACGCCGACCGAACCTTCCTTGGTCGGATCGACCGGATTGAAGCCGAGATAGATGTGGCCGTCGTAGCTGTTGGCGACGGCGCCGCTGAGCCCACTCGCGTCCTGCAGCGTCATGCTGTCGACGCTGTCGCTGCCGGTGTTCCAGGGTGCGGACGGACTGAACCCGTTGTAGCTGCCGTCGCTTTCGTGGACGTTGTCGTAGTAGCTGAAGCTGTGCGTGGCGAGGCCGCTGCCGTCTGCGCCGTTCTGGGTGACTGACTGCAGCAGCGTCTTGTTGAACTCGCCCTGGATATAGCTGAGGTCGTAACTGCGAATCGTCTGGTTGTTGTAGCTGACGGTGATCTTGCTCAGGAGCCGCGCCGTCACCATCAGGAAACCGCCGCGGGCGTCGGTCAGCACGTCGGGCCGAGGCGTACCGTTGGAGAGGCTCTGCGTCAGGCTGAAGCTGACGTTGTAGGGACCGGGAGCGGTCGTGCTGCCGTCGTTCTCGCCGTCGTAGTTGATGTTGGCGAGGTAGAGCTGCGTGCCGTCCGGGCTGTTCGGGTCGGCGGGCGAGATCGGGTCATTGACGCGGGCGTAGGTGTAGGTGGTGAGGTTGGAGTTGAAGTCGGCCACCTCGAGCAGCGGCCACTTGTAGATATTGCCGTTGGCATCGGCCAGCACCTGGCTCTTGTCGAGCACGGGCACCAGGCCGTTGCTCGTTTGCTGGAGGGTCGCGCCGTACAGGTGCTGCGCGGCCGACTGATCGGTCACCACCCAGAAGTAGTTGGTCGGGTTGTCGCCGTAGCGCTGGATCTTATAGAAGCTGCCCTCGACGCGCAGGTGGAACGTCACCCCATCCGGGCTGGACTGGCGATCCTGGAGCTGGCCGGTATGGGCTAGCGGTGTCAGCTCGTTGCCGTTGAAGTCGTAGCTCTCGCTCTCCTTATTGGCGTCGTAGCGCGGGACACCCCAGCGTGTGTCGACCGCGATAGCCGGGGTCGAGAGATCCCAGCCGAGGCCGAGCCAGCCGTCGGCGTTGCTCGAATCGTAGGAGATCGAGAGGTCGGGCTGGGTACCGGCCCGGCCCGGCGGCACCTCGATGGGGTAGGCGAGGCGCGCCGCACCCTGACTGTTAGGATCCGGCGGCGCGATCTGGGAGATATTCGCGCCGGGGTCGGCGGCGAGGTTCTGCTGCAGCGCGTTCGGATCGGTCGTCAGCGGCGAGCCCTGCGCGGGCAAGCCGAGCAGCGAGGCGATCTGACCGGTTGCCGAACTCCCTTGTGCCTGTGCCGCCAGCGGGGCAACTACCATGGTGAAGATCGCGATGACCGCGAGCAGGGCCCCTCGGCGGCGACGCATTTCCACTGCCTTTCCGGTATGGTGGTGGACACCATAAAAGAGGAGCTCGCGTTTCAGCGCCAGCTGATCGAGCGGCGCGACACGAGCCACGATACGGAATCGCGGCATCATGTCGTAGCAGTGAACAGGGAACGCTTCCGGCCGCATCGTAGTGCGACGTTCCCGCACGTGTCAAGTCCTGTAGGAAATATGGGTGCGCCCCGGAGTACTGCGCGCCGGGGCGTGGTGCGCGCGGGCGAAAGGGAGCACGGAGTGCGTCTGCGTGGGTGAGGGAGAATCGATGGACGCTCACCGGCGGCGCGTAGGTCGAGCCGCACGACGCGTGGCAGATCTGACTTGCCTCGGGGATCCGTTCCACGCGCAGGGTGAGTCGGTGCTCGCACAACCGCCGCTCGCGTCCCAAGCTCCTTCCTTCAAAGATCGTACTCTCCCGACCGCCTCGCCCGGCGTCCGGTAGTTCACGCTGCGGTGCGGGCGCTCCGGGTTGACCTCGCGCCGCCGCCATGCGACGACCGCCTGCGCGTGCCGCGCGCCCCAGAGGACCTCCTCGTTGAGGCACTTGTCCCGCAGCGTGCCGATGAAGCGCTCGGCGCAGCCGATGTCCCACGGGTGACCCGACGCGATGGAGATCGTCTGGCTGCCCAGATCGGCCGCCCACTGCCCGACGCAGCCGGCGCCGAACGCCACAGCGCAAGCAGGCTGGAAGAGAGAACGACATACCCCAGGAGATACGACAGGACATCGCGCCACGACCGGAGCGCGAGACGGTCGGCGCCGACCTCACGCGCTGGCCCGAGGACACTGTCCGGCCCACGCCGCGCCCGCGGACCTTCGCCAGCTATCGGCTGTTCGTGACACGGCATCCCGTGCCGGTGCTCGGGCGGGAGTGACGGTCGCGCCTCACTCCGCGGGACGTCCAGACGTCCATGAACGCCAGGCACGCGGGGGGCCTGCCGCCGCGCGCTGCTCCGCTGGCTGTCAGTGGCTGTCAAACCCGGCCGGCAGCACGAACAGCCTTGAGGCAACCCGCGATGTCCGCATCAGATCAACGATTTCGGGGTGAGCCCGCCGGGAATCGAACCCAGGACCCGCGGATTGGCTACATGGTTGGCTACACGGCGGACGCATTGCACGGCAGTGGGTGGAGCCGCCGATACACGCGGAAGGCGTATCCCGCCGGGACGTAGCCCTACATGGCTGCCGAGGGCTCATGTGCCGTATGGGGGGAACGCACGCACGCGGGACGCACGTGTCACGATACGGCCTCCAAACTGCTGGATGCCGTTACGAGGCGTCAGGCGGGGATCGGCGCTCTGAGCCCGTGCGATCTCGCTCGCTAGGCGCACGGATAGGCAAGCGGGGAGGTGAGCCAGCCGGCGGGCCGCCGCATCTCTGGGGAATATGGTTCACGATGGAACGCCGATGTCATCCGGAGTACACATGAATCCACGTCGGGTGGTCAAGTACATACACATCGAGAGGAACTCCATTGGCTTTCGGAACCGACCGGCTTGACCGAAGATGTCAGGCTAACCGTCGTCGAGAACGCGCGCACCCTCACGGTCCTCGACTGCGGAGTCGAGGAGGAGGGAACGAGACGCGACCACGACCCAAGGGGATTATGCCTTCGGGCGCGGTTTAGGCGGTTCCAGCGCGCACCCCGATTCGGCTCACGGGAGCCCAGCCGGTCGGCTCGGGTCGGGTGCGCGCTGGCGGCGCCCAGACCAGCCGAGCCCTGGCGCCGCCAGCGACGACCATCAGGCGGTCGGTATCGCCACGGACTCCGGGACGGACTGCGGTCGCAGGATGTCGCCGAAACCGGGCTCCCCGACTACCTGTCCGTCCCGCGCGACCACGCGGCCCCGGAGCATCGTGACAGCCGTACGCCCGCGCACGGGCATCCCGTCCCAGATGCGTCCCGTCCGTCCCGAGCGGCTCCGGAAATCCTCGGCCCGCAGCGTCACGACCGGCGCGGGGTCGTAGAGCGTGAGGTCAGCGTCGAGCCCGAGCTTGATCTGACCTTTGGCCCCGTCAAGGTGGAAGATCCGCGCTGGAGCCCCGGCGATCAGGTCCGTGGCCCGCTCGAACGTGAGGTCGCCGGTTACCGCGCGACCCATAATGAACTGGGTAAGCACCTCGACCCCAGGGAAGCCCGGCAGCGCAGCCCAGATGTTGTCCGCCGTGCGCTCTTTCTCCTCCACCGTGAACGGCGAGTGATCGGTCGCGACCAGGTCGATCGTTCCATCCCCGATCGCCTCCCAGAGCGCGTCGATGTCCTCCTGGGTCTTGAGCGGCGGGTTGCACTTGGCGAAGACGCCGACCCGGTCGAGCGCCGAGGCGTCAAACGCCAGGTACTGCGGGCAGGTCTCGGCCGTCACCGGCACGCCGCGCGCCTTGGCGTCTCGGATCAGGTCGACGGTCATCTTCGAGCTGATGTGGGGGACGTGCAACGGGACGTCGAACTCCTCGGCCAGCACCAGGAGCTTGGCCACGGCAATCGCTTCCACGAACGGCGGGCGCGAGAGGGGATGGACCGCCGCGTCGCGCCGACCGCTCTGGATCAACCCGTCCGAGAGGTATGTCAGGAGGTCGTTCGCTTCGGCGTGGAAGGCGCAGGGAACCCCAATCCCACGTAACAATTCAAAGGCGCGCAGGATCTCGACGTCAGTGGCGAGGCAGATCCCGTCGAACTCGTCCTCGCGCCCGCGCGGCACCGACTGGAGGAACGCCTTGATGCCGATTGCCCCGGCCGCCAGCTGCCCGGCGATGTCTTCGGCACTGAGCGTGCCGCACGAGCCGTAGAAGCCCATATCGACATAAAGGGACTCCGCCGCGCTAGCCATCCGCGCGCGCATCCGCTCCGGCGTCGAGGTCGGCGGGATCGAGATCGGCATCTCGATCACGGTCGTCACGCCGCCCACGGCCGCCGCGGCGGTCCCGGAGGCGAAGTCCTCGCGCTCCGGGTGGGATGGAGCGCGGCAGTGAAAGTGCGCGTCGATGACCCCGGGGAAGACGAGCAGCCCCGTCGCGTCGATGGTCTCGCGCGCGTCGGCATCGCTCCCCGGCACCATGAGTGCGGCAATCTTGCCACCCGCCACGCCGACGTCGACGCGCTGCAGACCGTCCCGGAGCAGGACCTGACCGTTGACGACGAGAGCGTCCAGCATGCGACTATCCCTTCAGGGTTCGCCCGACCGGTAAAGGGTCGATTCCCCCGGGCCGGATCACCTCACACGATTCGGTTCAGCGGGGAGCGCCCCTCGACGAAGCGCACGACGTTGCCGATGACGTCGGCCATCTGCTTCTCGCGGGCGCCGCCGGTACCGCCACCGATGTGGGGCGTCAGAATGACGTTGTCGAGCCGCGTCAGCGGGCTGTCCGCCGGCAGCGGCTCCAGGTCGAACACGTCCAGCCCGGCGCCGGCAATCCGGCGCTCACTCAGCGCCTGGATCAGCGCCTGCTCGTCGACCACGGGGCCGCGGCACGTGTTGACCAGGTACGCAGTCGGCTTCATCAGGTCGAGCTCCCGCCGTCCGATGAGCTCGTCGGTCTCAGGGCCGTGCGGGACGTGCAGCGACACAAAGTCCGACGTCCGCAGCAGGTCGTCGAGCGACGATGGCCGGACGCCGAGGCGCTCGTTCAACGCCTCGGGCAGCGGTCGCCGCTTGTGGTAGATCACCTCCATCTCGAACGCCCGGGCGCGCTTGGCGACCTCGGTCCCGATCTCGCCGAAGCCGACGATGCCGAGCGTCTTGCCGCGGATCTCCTGCAGGTGCGGCAGCCGCATCCACTGGAAGGCGTGGACGCGCTGGCTCGTCTGCGTCGGCTCGATCCCCAGCGACCGGTAGGCGCCGGTCACCGTTGCCTGATGGGCCTCGACGAGCTGCTTGGAGAGCGCGAGGAGGAGCGTCATGGCCAACTCGGCGACGGCGATGCAGCCGCAGAGCGGCATCAGGGCCACTGCGACGCCAGCCTCCCGGGCCGCGTCCAGGTCGAGCACGTCGGGGCGGCCGCCGTACTTCTGGACCAGCCGCAGGTTCGGGCTCGCCTGGATCGTCCGGGCGGTGACCGGCTGCGCGCGCGTCACGATGGTCTCGGCCAGCGCCAGCAGGTCGCTCGCGTCCCCGTCGGGCTCCGGCGTCAGGACGTCGAACCGCCCGTCGGGCAGCAGGCTCAGCACGAGCTCGATGTCGCGCGGCGGTGTCGGATCCAGCAGGAGCAGCTGGTGCTTGCTCGCCATCAACTCACCTCACTATCCACGTACGCATCGAGCGTGAACGCCACGCGCCGCCGCCCCGCCAGCTCGCGCAGGGTCGCGATCGACTCGGTGTCGACCGGGATCCCGTTCGCGAGCCGCTCCTGCATCCGTCGGTGCTCCAATTCGCCCGGCAGCAGGATCTCGCTGAAGCCGGGAGCGAGCTCCGATGCCTTGAGCTCCGCGCAGAACGCCTGCATCCGGCTCAGGTACTCGTCCCAGGGCATGAAGCGCGCGATGTCGATCGCGATCATGGTATGCCCGACGTCATGGTTGGCGGGATCCTGGTACGGCGTCAGCCCGAACGCCGCCCCAGCCAGCACGCCGCAGATGACGTCGGTCATGATCGATAGTCCGGTCCCCTTGAACGCCCCCATCGGCACGAGCGGCCCCTCGATCGCCTTCGCCGGGTCGTCGGTGACGTTGCCGTATCGGTCGTAAGCCCAGTCGGTGGGGATCTCCAACCCCTGCCGCAGGTGCCAGCGGACCATCCCCTTGCCGCTCATTGACAGCGCCATGTCGAGGACGAGCGGGAACCCCAGGTCAGTGGGCGCCGCGATCCCCCAGGGGTTGGTGCCGATCGTCGGGGTGATCCCGCCCCACGGCGCCATCTCCGGCCCCGCGTTGGTCATCGCGATGCCGATCATGCCCTGCGCCGCGGCGCGCATGGCGTGGTACTGGGCGATTCCGAAGTGGTTCGAATGGCGGACCAGGACGAGCCCCACGCCAACCTCGCGGGCCTTGTCGATGGCGAGGTCCATGGCGCGGGAAGCCATCACCTGGCCGAAGCCCCGGTGCGCGTCGACCAGCGCGGAAGCGGGCGTATCCACCAGGATCTCGAACGGCGCCCCCGGCATGATGCCGCCGGTCTCGAGCATCTGGCAGTAGCGCGTCAGCCCGCGCATGCCCTGGCCCTGGCCCGGATGCCCCCGCAGCTCCCCCTGCAGCCGCGCGTCCGCCTGGATCGCGGCTTCCTCGGGCCGTGCGCCATAACCGACCAGGATCGCCTCGGCCTGCCGGCGAAGGGCCTCCGCCGGGATTCGCACGGTCTGGATTGTGTTCGCCATGTTCTCCTCACCGCCCTTGCGCCCCGGCGACACCGTCCCGCCCGTCACGGCCGACGCGCCGGCGTGCCAGACCCCGCCCGGTGGCGGCTCAGCGCCGCCTTCATCTGCTCCACCGCCTGGGCCAGCACCTCCTTCGGCTGGAGCAGAGTCATGCGCATGTAGCTGCCCCAGTTCTCACCGAACCCGGTCCCGGGGAAGATCAGAACGCCGGCTTCCTGGAGGAACAGGTAGGACAGCTCGGTCGCCTCGAACCCGGTGGAAGCGGTGTTCGCCCAGACGTAGAGCGCGCCGTGCGGGGTGCCGTAGCTGAACCCCATCTCGTCGAGGGCGTCGAGCAGCAGCCGCCGTCGCTCAGCATAGATCCGGCGCATCTCCTCGACGCATTCCTGCGGACCGTCGAGGCCCGCCGCGGCCGCCCACTGGGAAACCGTCGGCGCCTGGACGTTCACCATCTCCTTGAGCGCCGCCACGGCGTCGATGAACTCGGGCGGGCCACAGACGTAGCCGATGCGCCAGCCGGTCATGGCGTAGGTCTTGGACGCGCCGTTGAGCGTGATGGTCCGCTCCCGCATGCCGGGCAGTGAGCCGATGCTGATCTGGGTCGCGCCGTCGTAGAGGAACTTCTCGTAGATCTCGTCGGAAATCACGACGAGGTCGTGCCGAATGACAAGCTCGGCCAGCCGCCGCACGTTGTCCGGCGAGACGATCCCCGCTGTCGGGTTGTTGGGGGAGATGAGCAGCAACACCTTGGACCGGGGTGTGATCCGGCGCTCCACTTCATCCGGGTCCAGGTCGAAGTCGTGCTGCTCGTCCGTCGGTACCAGCACGATCCGGCCGCCGGCGAGCTCGATCGCTTCGTCGTACGACGTGTAGCGGGGATCGGGGACAAGCACCTCGTCCCCCGGCTCGATGAGGGCCTGGATCACCAGGAAGAGGGCTTCCTGACCGCCGGTGGTGACCAGGACCTCGGTGTCCGGGTTGGCGACGATGTCGTTGTCCCGCGCGAGCTTCCGGGCGATGGCCTGGCGCAGCTCGGGCAGACCCCGCGTCGGGGCCGGCCCGGTGCGGCCCTCCGCGATGGCGCGCTTGGCGGCCTCGACGATGTGCGCGGGCGTCGGCAGGTCGGGGTCGCCGAGCCCCATCGAGATCACACCCCTTTTCGAGCGCGCCAGCTCCTGCAGCTCGAAGATGTTGATCGACCGCGACGCGCCGTCCTGGGGCGCCCCGCGGTCGGCCGGGCTAGCCATGGCGTCCTCCCTGCCCGAGCTGGGCGATTCGCTCGATGCCCGTGACCAGGTCCCGTCGCTCCGCCCCGAGGTCGATGCGGATGAACCCAGCGGTCGCTCGGCCGTATCGCCAACAGGGGTCGACGACGACCCCGGAGGCCCGGAGCCGCTCGGCGACGACAGCGTCATCGGGATCGACCCGGCGGGTGTCGACGAGCAGTCCTGGGTAAGCGTCGGGCGGGATGACGGGCAGCCCGGCCTCGCGCAGGACCGTGACGGCCGCGTCCAGGCGGGCCGCGAACTCGGCGCGGCGCGCGGCCCGCCAGTCGTCGGGTCCCGTCAGCGCGGCCAGCGCGGCGTACTGCGAGACGGCCGTCGTGCAGATCGACATCGCCTGCTTCAAGCCGCGTAGCTTGGCGACCTGCTCCGTGGGCGCCGTGAAGTAGCCAACCCGCCATCCGCCCAGGTCGTAGCCCGACGAGAACGACCCGACGGTGATGACCCTGGACCCCAGGTCCGCGTCGTCGATGCGCGCCAACGTCGGATCGAAGAGGCACGGTGCGCTGGTGCGGTCGAGGATCACGTACATACCGCGGTCCAGGGCCGTTCCGAGGATGGCCTCGAGCGCCGGAGGAGGCAATGCCTTCCCGCTGACCGGGGATGGCGACGCTAGCACCAATACGTCCGCCTGCGTAGCGGCGACGGCTGCGGGCGCGACCAAGAAGTCCGCGTCCGCGACAGGGGTGATCGGCACCACCTCGGCGCCGACGAAGCGGATCATCTGGATGACGTGCGGTGCCATCGGCTCGACGACGGCGGCACGCGCGCCGGGAGAGAGCGCCGCCTGCAGCGCGATGAAGAGCGCCTCGGCGGCGCCGTTGGTGACAACAGTGCGGTCCACGACCGCGGGGAAGCCGGCGGCCGTCGCGTGCTCGGCGATGGCCCGCCGGAGCTCGACGACCCCGGGGCGCGTGGTGTAGTGCGTCTCGCCCCGGTCGAGCGCGTCTTTGGCCGCCTGGCGCACGTGCTCGGGGAGCGGCTGCGGCACCGAGTGCATCAGGTCCATCAGGTCGTCGCTCGGCTGGAGTCGCGTGCGATCCTGCAGCGCCTCCAGGTCGAGGACGCGCGCGGCCAGCGCGCGCCCCATCACGGTGTCTGGTCGAGGAGCGGTCGTGGCACTCACCCCGCGACCTCCTGTCGTGCCGACGTCACGGTCACGCCTTGGCCCCTCCCACGTCGATCCCCAGCAGATCGACGAGGTTGACACGGTCCATGACCATGGGGTCGATCTCTCCGTCGGGCGCCGTCATCAGGAGCGTGACGCCGGGCCCGTAGCCCGCCTTGATCGAGTCGGTGGATGAGACGACCCCGATGCCCACGCTGCCCTTCCGGTAGCCGTGACCCCAGGCCGAGTCGTAGTCGGCCAGCGCGACGATGTCGCCGAGGCGCAGCGCGTCGAGCCCGTGCCGCTGCAGGGCGTTGCGGTCCATCGACTGGATACAGATCGCACCACTCTCACTGGTGAGGCCGGAGCCGGCGCCGACGAGCTCCGGGGGCACGACCGCCTTGACCGGCACCGTCAGCTTCTGGTCGTTCTCCTCGATGCGCATGGACTCGAGGAGCGGCGGAGAGAGGCTCTTCAGCTTGACGCCGGGGTAGTCGCGGACGGTCATGCCGACCCCGCACGCCCGGACGTTGATCTTGTCGCCGATGGCGAGGCGGTCGAGTACGTCGGGCGGGAAGGCCAGGATCACGTGCTCGGCGAACCGGCCGCTCTTGCCGGTCACGGTGCCGATTGCGCCCTTGGCGTTCCCGCTCATGACGACGGCCTGGTTGCCGACGCAGGCAAAGACGTTGAGTGCCTGGTTGGCCGGCCCCTCCGGAGACTTGATGGCGACACCTGGCTCGATGTTGTCCCCGGCCCAGCCGTAGACCGAGTCACCGAGCCGGACGTTGTAGACGATGCCGCCGAGCGCCGGCAGCAGCCGGGGTCGCCCCTCGTGGTCGATCTGGTGCGGAATCGCCGGGATGCCGGGGTACCCGGGTGACACGACGTTACCCTGCACCGACATCGTGACCAGCCGGTCGTGGTTGGTCGCAACCATGGTTATTCCTCCTGAGCTCGCCGTCACGTCGAGTTACGCGAGCGACTTGTTGCCGATCCCGAGATAGGCCGCGAGGTTGGGGCGCTGCTGGGTGTCGACGTAGTACTCGATCTTGTCCGTCGCACAGCTCAGAAGGTCCATGACGCCCGGGCCATGGCCGGTCATGAACGAGTCGCCGTGGTTGTTCAGGCCGATGGTGACGGCGCCCTCGCGATAGCCGCGGTTGTAGGTGTGGTCGTGATCCTGGATCGCCAGAATGTCGCCGATCCTGAGGTTGTCGAGACCGAGCGCGGCCAGCGTCTCCCGATCGTTGCTGATCATGTCCTGATCGACGTAGTCGGCGCCCAGCTCCGCGCCGGACCCCATCATGTAGGCCGGAAGCACCGCGGCGACCGGCAGCCGGATCCGCCCGTCGCCGAGCTCCTCGATGCGGAGCTTGTCGAAGAGCCGCGGGCTCATCTTGCGCACGGAGATGTGGGGGTAGTCGAGCATCTCCAGCCCCATGCCGACCGCGCGGATCTGGATGCGGTCGCCAATTGCGATCTGCTCGAGCACGTCCGGTTCGAAGTCCACCATGATGTGCGCGTGCTCGCCGGTCATGACCCCGCGCGCTCCGGCAGCCTCCCCGCTGACGACGACGGCATCGTTGCCGATGCAGGCCAGGTAGTGCAGCGCGTGCTCCGGGCCGTCCTCACGGTTGCGGATCGAGACGCCCGGCTCGACGTGGTCCCCAGCCCAGCCGTAGGCGGGGTCGCCGACACGCACGTTGAGGATGACGCCGGCCGTTCCCATGAGGACGCCCGCCTCACCCCGGTCGTTGGGTCGGTACGGCGAGCGGAGCGCGGCCGGCCAAGCCTCGCCCCAGACCGCCATCTCCACGAGCTGGTCTCTGTTGGTGCGTACCATCGCGTTGCTCTCCTTCTGGCATCACTGCGACCGCCGCACCCCTACACCTCGCGCGGTCGCTTGAAGCGCTCCGGCATCTCGCCTTCCTGGTAGACCTGCATGAACTCAATCTCCATGCCCGGCACCGAGTCCCCTTCGAGGAACGCAATCCATCCTTCCGGGTGCTCGTGAATGCCGACGACCTGGCAGGACTTGCACTCCTTGAGTTGCGCGCCCGCCGCCAGCGCCCGGTCGACGGCCTCCTCGATGTTGTCGACGGAGAGGCACGCGTGGTGCAGGCCCTCACCGTGCTCGGCGATGAAATGGGCGAAGCGGTGGTCGGGCTCGAACGACTGGCAGAGCTGGATCTGCACGTCGCCGAACATGAAATGCGCCTCCCGGGACCCACCCTTCACCAGATCGCGGGGTTGCACGCCCTCCGCGACACCCAGGAAGCGCTGGTAGTGCGCGAGCGCCTCGTCAACGTTCGTGACTGCGATCGCCAGGTGCTTGATGCCGAGAATCTCCACGGAGCTAATCCCTTCCCGAACTGCCAGTTGCCGATTGCGCGTTGTTCCAGTCCCACCCCTCTCTCCGGACGCGCTCCGCGAGATCGTAGGCGTTGAAGCGCTGGCCGGTGACACCGCTGCCGTCCTGCAGGGCGAGGAACGCGAACGCGTCGGCCATGTCGATCGGATCGCGGTACTCGGCCCGGCGCTCCGCCGGCCAGGCGGCGAACTCGGCGGCCGTCACCGAGGTTGGTTTGATGCGGTAGCCCGGCGTCACGACATTGACGCTGATGTTGTGCGACCGGAGCTCGAGGGCCAGCGCAAACGAGAAGCCCTCCAGGCCGTACTTAGCGGCGCAGTAGTCGGTCTCATTGGCGAACGGCTGGACGCCAGCGCGGGAAGACACATTCACGATGGCGCCGGACCCACGCGCGATCATGGACGGGAGGAACGCGCGCGCCAGCCGGACGGGAGCGAGGAGATTGACCTCGATCGTCGTGTCGTACTCGTCCTCTGTGAGCTCCATAAACGCACGGTTGCGCAGGACCGCGGCGTTGTTGATCAGGACGTCGAGGCGGCCGAAGCGCTCGATGACCGTGCGCGCAAGCTCGCCCGGCGCCCCGGCACGCGCCAGGTCCACCGGGAACGGCGCCACGGCGCCGGCGGCCTCGCGCGTCGCGCCGACCAGGTCCGCGAGCTCGCTCTCGGTGCGGGACACCGCGACCACGGTGGCGCCATGCACGGCCAGTCCGCGTGCTACACCGTGCCCGAGCCCACGGCCCGCTCCCGTCACGAGCACGACCCGCCCGTCCAGGTTTCCCATCTAGTCCTTCTACCGCGTCTCATCTATGACGCCACGTTGGTCGGGCATCTCTTGTCCTGCGAAGTCACGCCCGAAGTCTGACGTCTTGTCGGCCTGCCGTGATCTCCGAAGCCGTGGGTGCGTTGACCAGGCGCCCAGATCTGAAGACGTACGTGATCCGCTCGTGCCACTGGAGCAGCGCGATGGACGTCAGCGGATCACTATCCACCACGACCACATCCGCGAGCTTGCCCGGAGCCAGCGTGCCGGTCTCGCGATCCACCCGGAGGAGCTCAGCGGCGGTCTTCGTCGCAGCCTGGATCGCCTCAATAGGTGCGAGTCCGCCTTTCACCAACTCCGCGCGTTCAGCCGCGTTCTGGCCGTGATCGACGAGAAAGCCGGCATTGCTCCCTGCGGCGATCTTGACGCCCGCCCTATGAGCCCGCTCCAGGCTATCCCACTTGTCCTCGTTGGCGCGCTTCAGCCAATCCCAGGAATCCTCCGTTACGCCCAGTTCCTCGCGCGTATACCAGAAGTTCGCCGTATTGACGATCAATTGGCAGGTCCCAGCGGTCCCAGCACCGATGATGCCGACGCGGAAAAGCGCCGCGAGTAGCAGGAGCCCGCCTCCTCCATCGACCGGGCCCGGGCCGAGTCGTGCACCTGGCCAAGCAGCCGCAGACGCGTGCGAGTCGATCGACGATTGTCATCTGTCGACAGACGAACGTCATCATGCTAGGATGTGGCGGATTCGTTGTCAAGACCTGGAATCGCATGACAGGAGCCCAGCGTGCCGCACAGCACCCAGCGCGTCGCGGTGGCCGGCGGGAAGCCGCCATGGTTGGGGCAGGGGAAGGTACGACGCACGTGAGCGAGATCATCTTCCCGGAGGTTGAGGCGGCGCCGCTGAGCGAGGTCATTCTGCGGTTGGTGCGTGAGGCCATCATCCGTGGGCAGCTCGCTCCCGGCCAGCAGGTCAACCAAGCCGAGCTCGCCAAGCAGATGGGGGTCAGCCGGGCGCCGCTGCGGGAGGCGCTCAGGCAGCTCGAGAAGGACGGGCTCGTCTCGAACGTCCCGTATCGGGGCACCATCGTCACGCCGCTGACGCGGCGGTCGATCGAGGAGCTCCAGTCGTTCCGCAAGCTCCTGGAGACCTTCGCCGCGCAGCTGATGCTGGAGTGCTGCGGCGCGGCGGAACTCGATGAGCTCGAGGAATTGGTCGAACAGATCGCCCGCGCGGTGGAGCTGAACGACGTCCCGCGTATGAACGCCGCGGACATCGCGTTCCACTCCCGCATCATCGAGCTGAGCGGGCACCTGCTGGTGCGCGACGTCTGGGAGAGCTACGCGCAGCAGATCCGGCGCGCCATGACGCTGCGCAACCAGGCGAATCGCGACCTGACGTTCCTGATCGCGCTGCACCGCGACCTGGTGGCCGCCTTCCGGGCGCACGACTTCGCCACGGTGCGGCGCTGCTATGACATGCACGGCGCGGACCTCTCGGCCGCGCTCTCCCACCTGTTCACGGACGACGAGGCGACGCCGCGGACCGGGGGGAGCGCCGGGCACGGCCTCGGCGGCATCTAACCGGCGAGTGCGGAGTCAGAGACCGCCGTCGCGGACAGCGCGGAGAGGAGCGAGCGGTGGACACGTTTCAGGTCGGCACCGCGATCGCGGAGCTCGGAGTCCGAGCCGACGGGGTGATTCCCGTCTCGCGCCGCCCCGGCGGGGGAGCACTCTCGATCCCGGTGGTCGTCGTGCACGGGGCCGCTCGGGGGCCGGTCCTCTGGATCGACGGCGCCATCCACGGGGACGAGCCGGAGGGGCCGCTGGCGATCCACAAGCTCCTCGCCGAGCTCGACCCGACGCAGCTGCGGGGGACGCTCGTCGCGGTGCCCGTCCTCAACGTCTCCGCCTTCGAGGCGCAGCAGCGCGGCAACCCGTTCGACGGCTTCACCTACGACATGAACCGCGTCTACCCGGGTCGGCCCGACGGTTACCCGACCGAGCGAGTCGCCTGGGCGCACTACCAGGAGATGATCGACAAGGCTGAC
>DATKRJ010000262.1:0-2926 GCA_035532355.1 Thermomicrobiaceae bacterium | reverse complement strand
TGGGTCTGGTAGTCAGCGAGGACGGTCAGCGCAAGGTCAAGCTGCTCAACGCCGGGGAGAATCCACCCAACGGTGCTGCCGTGACCTACGCCGTGAACGGCGCCGATTCCGAGCGGGTCTCGCTGACCTTCCTCACGGCCGGCGGCCGGGAAATCCGGCGCTTCTCCAGCGCGGACGCCGACGGACCGGGCAAGCAGCTCGCAAAGTCCCCTGGCGTGCACCGCTTCGTGTGGGACCTGCGCTACCCCGAGGCAACGAAGCTGGAGAACACGGCGCTCTCCGCCTACTGGGGCGGCAGCACCATCGGACCCGAGGTCGTCCCCGGCACCTACCAGGTGCGGCTCGACGTCGACGGCCAGACGGCCACCGAGCAGTTCGCGGTGGTCGAGGACCCGCGCTCCGGCGCCGGCCAGCAGGACCTTCAGGCCCAGTTCGACCTCCTGCTCGCGATACGCGACCGGCTGACCGAGGTGCACGAGGCGGTGGTGCGTAGCCGGCGTTCGCGCCAGCAGCTCGGCGAGTGGCAGGGGCGGCTGCGGGCGGCCGAGAAAGACGACCTGGCGGAGGAGGCCAAACGCGTCTCGGACCGGCTACTCGAGGCCGAGAACGAGCTGGTCGAGTCGCGCAGCCGCGGCCGCGCCGACTCCTTCAACTACCCGCCGAAGGTCAACAGCAAGCTCGCCTCGCTGCAATCGACGGTCGCCTGGGGCCACTCGCGCCCACCTCAGCAGTGCTACGAGGTGTTCGACATGCTGAGCGGCCAGGCCGGCGAAGGCCTCGCCCGGCTCCAGGGCGTCTTCGACACCGAGGTCGCCGGCTTCAACCGCCAGCTGGTCGAGTCGGGCGTGCCGGTCGTCGGCTAGCGGGTGGCGGGCGCATTCGGGCGCGATGTCATGCTAGCGTGAGGCACGCGCCCACCACACCCGTCGCCTCCCCGGCTCGGAGCAGCCCGTCCGGGGTAGCGGCGGCAGGGCGGCGAGGTGCCATCGGCCGCGGTGTTGTGCCGCGGCTCGCGGGAGGAAGCAGCATGCCGACGTCGAGCGACCACTGGAGCCGGGAGCCCGGCAGATGGCCCGCGGCGCTGAGCCCGGAGGCCTTCGCCGCGGTGCCCACCATCACGACTCCCTGTCCGTCACCGGACGGCAGGCGGATCGCCTACAGCCGCGCCCTCGACGGGCGGGTCGACCTCTGGGTAGTCGGCACGGCGGGCGAGCTGCCGCTGCAGCTCACCGACCAGGCTGCCCTGCAGGGGCCCGACCCCAACCAGCGCCACGCCGCGTCGATCGCCTGGACGCCCGACGGGAGTCACCTCGTCTTCGCCTCGAGCAAGGACGGCAAGCTCTGGACGGTGCCGGCCGGCGGCGGCCCGTCCCGGCCGGTCGAGGAGGGACCGGGCAACCACCACTCGCCCGCGGTAGCGCCGGACGGCACCCGCGTGGCCTTCGTCGCCGAGCGCGGCGAGGAGGTCGACATCGCGCTCGCCGACGTCGACGGGCGCTCGTTCCGCCTCCTCAGCGCCGGCGACGAGTACGTCCTTCAGCCGCACTGGTCGCCCGACGGCCGGCGGCTGCTCTACGGGCAGTGGGCCCACTACGACATGCCCTGGGACGAGCGCGCGCTGGTGGTGGCGGAGGTCGAGAGCGGTGAGCGCCGCGTCGTGGCGGGCGGCACCGGCGTCACCAACGCCGACGCCGTCTGGTCGCCGGACGGCTCGGCCATCGCGTACATCTCCGACCGGGACGGCGACTTCGGCAACCTCTGGCGCTGCGACGCCGACGGGTCCAACGCTCGCCGCCTGGTACCTGAGGAAGCGCAGCACGCGACGCCTGCCTGGTCGTCGGACGGGCGCCGCGTCGCCTACACGCGCAACGACGACGGCGACTGCCAGATCTGGTGCTGGGAGGACGACCGGACGCGGCAGGTGACGCACGAGCCGGGGGTACACGCCGAGATCGGCTGGGTCGACAACGAGCGGCTAGTGTGTACTTTCTCGTCGCCGATCCGGCCGGCCGATCTCTACCTGTTGGACAGTTCTGGCGGTCAGCGCCGGCAGCTCACTCAGAGCGCCACCGGCGGGATCCTGGGCGGCGAGCTGGTCATGCCGGAGCACGTCGCCTGGCAGAGCAGCGACGGGCTCGATGTTCACGGCCTGCTCTTCACCCCAGGTGAGACCCGTCCCGGCCAGCACCCACTGGTGGTACACATCCACGGCGGCCCGGTTGGGCAGACGCTCGCCAACTGGCAGGGCCACGTCCAGTACCTCGTCGGCCGCGGCTACCTCGTGCTGGCGCCGAACTACCGCGGCAGCAAGGGCTACGGTCGCGGCTTCATGGAGCAGCTCTACGGCGACTGGGGCGGCGGGGACCTGCAGGACAACCTCGCGGGCGCGCGCATGGTGATCGAGCATGGCCTGGTCAACCCACGCAAGGTGGTCGCGATGGGTGGCAGTGCCGGCGGGTACGGGACGCTCATCTGCATGACCAAGGCACCCGACTTCTTCCGCGCCGGTGTCTGCCGTTTCGGCGTCGCGGACCTGGTGACCTTCACCGACACCACCTGGGTCTTCGAGCGCCACTACATGGCCAGACTGATGGGTGCGCCCGGCGCCAACACCGACCTCTACCGCGACCGGAGCCCGATCCACCATGTCGCCAACGTCCGTGAGCCGATCCTGGTCCTGCAGGGTGAGGCGGACATCGTCTGCCACCCCAGCCAGATGCAGAGCATGGTCGACGCCCTGCGCGGTGCCAGCAAGGACGTGGAGTACCACACCTATCCCGGCGAGGGGCACGGCTGGAAGCGCGTCGCCACGATCGTTGACGACGCCAACCGGGTCGACGACTTCCTGGTGCGCAAGGTGCTCAATCGCTGAGCGCCACCGATGACCGCCCATCGACCAGTGAGTAGCCTGAGCCAGCTCGACGTC
>DATKRJ010000261.1:0-6406 GCA_035532355.1 Thermomicrobiaceae bacterium | reverse complement strand
GGGCGGCAGCGGGCGGGGGTGTAATGTCATGGGCCTGCCTCCTTCGACGGCACTGACCACGAGCGGGGAGTGCCAGTATGGCACGGATCCCCGCCGACTAGGCCGCCGTGAGGGGGTTACCCAACAGAGTCTTGTATGGTGGGGATGCGCGTCGTCGCCGTAGGGGGTGTAGGGATGTGGGCAGGCGCGCAGCGGCTGTCCATATCTCCACACCCCACCCGGATCTTGACACGTGCCGCGCGCCTCGGTGTGCTGTAACCGCCTCAGCCCCTTGCCGCCAGCGGGACGGCCTGGGAGAGACTGCGGTACACCGCGCCGACCGCCGATGAGGGATGCCACCGCCTCCCGCGAGGACGGTCGATGCTCCGCAAGGGGGCGGCGGCGCCAGGAGTGCGTCCCATGCTCGGGATCGACGTCAGCAAGGCCACCTTGGCCTACAGTCTGCTCGCGGCCGGCACCCAGCAGGTGGTGGCCGAGGGCCAGGTGCCCAACACGCCCGCCGGGATCGACCACCTCGTCGCCCTGGCCCCGGCCGAGCATCCCTGGGTGGTCGAGCCGACCGGGGTCTATAGCCAGGCCGTCGTCCGGCGCGGCCAGCAGGACGGGCGCACCGTCTTGTTGGCCCCGCCCAAGGAGGCCAAGGCCTTCCTGGCCGCGCTGCATCCGCGCGCCAAGACCGACCGGCTCGACAGCCAGGGCCTGGCGCGCTACGCTCTGGCCCTGCCGTTGCGCCCCTTCCCGGTCAAGGCGGAGTCGGTGGTGCAGCTCGAGCAACTCCTGGCGGCCCGCAAAGGGCTCAGCGATAGCCTGGCCCAGCTCACCCAGCAGCGGCAAGCCCTGCCCTATGCCGCCGAGCCCCTGACCGCGGCGATCAACGCGCTCCGTGCGCAGCAGCGGGAGCTCGATGCCCAGATCGCCGCGCTCTGCCAGCAGCCGGAGCTGGCGGTCGCCGCGGCGTTGCGGCAGGTGCCGGGAATCGGGCCGGTGACGGCGGCGGCGCTGGCGGCCTGCTTCGCCAGCCACACCTTCACCCACCCCGACCAGTTCGTGGCCTACCTGGGCCTGGACGTGCGGGTGCGCGACAGCGGGGCGTACGTGGGACGTCGCCGCCTGTCCAAGCGGGGCCAGCCCGAACTGCGCCGGCTGCTCTACCTGTGCGCCCAGGCCAACCTGCGCCGCCGGGATCCCGACAACCCCTTCAAGCTCCAGTACGAGCGCGAACGAGCCAAAGGCTTGTCCTCGACGGCCGCGCTCAACGCGGTGGCGCGCAAGCTGGCGCGCACCGCTTGGTCGCTGGTCACCCATGGCACGACCTACGATCCGGCCCGGGTCCATCAGCCGCCGCACCCCTCGACTGCGGACCCGCCCCTTGACACCCAACCATAGGATCTCTCCCACGAGGGGAGAGGGGAGGCGAGCCGCCGCGGGGGACGGACCCAGCGCGGGACGAGCGCCCGGGGCGGCCGGATCGGCCGCCTGAGCAACGCATCGGGAGCGTGGGAGGGGCGGCTGCATGGCGGGTGACGAGGCGTCGTGGTTCGAGCCGGTAGACCGGGCGGACTGGCGCCGCTGGCTGGAGGAGCACCACCGGAGCGCCGCGGGCGTCTGGCTCGTGCTCTGGAAGCAGGGCGCCGGGCCACCGCCCGTCACCCTGGAGGACGCCCAGGAGGAAGCGCTCTGCTTTGGCTGGATCGACAGCAAGCTGCGCCGGCTGGACGAGCGGCGCTCCGTCCTGCGCTTCACCCCGCGCCGCCCGGGCGGCACCTGGTCCCGCTCGAACCGAGAGCGCGTGGCCCGGCTGAGCGAGGCGGGGCTGGCCGCGGTCGCGGCGGTGCAGCGCGACGGCTCCTGGACGGCGCTCGCGGCGGTCGAGGAGCTGGAGGTCCCCGGGGACCTGGCGGCGGCCCTGGCGGCGGACGAGGTCGCCGCGCGGCACTTCGCGGCGTTCAGCCCCTCGGTGCGGCGGCAGACGCTCTGGTGGATCGCCAGTGCCCGGTGGCCGGCGACGCGGGACGCGCGCGTGACCCGCACCGTGGCGCTGGCCGCCCGCAACCGCACCATACTCCAGGGAGACGACTGAGCGCTGCCACCCCAGGGCGCCACATATCAATTCGGGGTGCACACTTCGGCATGACGCCGAAGCCCATCCACGCGACGCCTCAACCGCCCTCGAACAGATGCGTAACCACTCGCGCCGACTCCGTATCAGTCGGCGACGACGGGGAGCGGGAGAGCACCGGCGGCAGCGGCGCGCGCGGCCGCGGCGTCCTCGTCCGCCAGCACCTCCAGGAAGGCCGCGGCGACCCGCGGATCAAACTGGTTGCCGCCGCCGCGCCGCAGCTCGTCCCGCGCCCAGCCGGTCGACCGGGCCGTCCGGTACGGCCGGTCGCTGGTCATGGCGCCGTAGGCGTCGACGACCGCGACGATGCGCGCCCCTAGCGGGATGGCCTCTCCGGCGAGGCCGTCCGGGTAGCCGGTCCCGTCCCAGCGCTCGTGGTGCCCCCGGATGACGGGAGCCAGCACGCGCAGCGCCGGGATGTGACTCACGACCTCGGCGCCGATGCCGGGGTGCTGGCGCAGCACCGTCCACTCGCCGGTGGTGGGGCGGGCCGGTTTCTGCAGCACGACGTCGGGGATGCCGATCTTGCCGATGTCGTGGAGCAGGCCGGCCAGGCCGAGCATGTGGGCCTCGGTCGCGCTCAGCCCGAGGTGCAGGGCGAGCTGCCTGACCCGCCGGCCGACCTCCGCGGTGTGCTGGCCGGTGTAGCGATCGCGCGCCTCGACCAGGCTGGCCAGGGCCTGGACGACGCCGACCAGTGCCGCGTCGTCGCGCCCGTTGACCTGCTGGTCCTGCTGCAGCAGGGCGACGACGGCCGGCTCCGCGGCGCGGCGCACCTGGTTGCGCCCCAGTCGCTTGGCGGCATACATGGCCCGGTCCGCCAGCTGCACCAGCGGGTCGCGCTCGCGGGCCTGGTCGGGGTAGGCGGCCACGCCGATGGAGCAGGTCAGGTGCGTGCCGCCGCCGATGGCGAACACGCGCTTGCCCACCGTCTGGCGCAGCCGCTCGGCGCACTCGGCGGCGCCGTCGTCGTCGACCTCGGGCAGGATCGCCAGGAACTCCTCGCCGCCCCAGCGGCTCAACAGGTCGACACCCCGCAGCTCCGCCCGGACGACGCGGGCGAACTCCGCCAGCGTGGTGTCGCCGGCCGCGTGGCCGTAGGCGTCGTTGAGCTCCTTGAAGTGGTCGAGGTCGACGAACAGGATGGCGAAGCTCCGCCCGTAGCGATGCGCGCGCTCCAGCTCCAGATCGAGGGCGGCGTTGACGGCGCGATGGTTGGGCAGGCCCGTCAGCGGGTCGGTCGTGGCCAGCGCCTCGAGCCGCGCGTTGGCGACCGAGAGCTCGCGCGCCTCGGCGACGAGGGTGCGATGCAGCTGCTGGTTCTCGTGGATGGCGAGCAGCTGCCGGAGCACGATCAGCCCGACGAAGACCACCGCGCCCAGCCGGACGCCCCACTCGAGGTAGTCGTCACCGTCGCCCGGCGTTCTCCACTGGGTCAACACCATGAAGGCCAGGATCGGCAGGGCGAGGTACGGGAGGTAGGCGGCCCACCGGAGCGCATCGGGCGCGTCGTTCCGCTCCGTAGCCACCACCCCGGCCGGCGCCGTGCCCCACTGGGCGAACTCCCGGACCAGGACCTGGGCCGCCACCAGCACCACCAGGTAGCCGGTCACCCAGCAGGCGTCGAGGACCGTGCCGGTGTGGTACGTCCCCAGCAGCTGCTGGTGCTGGTAGATCGAATCGCCCACGACGATGGTGATCAGCGCGGCGGTGAGGATGATCTCGACGCGGCGCAGCCGCGGGTCGTCGGTCCGGATCCAGAGGACGACCAGGCAGACCAGCAGCAGGAGGTCGCCGGCCGGGTAGAGGGAGCTGACGAGGGTCGTCAGGCGGGGCACGTCGCTCCCGTGGACGATGGGGCCGAGCAGGAAGAACCAGCTGATGGTGGTGGCGGCCACGGTGAGCGCAAGTCCGTCGACCACGAGCTTGAGCCGGGAGAGGAACGAGGCGCGGCGCCCCGGGAGGAGGAAGGTGGCGGCGAACAGGCAGGGGTAGAGGCCGAGGAAGCCGGCGTCGGACCAGGCCGGGAAGGTCGAGACGTGCAGGATCTCCTCGTTGACGATCCAGATGAGCTGGCCGGCACAGTAGGAGAGCACGCCCAGGCCGAAGATGAGCGGCGCCCAGGTCATCCGGCCGAGGGCCGCGCGGTCGATCCGCGGCCAGCATTGCCGGACCTGCCACGCCAGCAGCAGGACCATCAGCAACGGGCCGGCGAACTGGACGATGTTGGAGACCCAGACGGTGGCGGTGGGGCCAACCGGCCGCAGCAGGAGGAAGCCGGCGAAGCCGAGGCCAATGGCGGCGGCGACCGCGGCCCCCGGCCAGAGCGGGGACCGTCGCCAGGTTGCCCGCACTGCCGCGACCGAGGTCGTCATGCAAGAACCTCGCTGACCGGCCTACCCCGCGGCCCGACCACGGCAGCTGCCGGCCGCTGCGCCCGCTCACCGTGGCGACGGCCCGTCGCGCTCGCCGAGTACGGGCGCGGCTCCACATAACCGGCCTGAGTATGGGGCCGGTGGACCCGAGCGCGCCAATGCCCAAAGTCCTGATCCTGGAGAATCCACGGTCCCGAGGAGGTGGGATAGCCCTCACCCCCTGCCCCCTCTCCCAATCCTGGGAGAGGGGACGAGGAGAGTCGCCGCCGGCGGCGCGGCGCGGTGCGGGCCTTCGGTCCGGCCGGCCCGAGCCCAGCGCCTCCCCCGGTTCCCGGAGACGCCCCCACGCCGGGAGATGGCGCCGGCGTCCGTTGCAGATGTGCGCGATGCTCTACGGTGTCGCGGAGCATGCGGAGCATGCGCGCGAACCGATCAGACGCGACCGAATACGGGAGCGGACGGGAAAACGGGGGCAGGTTGGAAACCCGCCCCGACCGGGCAAGGTGGCAGCGGGGTCGGAGGATCTGGTGGAGGCCGCGTCGGTCGCTGACGGGGCGCTCGAGGGCCCGAAGCGGACCTGGTGGGCCTTCTTGCTCCGACGGCGGCGGAGACCTGAGGGGTTAGTGGTCGACGGGAGCGGGGTCGTGGACGATCTCGGCCTGGGCGCGCTGGATCGCCAGCGCCGTGATCCCGATGGTGCGGGTGGCGTTGACGAAGGCGAGCACGCCGGCGCGGATCGCGTCCTCGACGGCGGGAGCCTCGAGGTCGAAGCGGGCGCCGAGGGTACCCGCGGCGCGGTCGGCGAAGGTCACGGCGCCGAGGATGCTGGGGCTGTGCTCGAGCGCGGTGAGCAGGGCATCGGCGGCGTCGGCGACGTCGTGCGGGGCCGGGGTGGGGAGGGCCTCCAGGGCGAGCTCCCAGGTCATGATCAGTGCCCTTTCCAGATGAACCCGGCGCGGCGCATCTCGGCGATGGCCCTGGTGAGGCTGCGACGGTCGCCGGTGGTGCCGGCGATCACCACGATCGTCTTGCCGTCGGGGGCGTAGCACTGTCAGTGCCCGCGCCTGGTCCGTTCGACGCGCCAGCCCCGCGCCCGGGCCTCGCGCAGCAACTCCTCGGTGTCGTCGGCCATGCCTCCACGTTTCCGGCTTCCGCCACGCAGCCCGTATGATACGCCGACGGTTGGCAAGCAGGGGAGTGGTGGGGGCATCGGACAGGGTCCGGGGGCCAGCTGCTCGATCGCCCACCGCACGCCGGCGGGGACGAAGAGCGCGCCGGCGGCCTCGGAGGAGTTGGGGGGAGCCGTGTCGGCCGCGAATGACGCGCCCGAGGGCCAGGAACGGCCCCGGTGGGCCTGGTGGCGGCACGGAGCACGGCGGCAGCGCAGGACCGGACGATGGACGACGGGCTGAGGCGACGAAGCCCACTGAAGAGGCTGGGAGGACGGGGGAGACGAGGGCGGGTCTCTCCCCCCTCTCCGGACGGAGCCCTTGTGGGAGAGGGGCATGCAGACGGAGAGGACCAGGGCTGGGAGGACGGGGGGCGGGGGCGAACGGGTGCGGCGACCGTCGCCACCACCCCCATTCCCGCTGCCCGCACGAACGGCACGAACTCAGCGCGCGTCATCACCTCCCTCGCTGTTCCCTCCCGCGGCGACGGCCCGGTCAGCACCGTCTCTCAGCCGCCACCAGCGCCGCAGTGCCACCCCGGACCACACCAGCTCGACCACGCCGAACGGCCACGCCCCCTGCAGCCAGCCGTAGAGCGACGACGCGACGCAGGCGCACGCGAACAGCAGCACGAACGCCCGCGACCGGCCCTCCAGCGCGTAGGCCAGCATCATCACGGTGACGGCGATCGCGCCGTAGGCGGTCAACAGGTCCATTGACTGCCCCGCTTACCTTGCTTCCGG
>DATKRJ010000260.1:0-5473 GCA_035532355.1 Thermomicrobiaceae bacterium | reverse complement strand
TCGGCCTGCGTCGCGATCTCGGCCAGGTCGACTGGCGCGCGGAGAAGGCTCAACGTCGCGGCCTGTGCAGCCGCGAGTGTGGATAGGTCCTCGACGAGTCGTTCTAGTCGCAGGGTCTCCTCGTAGAGGGAGGCCAAGCGTTCGGGGGTGGGTTCGGTCACCCCGTCGATCAGCTGCTCGCTGGTGCCGCGCAGGATCGTCACAGGGGTACGCAGCTCGTGCGCGACATCGGAAACCAGTGTGCGCCGCAGTGTGTCCTCACGTTCCAGCGTGCGTGCCATCCGCGCGAAGGCTGCGGTGACCTGGCCGAATTCGCCGACCTGTGGACGCAGCCGGGCGGCCACGTCACTCTCGCCGCGCTCCACTGCCTCAGCCGCTGCGGCCAGCGCGACCAGCGGGCGCGTCATGCGCCGGGTCACCCAGAACGCTGCTGCGGCCGACAGCACGACCGCGGCCGCCGCGGCCAGCGTGACCTGCCGCAGAATCGCCTCTCCCGCCCGGCCCGCGGCGGTCGCCCCCGTCGCCGGGAAGGTGATGAGCACACTGCCCACTGTTTGGCCCGCGACTACTATCTCCGTGGTCTGTGTAGATAAGGACGTCGGCGCAATAATCGGCGCGGGTCCGGTGGCCGTCGCAGTCGCCGCCGACCCGACCCGGTACACAGCCGACCCTACGAAGGTGGGAGCGGTCAAGGGCAAGGGCATCGCTCCGTGGTGACCCGCACCGGCCGAGCTCTGGCCTGGGCCACGATGCTCGCCCGGACCGCTCGACGAATGTGCGGGACCGGGGCCGCGGTCGGTCTCCGGCCTCGCCGTAATCGTCGTGATCGCGCCGCCCGAAGTGTCCAACACGATCAGATTCGCGCCGCTGGCCTGCGCCAGAGCGTGCACCGCGGTTAGATCCGCCGTGCTCCAGGAACCCGCCACGGCGTACGCGTCGGCCAGCGACGCGGCGATCTCACGCCGCGCCTGAGCTCGCTGGGAAGCCACCAGCGAGTCGGTCTGGCGGGTAACCGAGAGCACGGCGAGAACCGCGACCACGCTCACCGCGCCGATCCCGACCAGAGCGAACGCAGCGAACAGTCGGCGTCCCACCGGCCCGAACAGTCGCGCACCCGACCTGGTCATAGGCACAACGCAACCCCGCCGGGCCGTCGAGCGGCAGGGCCTTCGGTCACCGAGCGCGGCGCCCATTGGCCCTGCTCCTGCCCGCGCAGGCGTGATTCGATCGCTGCGAGGCGGTGAGAGCGATGCCGGCCAGCGTGCTGATCGTTGAGGACGAACGCAAGATCCGCGATCTGCTGCGCGCGTCCCTGGAGCACGAGGGTTTCTCGGTACTCTCCACCGAATCCGGTGCTGAAGCGATCGCGCTGGCCCGCGAGACGCGACCGGATCTGGTCTTACTGGATCTGCGCCTACCCGACGTCCCCGGCGAGGAGGTCGCCCGGGAACTGCGAGCCTCCACCGAGGTCGCGATCGTGATACTGACTGCGAAGACTGAGATCATCGACCGCATTCACGGCCTCGAACTCGGCGCGGACGATTACGTGACAAAGCCGTTCAGCCCGCGCGAGGTAGTGCTGCGTATCCGCGCCGTGCTGCGCCGCACCCGCGCCCTCGACGACGAGCAGGGACCGGCGAGCTACGCGAATGGCGACCTGGTCATCGACGAATCCCACCATCAGGTCACCGCACATGGCGTGCCCATCGACCTGACTGCCACCGAATGGCGGCTACTGACCACGCTTGCCGCGGCGCCACGCCGAGTCTTTAGCCGCTACGAGCTGATCAACCGTATCCGCGGCTACGAATTCGACGGATATGAACGGACCGTCGACTCGCATGTCCGCAATCTGCGACACAAGATCGAAAAGGATTCCCGCGCCCCGGCACTGATCGAGACAGTGATCGGCATCGGATACCGTCTCGCCGTTACCCGCGACACGCACCGCTCCGACACGCCTCCGCGCTGAGCTCCGGTAGGACCAGTGCTGGCCGACGACTGGCCGTCAGGCGACATGCCAGGAGCACGACGCTTATCACGGACAGCCGCTCGCTCGAGGTGATAGCGCCATAGGCTGCGTCCGCCCCACTATGTCCGATCTTCTTGCTCGCTGCCGCACTGGTCACAGTGCAACCAATCGCGCCAGGTTCGTAGTCTATTCGGTTACCGAATTATTCGGATAACCGTCATACCTGCCGCTCGCCCAACGCGTTGAGCGCGACACGCTCCTCGGAGGCACGCCGATGTCGAACCAGGCGGACACACCTGGGCCAGTGTGGCCGACAAACGAGCCGAACTCACACGGGGCGACGCACCCTGACGGCGCGGGGTTCGACTCGTTGCTCCCCGCCGTGCCGCGGGCTTTCGAGGACCAGACCGGCGACATCCGCGCACGGTCTTCAGATCATCGGCGGGAGCCGTCGAGCGATTCCACGGCGAAGCAGCACCGTGGTCCGAAACGCAAAACCGCGATACTGGGCGCCGCAATACTCCTGGTAGCAGCCGGCGGCGGCGCGTTGGCGTGGGGCGTGGGCCGACCGGGCAGACACGGCGCTTCGACCGGTCCGGTGATCGGGTTCGCTGCCTCGTCGCAGGACCCGGCGACCGCCGCACAACAGGCGGCTCACGCGTTCCTCACCGCATGGACCAGCGGCGACATCACACAAGCAGCGGACTACACCGACGGCCCGGCACCGGCTCTCGCCGCCCTGAACGCCTTTCGCAGCGACCTGCGCCCCGAAGCAATAAGCGCATCCACGCGACAGAGCACTGCCAGCGGCCTCGTCACCTACACCGTCACTGTCCGCCTCGCCCGCCCGGCGCCGCCCTCCGCGACCACACCTGGCACCGCTTCCACTGGCGCAGCGGCCTCGTTCACAGCCTGGACCTACAACACGCAGCTGCGCGCATACGCGAAAGCAGGACGCTGGTATGTCCAATGGCAGCCTTCTGTGTTGGCTCCGGGCTTGACTGCCGCCGCCCACCTACACGCGGTGCCCATCCCCCCGCCGCCGGGACCGGTCACCGATGCCGCCGGCGGCGACCTGTCCAATAGCAGCGACCCAGGCGTGAGCTACATCGCCGCGCTGCTCGCGAAGAATCCGCCGCCCGGCCAGGGCACCCCCGGCCTGCAGATCGAGATCCAGACCGCCGACGGAACCCTCGCCGCAGGCACGACGCCAACGCTCGTCGCCGCGCCCGGGCCTGCATCCACCGTAAGAACCACAATCCAGCCCGCCATCGAGGCCGCCTCGCAAAGCGCCGCAGACATGTATCAGCGCAGCGCGATGGTCGTCATCCAACCGTCCGGCCTGGCCACCGGCTACCTGTTCAACGCAATCCTCTGACCTCGCACGGGAAAGCAGGCACCGCCATGCTCATCAAGATTCTCGGCCCCGGATGCCGCAACTGCGCCGCCCTGGAGCGCGCCACCCGCGACGCCCTGACCCGCCTCGGGTGGAACGCCACCGTCGAACACGTCACCGACTACCCGGCCATCGCCGCTTACGGGGTGATGAGCACCCCGGCCCTGGTGGCCGACGAGCAGGTCCTGCTGACCGGCAAAGTCCCCACCGCCGCGCGGATCGCCGACCTACTCACGGCCCGCGCGCTTCAGGACCCTGGCACAGTCTGCGGGCCTCCGGCCGACTCGGCCGGGTCCGTGGCGTGACGGCGGTGGCTGGGTCGTCGGTGGTGCTCAGGCGAGGGTGAGGAAGAGCTTCTCCAGTTGGGTGCGGTCGAGTGCGGCCTGCTCGGAGCCGGCGTTCTCCTGCAGGATGCACTGTTGCAGACCGGTCGCGATGATCTTGAATCCGGCGCGGTCCAGTGCCCGGGACGCGGCGGCGAGCTGGGTGACGATGTCCTTGCAGTCCCGGCCGTCCTCGATCATCTGGATGATCCCGCCGATCTGGCCCTGGGCGCGGCGCAGCCGCACCACCACGTCGGAGAGGGTGTCGGTGTCGATCTGCACGGCAGGCTCCTGAGAGGGCGTTTGATTAGTCGTTTTCGTCTTGGTTTGTCTATCTCCAGGTCGGTGTGGTCTCGTCCGTTATGCGCTTGCTGACGTTGTCGATCATCGCGATCTGGATCATGGCTTCGGAGCTCTCGTTCAGGGTCTCGTAGTCTCTGGCGAGTCTGCGGTGGAACATCAACCAGCCGATGGTTCGCTCTACGACCCATCGCCTCTTGACCACCGAGAAGCCGCGGACCTGCTCGTTTCTCGGGACTACCTCGGCGTCGATGCCGAGGGTGGCGGCGTGCTCGACGAACTTGTTCTTGAATCCGGTGTCGACCCAGGTCTTTACTATCGCCGGGTGGTCGGCCTTGGCTTGGTTGATTGCCCTTATTCCGGCGTTGTTGTCGGTGACGCTGGCGGCGAGGACGATCACGGTGAGGAGCAGGCCGAGGGTGTCTGTGACGATGGCTCGCTTCCGTCCAACTATCTTCTTATTTGCGTCAATGCCTTGTGAAACTGTGGGGACGTCGGTGGAGGTCTTCACGCTCTGGGTGTCGAGGATGGCCGCGGTGGGTTCGGCCTCGCGGCCGGCCTGCTGGCGGGCGAGCGCGGTGAGGTCGGTGTTGAGCTGCTTGAAGATTCCCTCGTCGCGCCAGGCCGCGTAGTAGTAGTACACGGTTCCGGGCGGCGGGAAGTCGTGGGGCAGATACTTCCAGGCGATTCCCGTGCGGTTGACATACAGGATCGCGTTCCACAGCGAGCGCAGGTCGGCGGGATCTTTGACCTCGGTGAGGCGCCGGTCGAGGCGTTGGTGGCGCCAGTTTTCGAGAGTGGGGCCGATCAGTGCCCAGCGGGCGTCGGATACGTCACAGGGATAGGCGCGGCGTTCTGGCATGGCAGAGGTCTACCATTCGGCTGTCGTGTCGTCAGGCATGGTGCGAACTGGGTGTTTCTCGGCTTCTCCCTGCCAGACAGGCATTCTCCTGCGTACTGGTCATTCCGGCGTGGCTGACCCCAGCGCATAGAGGTGGTTAGTACAGCAAAAAGGACAGAGCAGTCGTCCACCGGACCGCGCAAACCAGTATCCTTTATCTCAAATTCCCTCTTAGAACTAGCGCCGGTTAAGGCCGCCTCTTGCAGACCCCCGCCGAGTAGCGGCGGTTACGCGAGCGCGCCGGTGCGCAGCATCGTGCGCAGGACGCGCAGCGCGACGGACAGGATCGCCAGATCGAAGCTGTCGGCTGTGCCGATCTCCTCGAGCACGGCCTGGGCCCGGTCCACGGCCGCCTTGTTCTTCGCGACCCAGGTGGCGAAGCGGGCGTCCGGATCCGTCTCGCCGGGGGCCGCGGCCAGGACCTCGAAGGTGAGGGCGGCCTGGGCGCTGTAAAGCTCCTCGCGCACGGCGGCGCGGGCCATCGCCTGCCACCGATCCGTGCGCGGCAGGGCATTGATACGGTCGCGCAGGATGCCGATGCGCAGCCGGTCGACGATGTCGAAGTAGCACTCCGCGACCTC
>DATKRJ010000259.1:0-2523 GCA_035532355.1 Thermomicrobiaceae bacterium | reverse complement strand
CGTCGCGGCAGGATCACGACATGCAGAAGAGCCCGCCGGCATGCCGGCGGGCTCCATCGTTATCGTCTTCGATTAGGTCGCGATTGGCGCTGCGACGTCGGTCAGATCCTGACGCGCAGGATATCGCTTGGCTCTTGGGGGAGGCCTATCACGGCCTCCGGCTCCACTCAACGGCGACCGACGCCGACATCCTCACCATCCGGTGGAGTTTCACCCATGAGCACCGCCCTTCTGCACCCCGCCCTCGTCGGCTGCGGCCGTCGAGGAGTGTGCCTAAGACTTCGGACGCCCCGGGTGCGGAGGTTACCTCTCGCACCACCATCTTCAGCCTAATCCGAATGAGCGCTCCGGTCAAGCCCCCTGACCCGGGCCGGGGCCCCAATATCCCACGAGTGTGCGGTCCGGCACGAGCACCGACGTGCTACGATCGGCGCCATCCCGGGAGGACCGGCAACCGCCGCGTGGCAGTGTGAAGGAGCACCGGCAATGCACCAGCCGGAAGCGCGGGACGGAAGCGCCATCGAGCGCTTCGACGGCATGGCCACGATCCGGGCCGGCGCGGACGTGGATCACTGGAGCGGCGCGAGCTACGCGCTTGGCCTGTCGGATCGTACGGTCGGGGCCTGCGTGCTGTCGATGAACGTCGCCCGACTCCCGCCGGGCGGGCAGATCGAGGCCCACATCCACGAGGGGTACGAGGTGGGACTCTACGTGCTGCAGGGCCACCTGGAGCACCGCTTCGGACCCGGACTGACCGAGCGCCTGGTCAACGCGGCGGGCGACTTCATCTTCGTCGAGTCCGGCGTCCCGCATGCCGCCTTCAACCTGAGCGAGACCGAGCCCGTCGTCGTGGTAGTGGCGCGTACCACGCCCGACGAGTGGGCGCGGGCGATCCCGTACGATCCGGACGCACCACACGCCACGTCGTAGAACGAGTCGTCACCGCACGCCGCACGCCGCACGCCGTTCGCGGCGACGCACTCGCACTCGCGTCCCCGGGCGAGTAAACTCCGCGCATCCAGCAATGCCGCCTCTGCGCGTGCCCGCGGTCGACGCGGACGGAGAAGGATAACCATGGACCAGCAGGCATTCACCGCGGCCGGCGAGAGCGGCTCGCTGACCGTCACCCCGACGACGGTGACGGTCCGCTCCCCCACCCGGGAGCGGGTTATCCCGATGCAGCAGGTCGCCACCGTCACCCTGCAGCATCCAGGGCTCGGCACCGGCTACCTCCACGTCGTGCTCTTCAATGATCCGCGGCCGGAGCGCGTGCTGGCGGAGTGGGTCGAGGACGGCGAGGCGGTGATCATCCGCGGCGCGCAGTACACGGCGTTCTCCAACGCCAAGGACATGATCGAGCGCTACCGCTCGGCCCTGCCGCCCGAGCCACCGGCTGCCACGGGGGGTATCCCGGGCTTCACGCCGCTTCCGTCGAACCCGCAGTGGGGGCTGCCATCGCAGCCGACCGCGCCGAGCGCCTCGTGGGACGCCCCGATCCAGCCGTCGGCGCCGGATCCGCAGTGGGGTCTCACCGGCGACACGCCGGGACCGCCGCTCTCGGGATCATCGGCGGGCGCGGCGCCGTTGGGATCCGGCACGGGTCCGACGGCGCCCTCAGGGATGCCCGGCTCCGAGGTGATGCGGGACCTGATGAGTCAGTACCCCGAGCGCGTGCAGCAGTTCGCTCGCGAACACCCGGAAGCGGTACAGGAGTTCCTGAGCAACCCGCAGCAGTTCATGCGCGAGCACCCCGAGGTGGTGCGGGAGTTCCTCATGGCGCAGCGGGCGCAGCGCATGGGCGCGGCGGGAGGGGGCCCCGGCAGCGGGACGGGACCGGGCATGGGCCTCGGCATGGGCACCGGTCCAGCCGCGACTACGGTCCGCCCGCGACGCCGCGGCCGCGGCTGCTTCACGGGATGCCTGGTCGTGGTCCTGATCGTCGTCGTGCTTGGCATCGCCAATAGCTCGCGTGTAGTGGCCTACGTGAAGTCATTCCTTACGCCGACACCGACCTCCTCGGGCCTGATCCGGTTCGGCGCCGCGAATGTGGTCTGGAGCCAGACGCACACGCCCGATTCGACGCAGCCGGCCGGCAGCGCCTCTCCGGCGCCGTTCAGCGGGAGCGGCCAGTACACCGCCACCACGCTCGTCGACGGGCACGTGGTCGGCTACACGCTCCACTTCGCGTCGGGCGGGGTAACCCAGAGCACCGCCCTCACCGCCGCCAAGAGCGAGCTACCGGGCGATGCGACCCGGGTCTACAACCTGTCAAACGGCCAGTGCGAGATCTACCAGTACCGGAGCACCACACTGGCCAACGCGCTCGGCGACACCTCCAGTTCCGACAGCAACGGGCGAGTCGACATAACTCTCTCAAGCGCGGCCGGTGGAACGGGATTCGATCAGCAGCACATCGTCATGGCGGTGCTCGCCCTCGGGAAGGCCGGTGATCAGACGACGGGCCACTGCTAGCAGCCGGCGTGCGGTATTGCGGTAGTATGGAATCTGCCGCCGACCATCAGC
>DATKRJ010000258.1:0-5252 GCA_035532355.1 Thermomicrobiaceae bacterium | reverse complement strand
GCCGCCTCGTCCTGGAGCGCGCGGAGCAGGCGGGTGCCGATCCCCAGGCCGCGGTAGGCAGGCAGCAGCGCGATGTCGATCACGGCCAGCAGATCCCCCGAGCGATCCACGATGAGCCGGCCGGCCGGCGCGCCATCCTGGTGGATGACCGAGTACTCGGCTGCCGGGTAATGGAGCCGGTAGTGGTGTCGCTGGGCATCGAACTGCATGCGCAGGAAGGCATCCTTCTGCTCGGCCGACCAGGCGACGAGCGCCAGCTCCTCGGCGCGGGTCGAGGCGTAGACCGCCAGCATGAACTCGTCGTCGTCCGGGCTCGCCGCCCGCAGGCAGTTCAACACACGCACACGCTCACGTTCCCAGGTAGCTGTGAGTCCAGCCCGACCGCAGGCCCGAGCGGAGCTCGCCCGCGCGGCGCTCGACCTCCGTGGTGCTCGCCAGCATGGCGACGACCGCGTTGACCAGCGCGCCGCCCGCCTGCCGCACCTCGCGCAGGTACACAGGCGTCTGCGCGGTCCGTGTGTCGGGACTCATCGTCAGCGGCCCGCGCGGGCTGGCGAATCCGACCGCGCCCAGCGCTTGCGCCAGCGCTGCCGCTCCGCCGGCGCGCGACGCGGTCGCCGCGGCCTGGAGGATCTCTCCGGTATCGTAGCCCAGCAGGTCCTGGACGCCGGGATCACGGCTGTAGGCCGCGCGGTAGCGCGCCGCGAAGTCGCGGTTCGCCGCGGCGTCGAGCGTCGGCGCCCAGGGGAGCGCGCTCAGCACCCCGGCGGCCGCCGGCCCCAGCCGCGCCAGGATAGCCTCGTCGACCAGGAACGCCGAGCCCGCCAGCGGAATCCCGCGCAGGTCGGCGGCGGCGTATGCCTGGACGAAATCGACCGCGTCGGCGCCGCTGAACATGCCATAGACGAAGTCGGGCCGCGCCGCGCGGATCGCCGACATGATGGCGGTGAGGCCGGCATCACCGGGCAGGATGTGGCTGACTTCGCTACCCAGCAGCGTCCCTCCGGCCGCCTCGAAGCCGTGCTGGAAGGCGTAGCGTGCGTCGAAGCCGCTCTCGTAGAGCGACGAGACGAGGAAGCCGCGGCGGCCGAGGTTCCGCGCCAGCCAGTCGCCCATGGCCCAGTTCGACTGCCAGTAGCCGAGCGACTGATGGAAGATCTGCGCGCTCTGCTCCGCGTCGCGCACCACGTTGGCGCCGCCGTCGGTCGTGATCAGGACGCGGCCGGCGCGCTCGAGCAGATCCCGGACGTGCGCCAGCGCGCCGGGGTTGAGCATCCCGACGACGGCGTCGGCACGTCCCTCCACGATCAGCGCGCTCGTGGCCGCCACAGCCGCCGCCGGCCCCGGCGCGATCACCTGCGGGACGACGGTGATGCTCAGGTCGCCGGCCTTCCGCCCCACCCGGCTCAGCGACAGATTCAGGCCGGCCAGCAGGCTGCCCGCCGCGCTGGCGGGTACGGCAGGTCGCGGGACGAGCACGGCAACCTCGAGCGTTCCCGCCCCCGATTCGCGTGCGCGCTGCAGCGCGGCCATGGTTCCCGGCAGACTGGCCAGCGCCATACCTCCCGCCGCCATACCGATCGTGCGGACGAACCCGCGGCGCGTCATCCCCAGCGCCCGGAGCGACTCGTCCATCTCCCCTACCCTCCCGACCGTCCGCTCCACTGCCCCACGTGTCCGCGTGCCCCCGCGACGTATCAGGTACACCCAACCGTGACCGCCTGGCCGTCCCTCCAGTCGGTCCTTATCCGCGGGCGCCACTGTCCCCACAGAACACGAACCTCCGCGACCACCGGCGATGCTCGAGTGAGACACCAATGGCGCGGAGGGCGATCGCTCGTTGAGCGACCCCTATCAGACTGTCATCCGAGCGCGGGATCTTCGACGTCGAGGTCAGTCTAGTTTCGAACCGTTAAGCTGTCAATATGAATCGGTACTAACGCACCATAGGGTTCGGGACCAATGGCTGCGGCGCCCCGGCGGTGCCCAACACTCGCCGATCTATCCCTCGTCGCCGGGGCATCCAATCACTCCGGCTCAGCGCAGGATCTGCTGAAAGACGCGGCGGACGTTGCCGCCGATGATCTTGCGCACCTCGTCCGGCCCGAACCCGCGGCGCAGCAGCCCCTCCGTCAGGTTGCCGAACTCGTCCCAGCGCTCGAACCCAGCGATCCCGTGCATCTGCTCGTCCATCGCGCCGCAGATCTCCGGGTAGCGACGCTTGGTGTTGGCGGTCCACCAGACCCCGGCGGCGCCGGAGGTGTCGAAGATGTCGCTGCCGATGCCGACGTGGTCAATCCCGACGCGGTCCGCGACGTAGGCGACGTGGTCGAGCATCTGCTCGAGGCGCGGCTGGCCGGCGCGCGTGTCCGCGACGAAATCCGCGAAGGTGGCCACGCCAACGACCCCGCCGCGGTCAGCCACCGCCGCGAGCTGCTCGTCGCTCAGGTTGCGCGGGTTGTCGCGCAGCCCACGGGCGTTGGAGTGGGAGAAGACACACGGGTCGGCCGAGACGGCGATGGCGTCGAGGCTGGTGCGGACCCCCACGTGCGTCAGGTCCACCACCATGCCGAGCCGGTTCATCTCGCGGACGACCTGGATTCCGAAGTGGGTCAGGCCCCGGTCGTCCGGCTCGAGGCAGCCGCTGCCAAGTGGATTGGCCTCGTTGTAGGTCAGCTGGATGACCCGCACCCCGAGCGCGTGGAAGATGGCGACCAGGTGGAGGTGATGGCCCAGCGGCTCCGCCCCCTGGAACCCCAACAGCGCGCGGAGCAGGCCGGAGCCGCTTGCGCCGTCGAGGTCCGCGGCGGAGCGTACGATCGCGAGGCGGTCGGGGATCGCGTCGCGCAGCCAGTAGAAGGCGGCGATCCGGGCGAGGGCGCCGTCCGTCGACTCGCTGTGCCCGGCGACAGTCCAGTTGACCGCGTCGTAGCCCGCCGCCAGCAGCCGGTCCACTATGGCCGGGCTCTGCGGCGCCGCCACCAGCGCGTCGATCACGAACGCGTCCCGCTGCAGCGCCCGGGCCTCGTCACTCATATCCACCGGTTCACCCCTTCACGCTCGCCCAGGCGCGCCACGGTCCTACCCGTGGACCCGCAGCATGCCGTCATGCCAGCCGGACTCCCGCTCCGCCGCCAGCGCCGAGCGGCGGATCTTCCCCGCCTCGTTGCGCGGCAGCTCCGCCACGAACTCGTACGTCTTCGGCGCCTTCCACCCGGCAATCCGCTCGCGCACGTGCGCGTCGAGCTCGCGGAGCGAGGGCGGCTCCGCCGCGTCGCGCGGCTGGACCACGGCGTGTACCCGCCGTCCCCACTCCTCGTCGGGCACGCCGACCACCGCGACGTCCGCCAGCGCCGGGTGCTCGCTGAGCGCCGCCTCCACCTCGGCCGGGTAGACGTTGGCACCACCCGACACGATCATGTCGATGCGCCGGTCCGCGATGTAGAGGTAGCCGTCCTCGTCCAGCCAGCCGAGGTCGCCCAGGCTGGCGAAGCCGTCCGGGGTCGACTTCAACGTCGACGCCCCGACGTAGCGGAAGGTCGGCACGCTGCCGTCGAGCCGGCGCATGAAGATCTCGCCGACCTCGCGGGGCGGCAGCGGGTTCCCCTCCTCGTCCAGGATGCGGATCTCGCAGGCGGCGGAGCGGCCGACGCTGCCGCGATGGGCGAGCCACTCGTCGCCGCGGATGATGGTCGAGCCGATACCCTCGGCCGAGCCGTAGACCTCGTAGACGCGCTCCGCCCCCAGCTTGTCGATCCAGACCTGCTTGAGCCAGATCGGGCAGACGGCGGCCGACGAGTGCATCGCGTCGAAGCTGCTGAAGTCCCGCTGCCAGAAGTCGGGCAGCATCGCCAGCCGGCGCATCAGGATCGGCGGGAGGTAGGCGTAGGACACGCGGTAGCGCGCGATCAGGTCCGCCGCGCGCTCGGCATCGAACTTCTCCATCAGCACCAGCGTGTGGTCGTCGGCCAGCCCGGTAAAGGCCTGCAGGAACGGCGAGTTGTGGTAGAGCGGAGCGGCGACCAGCTGGATCTGCCCCGGCCCGGTGCCCAGTCGTCGCCCGTGGCTCCGGCTCGTGACCGGGTGCCAGGCGCGGTCGACGATGAGCTTCGGGTGGCCCGTCGAGCCGCCGGAGCCGATCGCCTTGCCGGGATGCGGCACGTCGGGCAGCGGGTCGTCCGGATAGCCGTCCGCGTCGAGCTCGTCGCGCCCGATCGCGGGCCAGGCCAGACCCTCCCACTCCGACAGGACCAGTGCCGGCCGGGCCAGCGCCAGGATCTCGTCGCGCTCGCGTGGCGGCAGGATTGCCCGCAGTGGCAGGACGAGCGCGCCGCGCTTCCAGGCGGCGATCGTGAACACGATGACCTCGGGCGAGTTCCAGAGGGCGACCGCGACCGTGGAGTCGTCGCCGACGCCCCGGTCGGCCAGCAGCCGCGCCAGCCGGTTGGTCCGGCGCTCGAGCGCATCCCAGGAGATGGACTGCTCCTCGCCCACGATCGGCGCGAAGACGATCGCCGGCCGGTCGGGATGGCCGGCGGCCAGCCCGGCCATCCGCGTCATGTACGAGGTGCTCTCGACCGTCGACTCGCTCCCGCTCGTCACGCGTTCCCCCTCTCGTGCCTCGCCCGGTCGTGATGCCGCATTGTCGCGCGCCGCACGCGCGAGCACTACCCGGTGTCCGGCGCGCTGTGACCCGGCAACCGTTTACAGGGCGCCTCGCCAGCGCTACCATCGGGCCTCGTCAGTCCACCGTCCGTGCTCCGCGCGCGGCGGCACCGGGAGGAGCACCTCGTGAGACGCCTGCGTATCGGAGTCATCGGCACCGGCACCATCGCTTACGGCTCGCACCTGCCGGCCATCGCCCAGCTCCGCGACGAGCTCGAGCTCGTCGCCGTCGCCGACGTGCGGCAGGACGTCGTCCAGCACGTCGCCCAGCGCTTCGGCGCCCAGTCCTGGTACACCGACTACCACGACCTGCTGGCTCGCCCCGACATCGACCTCGTCGACGTCTGTACCCCCGAGTTCCTGCACCGCGAGCAGGTGGTCGCCGCCGCCCAGGCCGGCAAGCACATCCACTGCGAGAAGCCCATGGCCTCCTCGGTCGAGGAAGCCGACGCCATGATCGCCGCCGCGCGGGCGGCCGGGGTCAAGCTGATGATCGGGCACAGCCGGCGCTTCACCCGGCGCTACCAGCTGATCCGGGAGGCCATCGAGCGGGGTGAGGTCGGGGAGGTCCGCCTCGTCCGCGAGAA
>DATKRJ010000257.1:0-8416 GCA_035532355.1 Thermomicrobiaceae bacterium | reverse complement strand
CGCCCGCGGTCGCGGCGCGGTCAGCGCGTGGATCACCACCTCCACGGCCCGCTCAACCGGCATCCCGGTCTGGCTGAAGCCGGCGGCACGATCCCCCAGGCGCTCCATCGCCGGGCCGTAGCGCGCCAGCGCCTCCGGCGGGAAGCCGCCGGCCAGGCCGCGGGCGGCCGCGGCGCTGCTCTCCCAGAGCGGCGTGGCGATGTTGCCGGCCTCGATCAGCGAGACGGTCACCCCCGACGGCCGCAGCTCCACCCGCAGCGCGTCGTTCAGCGCGCGCAGCGCGAACTTGGAGGCCGCGTAGGGGCCAAGGAACGGCAAGGCGACCCGGCCGGAGAGCGAGCCGAGATTGACGATCCGGCCGGATCCCTCGCGCAGCAGCGGCAGGAACGCCTGGGTCACGGCCAGCTGTCCGACGACGTTGACCTCCAGCTGGCGGCGCAGCTCGTCGGGCGGAAGGAACTCGAGCGGAGCCGCGACGGCGATACCGGCGTTGTTGACCAGGCCGGCCAGCCGGCCGCCAGCGAGCTCCGCCCGCACCCGCCCCGCCGCAGCCGCGATCGCCGCCGGGTCCGTCACGTCCAGCGGCAGCGGCACGATCCGTCCGGGGCCGGCGCCGGGCCAGGTATCCGGGCCGGTCTCCCGGCGCACGCCGGCGAAGACGTCGAACCCCAGCGCGCGCAGTCGCAGCGCCGCCGCCCTGCCGATGCCGCTGCCGGCCCCGGTCACCACCACCGCAGCCATCGTCGTGCCCTCCCCTCACCGTGCGGTTGCCCTCGATCCGATGGCCCGGATCATATAGCGGTTCTCGAAATGGACGTCGGGCCAGTTCATCGGGGCGCGATTCATCGCGCCCCTACAAGCCGCGCGGGAGCCGGAGTCGGACGGGACGTCCGCGAATCGCTCTAGCGTGACGGCGCGACCTCCTCAGCCTACCGTGCCTCCGGGAAAGCTGTAACGCTGCCGGTCTTGACGACATGTCCGAGCCTCGATACTATGAACCGGGAGACAAACGTTGTAGTACCAGCTAGAACGGGCAGGAGAGACTGGTATGGAGGCTATCGCGGAGAAATACCGGGTCGAGAGTGTGGCGCGGGCGGTCACGCTCCTCGGCGCCTTCCTGCGCCCGCCGCATCGCTTCGGCGTCACCGAACTGAGCAAGGCGACGAAGCTGACGAAGAACCAGACGTTCCGGCTGCTCCAGACCCTGGTGCAGGAGCGGCTGGTGGTCCAGGACCCGGACACCCGGGCCTACGCGCTCGGCTACCGGCTGGTCGAGCTGGGGGCGGTGGCCGCCACCGGGTCGACCCTGGTACAGATCGCGGCGCCGGTATTGGACCGGCTGGCCGCCGAGACCGGTGAGGCGGTCAACCTGGTGGTACGGGACGAGGAACTGTCCGCCATCTCCGTGGACAAACGGGACAGCCGCTGGCGGCTGCAGATCAGCACGCGGGTCGGGGCACGCTATGGCTTGCACGCGGGCGGCACGACCAAGGTGCTGCTCGCCTTCTCGCCGCCGGAGGCGATCGAGCGCTACATCCTGACCCGCAGCCCGCTGGAGCGCTACACGCCGTACACGATCACCGACCCGGACGCACTGCGGGCGGAGCTGGCGACGATCCGGGAACAGGGCTACGGCGTGAGCGACCAGGACCTGGACGTTGGAGTGTGCACGGTGGCGGCCCCGATCTACAGCGTCACCGACGAGGTCTTCGCGGCGGTGAGCGTCGCGGTGCCGGTCACGCGCTTCGGTCCGAAGGAGCGCTGCCGCTACGCCAAGTCCACCATCGCCGCGGCGCGCGAGATCTCGCTGCGCTACAGCGCCTTCGGCCCGGGGCCGCCCGGCAGCCGGGGCCGCTAGGCGCGCCGCGCACCGGCGCCGCCGGGCCGGCGTGCTCGGGCATGCGCGCGGGCGGGGCGCGGTGACCCGCCACAGACGACCAGGGGACGCGCAGGAAGGATCTCGCCAATGGATCGCCTGACCGAGATCGTGCAGTGGTCCGACACGACGCTGGAGCGCGCCGTGCTGGACAGCGTCTCGCTGGACGTGCCGTGGCCGCTGGTGGAGGAGTTCTCCGAGTTGGTCCGCCTCTCCGGCTCAGCCGACGAGCGCCACGCCGTCGGCCTGATCATGCGCGAGCTCGAGCGGGCCGGGGTACCGCACCGTCTCTACGAGCCAGAGTGCTTCATCTCGATCCCGCTGGAGGCGAGCGTGCGGCTCGACGAGCCGGGCGGCGCGCGCTACCGGGCCAAGACGGTGGCGATGTCGGTCTCGACCGATGGCGCGGAGATCACGGGCAAGCTCGTCTACGTGCCGAGCGGGACCGGCAGCGGCGCCGGTGACGTCTTCTCGGCCGGGGTCGAGCTGAGCGGCGTCGACGTGGCCGGCAAGATCGTGGTCACCGAGGGGATGGCCTCGCCCGGCAAGGTGACCGACGTCATGCGCGCCGGCGCCATGGCCGGCATCTTCGTCAACCCGGGGCAGGCGATCCACGAGGGCATCTGCACCACCATATGGGGCACGCCCGACCTCGACGCTATGGCGCGCCAGCCGACTATCCCGGTCGTCGGCGTCAACAACCCGGACGGCCAGGCGCTGATCGCGGCGGCGCGGCGGGGGGCCAGCGTCGCCCTCGCCACCCGGCTCGACACCGGCTGGCGGCCGATCCCGGTGCTCGTCGCCGAGATCCCCGGAGCCCGGGTGCCGGAGGAGTTCGTGCTCGTGCACGGCCATCTCGACTCCTGGCACGTCGGCGTGGGGGACAACGCCACCGGCGACGCGACGCTGCTGGAGCTGGCCCGCGTCTTCTGGGAGCACCGCGACCGGCTGGCGCGCACGCTGCGGGTCGCCTGGTGGTCGGGGCACTCCCACGGGCGCTACGCCGGCTCGACCTGGTACGCCGACACCTTCGCTATGGAACTGGCGCGCAACTGCGTGGCGCAGATCAACTGCGACTCGCCCGGCTGCCGCTGGACGACGACCTACAACGCGCTGACCGTCATGAGCGAGGCCGAACCCTTCGTCGACGACGTGATCCAGGACGTAACCGGCATCACGCCCGAGCCGGAGCGGCCGCCGCGGGCCGGCGACTACTCCTTCAACGGCATCGGCATCACCTCGTTCTACATGCTGAGCTCGACCATGTCCGACGAGGACCGCCGGGAGCGCGGCTACTACGCGGTCGGCGGCTGCGGCGGCAACATCCAGTGGCACACCGAGGACGACACGCTGGAGGTCGCCGACCGGGATAACCTGCTGCGTGACATGCGGATGTACGCGGCCTCGGTGCTCCGGACACTCAACGCGCCGCTCTTGCCCTTCGACTGGAGGCAGACGACGGCGGAGTTCGCGGCGACGCTGGAGCGCTACCAGCGGGCGGCGGCGGGCGGCTTCAGCTTCGCGCCGGCGCGCGAGGCGCTCGGCGCACTCGGCTCGGCGCTGGTCCGCTTCTACGCGGCGGCCCCGCACGACGACGACCCGGCGAGCGTGGCCTGCCGGCGCTTCAACTTCGTGCAGCGGCGCCTCGGTCGCCTGCTGATCCCGGTCAACTACAGCCGGACGGAGGCCTTCCGGCACGACCCGGCGCTGAACGTGCCGCCGCTTCCGGACCTGGCCCCGGCGGCGGGGTTGGCGCAGGTGAAGGACGACCCGGCGCGACGCGGCATCCTCGCGGCGCATCTGACGCGCGGGCAGAACCGGCTGGTCTGGGCGCTGGAGCAGGCCGAGGAGATGGTCCAGGCGGCGCTGGGGTGAGCGGCGCCGCCGACCACGACGCTCGAGCGTTTCCCGGAGAGATTGACGGATGTCCCGGCCAGCCCGGACCATGCGCCCGGCGCTGAAGCGGGCTGAAGAGCCAATTCGGACGGCAGCGGCGCGACTGATCGCGCCCAGTCCCTCCCGCTGGCTTGAGAGAGGCCCCCTCGCACCGGCCCAACCGCGCCGAGCCGCGCGTTACGTGAAGTTTGAGGGGATGAGGCGCTCGACGATGACGACGTCGAGCCAGTCGCCGTCGAGCCTGGCGTGCCTCTCGTAGATGCCGACCTCGCGGAAGCCCAGGTCGCGGGCGACCTTGAGGCTCGCCGTGTTGAAGGTGAAGATGCGGGAGACGAGCTTCCAGTAGCCCTGGCGCTCGGCCTCATCGATCAGCGCCTGGACCAGCACCCTGCCCAGCCCGCGGCCGCGCCAGTCGCGGTGCACGTAGATCGAGTACTCACCGATGCCGGCGTAGCAGGCGCGCGGCCGGTAGGTCCCCACCGAGGCCCAGCCGACGACCTGCCCGTCGATCTCCCCCACCAGCGCCGGGTAGCGCCCGCCGTGCTCGGCGACCCACTCCTCCATCTGCGCCACGCTGCGCGGCTCCGACTCGAAGGTGGCGATGCGCTCGAGGATCCCCTGGTTGTAGATCTCGGCGATCGCCGCGGCGTCCTCCCGTACGGCCGGCCGGATGCGCATCACCTGCCGAACGTCCGCTGCCACCTGGAGCGCCCCCCTCCCACACCGGCCGACGCACCCGGATCGACTGCTCCGCGTGCTCCGCGTGCTCCGCGATGGCCGGGATTATACGGTGACGCCGCCCGCGCCGATCCCGACGGCGACATTCGCGACACCCCCTCTTGCGCGATCCCGGACTAGCATTAGAATTAGCGACGGCTAAACTCCGGCGGTGGATGGTGGGGGCAGCAATGGAGCGCGGCATGGCGGGCGAAGGCGGTGGCACCGTGGACGACAACCAGGCGATCCCCGGAGCGCTCGTCGAGGAGACGACGACGGTCGAGGTCGGCGCGAGCGACGAGCACGGTGCGCACCACTCGTGGTACCGCCGGGTGCTCCCCTACCTCGGCCCGGCCTTCATCGCCTCGGTGGCCTACATCGACCCGGGCAACTTCGCGACCAACATCCAGGGTGGGGCGAAGTTCGGCTACCTGCTGATCTGGGTCATCCTGATGAGCAACCTGATGGCGATGCTCATCCAGTCGCTGTCGGCCAAGCTCGGCATCGCCACCGGCCACAACCTGGCCGAGATCTGCCGCGACCGCTTCCCCCGGCGCGTGGTCTACGCCATGTGGGTCCTGTCCGAGTTCGTGGCGATGGCGACCGACCTGGCCGAGTTCCTGGGCGCGGCCATCGGCTTCAACCTGCTGTTCCACATCCCGCTGTTCCTGGCCGGGATCCTGACCGGGATCGCGACCTTCCTGATCCTGGGGCTGGAGCGCTACGGCTTCCGCCCGCTGGAGGCGGTCATCACCGCCTTCGTGGGCATCATCGCGCTGAGCTACCTCATCGAGGTGACGCTGGCCCGCCCGAACTGGGGGCTGATCGCCCACAGCACGGTCGTGCCGCGCCTGGCCGGCAACGAGAGCCTGGTGCTGGCGGTCGGCATCCTGGGGGCGACGGTGATGCCGCACGTGATCTACCTGCACTCCTCGCTGACCCAGCACCGCATCGTGCCGAAGGACGCGGTGCAGGCGCGGCGCATCTTCCGCTTCGAGATCCTGGACGTGCTGATCGCGATGGGGGTGGCGGGGTTCGTCAACGCGGCGATGCTGATCATGGCCGCCGCGACCTTCCACGTGCCCGGCCTGACGAACATCGCCTCGATCGAGGAGGCGCACCGGACGCTCGTGCCGCTGCTCGGCTCGTTCTCCAGCACCGTCTTCGCCGTCTCGCTGCTGGCCTCGGGCCTCTCCTCCTCGACGGTCGGCACCATGGCCGGGCAGGTAGTCATGCAGGGCTTCCTCAACCGGCACATCCCGGTGGTGCTGCGCCGGGGCATCACCATGCTGCCGGCGCTGATCGTGATCGCGCTCAAGTTCGACCCGACGCGCACGCTGGTCATCTCGCAGGTCGTGCTGAGCTTCGGCATTCCCTTTGCGCTCATCCCGCTGGTACTCTTCACGCGCAGCCGCGAGCTCATGGGGCCACTGGTCAACGGGAGGTGGACGACCCGGGCGGCGTGGCTGGTGGCGGGGCTCATCGTGGTGCTGAACATCTACCTGCTGGTCGACACCGTGGGAGGCGTGCTGTGACCCCGTCCATCCGGCGCATGCTCGTCCCGCTCGACGGCTCGCGGCTGGCCGAGGCGGTGCTGCCGGTGGCCCTGGCCATCGCCGCCCCCTGCGGCGCGACGGTGACGCTGATCCACGTGATCGAGCACAACGCGCCGGACACGGTCCACGGCGAGCCGCACCTCGACGACGTCGAGGAGGCCGCCGGCTACCTGGAGGCGATCGCGAAGCGCTTCGAGGACTCCGGCGTCACGATCGAGACCCACGTCCATCCCAACCCGGAGCACGACGTGGCGAAGAGCGTGGCCGAGCACGCCGCCGAGCTGGACTCCGACCTGATCGTGCTGGCCACCCACGGCTCGGGCGGGCTACGCCGTCTGCTCTTCGGCCGGATCGCCCAGCAGGTGCTGCGCCAGACGACCACGCCGATCCTGCTGATGCGGCCGACCGAGGCGACGGAGGCGGCGGGCTTCCGCTGCGATGTCATGCTGGTGCCGCTCGACGGCACCCCCGACGCCGAGGTGGCGCTGCCGATGGCGGGCATGCTCGCCGAGCGGACGGGCGCGGCGCTGCGCCTGGTGCGGGTGGTCCCGACCGTGGGGACGGTCTCGGGCGAGGCCAGCCCGGCGGCGACCTTCTCGCCGACGGCGACGGCGGCGCTGCTCGACATCGAGCAGCAGGCGGCGCGCGACTACCTGGCGGAGGTGCGCCGGCGCGACCTGCCGGCGGGCCTGCGGGTGACGCTGGAGGTGCGGCGCGGCGACGTGGCGACGGAGCTGGCGAAGAGCGTGGCCGAGGAAGGCAGCGACCTGGTGGTCATGTCGACTCACGGGCGCTCGGGGCTGGCCGGAATCCTGACGGGCAGCGTGGCCTCGCGCTTCCTGTCCCGCATCGCCGTGCCGCTGCTGCTGATCCGCATCGACGGTGGATCGGCGAATGATGCGCCGGGCGGCGCGACGGGGTAGCGAGCCGTCGGGCGCGGCCGGGATCCATCGCGCGGCAGGCACCCGGCATGCGTGTGGCATGCGCGTGGAGGCCGATGGCGTGGCGTGCGGGGGCGTCGCGCGCACAGCCGCGGGAGCCGGACGTCCACCCCCGGACGACGGCCCGGACAACGATTTTCCGCGCCGGGACAACGAAAACGGGCAGGTCGTCCAGGCCGCTGCGAGCCCGGGGTGGCGCGGTGGATGGACGACGGGTGACGGGTGAAGCGGAACCATCGAGTTGGGAGCGGCCGGGGACAGCGGCAAGCAGACGCGGGGCGGGCGACGCGCGAAGGACGAAGCCCGGGACTAAAGTCGCCGGGCTGACGCGACGAAGCCCACTGAAGGGGCTGAGTTCCGGATCATGGTTGCGAGAAATGCTGTAGGCCGCCGCGGTATGGGACGAAGCCGGCTGAGGCCGGCTCGCGGTTTCCGGGCTTCGTTAGCCCGCACCTTCAAGCCGGCGATCGACTGAAGCCTGCCCGGCAAGGTACTTCGCGCGCAGCTCAGCTAGCTGCACGCGCCCGCTGGGGAGCTCCGCGTACCACTGAGTCCAGCCGTTCACGCTGGCGCGCCCAGGACCGAGCAGCGCGCTGAAGGCACGGTCAGAGAGCGATCGGTACGAATTCCCCTGCCAGACGATCTCCCCAGCCGGGCTGATATGAGCTCGGGCAAGGTCCGCATCCCGTCCAACAAAGACAAGGGGCGTCCCAGCGGGGAGCATCCCGCTGTCCACCAGTTGCTTCAACGAGACGTGGTGGTAGGCAGTCGTCCTGCCGGAGCGTGTGTGCTCGCGCGAAGCCGCGATCAACGCCAAGAGTTCGTCATCGATGTCATTGAGAGCACGGACCGTCACCACCCGACGAAAACGCTCCCAGCTAAACTGTCTCGGATCGTCAACTGCCCGCGGGTTCGACGTCTCGGCCGGCAAGTCCAATCCGAGTGCCAGCGAGCGGGTCCTCAACCGGACACCGACGACCAGGAAGAGGCGACCCTCCTCAGCCGCGGCCGTGTACGCGCTGGTGGTGCGCCACTCGGTGGTCGGAATCCGCGCGTCGACCGCATGCTGGAGCGCCGTCAAGAGCGCCGCGGTATCGACGGCCTCACCCGGAGGCTGCTCGGCCTGCCCTACCGTCTCAGGCGGTGTGTTCGTGGCCGGTGCGAGCCTGTGCGGCGACGCTTCCACCGGCTGCTGCCGGCCCTGGACCCGCGACATAGGCGGGCTGAGCTGAATGCGGAACCACTGTACGAGCTCCTGCGGTGTGGCGTGGATCTCCGCATCCGCGAGTGCTTTCCGCAGCTGCTTGATCGTCGAGGAGCCGGGATTGAAGACCGTCTCGCGGACGGCCTTGTCCAGTCGCAGCTGGTTGAGCCAGGTTCGCACGCTGGCGGTTGTCACGCTCTCCTGGGAGAGCTGCCAGAGCTGCTCG
>DATKRJ010000256.1:0-40220 GCA_035532355.1 Thermomicrobiaceae bacterium | reverse complement strand
CATTGTGAGGTCAGGCGGCGAGCGGGGTGAGGGCGGCGTCCCCGGGAGCCGCGCGGGCGCCGCGGGAACACTGCGGGGCGCCGGCACTGGGGCTGCGTCGTCCAGAAGGCCGCCCAGCCCCCGGAGCGCGCCACCGCCCGTAGCGTCGCCACCCCCTGCGCCCCAGCTCGGCTCCAGCGCATCCCCGCCCCCTTCTCCCGCGCCTCGATCAGCGTCTTGCAGCCGCTCTCGACGGCCCCCGAGCCGATCGGCAAGCCGCGGGCGACGAAGCCGGGGTAGTCCATGCGGGCGGCGTGGGTCGTGAAGTAGCCGAGCGCCTTGCGCACCTCGTCCGCCGCCGTCGCCTCAGCCGGCGCGAGCGCCTGCAAGGCGGCCAGCACCGGAGCCACGCCCTGGTCCCGCAACGCCTCCTTGACGGGCGTCAGCCAAGCCGTGGCGGCGGCGCTGCCCGTCCCAAAGACGGCCTGCGCCACCGTACCCAGGTGCTCCCAGGCGTGATAGAGGTCGACGATCTCGACCAGCTCCACAGCGCCGACGGTCAGGAAGCGCGCCGCGTAGTGCCAGATCCACTCGGCCCCGTCGCCCAGCACCACCACCAACGCCAGGGCAGGGCTGCCCAAGCCCTGCCGGCAGGCGGTCACGTAGAGCCGGTACCAGAAGGACTCGGCCGGCTCGAGCCCGGCGCAGTAGTCCGCGGGTCCCACCACCAGCCGTGCGCGCTGCGTGTCGGAGGCGATCTGCGTGGCCGGTCCCAGCGGCGCGGCCAGCCCCACCTTGACCTCGTGCCAGTCATCGTCGAGGTGCACCATGGCCCCGTCGGCCTCGACCAGCCGTGCCGCCCCGACGGGCAGCGTTCCCGTCGGCGGCACGGCCCCGGTCTGCGCCATGCCGATCACCTTCTGGGCCTCGCCCTCGGCCACCGCCCCGATCCCTTCGGTCACCCGCCGCACCGCTTCCGCCGGCACCCGCACCTGCAGCGTCTCCGCCAGCAGCGTGGTCGTCGCGCCGAAGGACGTCTCGATCCCCAGTCGCCCGGCGACCCGTCCCAGTCCCGGCGACAGGCTACCGCGCCCCAACCCCAGCCACTCAGCGAGCGGCGCCCGGCCCCGGTGGCACCGGTCACACACGTAGTAGGTCGCCGCAGGGTGTAGTCCCCCACCAACCCCACCACCTGCCGGGGTCGCCGCCGGTCGACCAGGCGCAGCGGCTGCCCGCACTGCGGGCACGTCGGCTGCTGCGTACTGGCCTGCCCGGCGTGGACGGCGAGCACCGCCTCGACTACCGGCCCGAGCACCTGGCGGCTGAGCCGCTGCAGTTCCTGCTCGATTCCGGCCAGATCCGCCGCCAGCAGGACCGGTCCTGCTGCCGTCACCGCGGCCGTGAACGTCGCGCCTAACTCGGCTATCATCGGCGCGGACAGGGTTGTGCTGTCCATGCGTACCCTCCCTCGGCAACGGTGCTTATCCGCCGTCGTCCGCCGGGAGGGTACGTCTCCTTGCTCCGTCGGTCACCACCACCTGTCGCCCGGCCTCCGCACAATAGTGCGGCGCACCCTGACCCTCGTGCGGGTGGCGCGCGAATCGTCTCCCGCTGTTATGATGTCCCGGCTGTCGGACGAATCGGGAGGGACTGCGTGTGAGCGACGAGACCCGGCCCCTGCTCGTGTCCCGCGACGGGGACATCGCCTCGCTGACGCTCAACCGGCCACGCGTGCGCAACGCCGTCAGCCACCAACTCCTCGAGGCCATCGAGCAGACGCTGGATGAGCTGCTCCACGATCGCCCGCGGGTGATCGTCCTGCGGGCTGCCGCGCCGGGGTTCTGCGCCGGAATCGACCTCAAAGAGACGCTGGATGCGCCGCCCGCGTTCGTCCGAGAGCGCGTCTCGACGATGCACCGGGTGCTGCGGAAGCTCCGCGCGCTGCCGGTGCCCATCGTGGCCGCGATCGACGGCTCGGCGGTCGGCCTCGGCGTCGAACTGGCGATCTCGGCGGACCTGCGCTTCGCCACCGCGGCATCTCGCTTCAGCTACCGCGAGGTGGCCGTCGCGGTGCCCTCGCCCGCGCACCACCTCGTGCGCATCGTCGGCCTGACCCGCGCGCAGGACCTGCTGCTGACCGCTCGCTGGATGGAGGCCGACGAGGCCGAGCGCGTGGGACTGATCACGCGTCTGGTCCCAGACGCCGAGGCGGCCGCGGCCAATGCGGCGCGGGAGATCGCTGAGTTGGCGCCACGCGCGGTCCAGGACACTAAGGAGAACATCTGGATCAGCGTCCGCGTCGGAGTGGAAGCGGCGTCGCTGCACCACATCGACGGCGTGGCGATGGCCGCGCTGACGGTCGATCGGCGCGAAGCGCTGGCGGCGTTCCGGGAGAAACGCCCGCCGCACTTCGTCGGCCGGTGAGCGCCGGAGAGATGCGGTGAACGAGCCGCTCGCACGTATCCGCGTCCTCGACCTGAGCCGCCACCTCGCCGGACCGTTCGCGGCGATGACGCTGGGCGACCTCGGCGCCGACGTGGTGAAAGTCGAGGCGCCCGGGCGCGGCGACGATACGCGGGGCTACCTGCCATTCTGGAACGGTGAGAGCTGCTACTTCCTGAGCGCCAACCGTAACAAGCGCGGCATCACCGTGAATCTCCAAACCGACGACGGCCGCGAGGTGGTGCGGCGCCTGGCCCTGCGAGCCGACGTGCTTATCGAGAACTTCCGTCCGGGCGCGATGGAGCGCTGGGGCCTCGGCTCGGAAGACCTCCGTGGCGACAACTCGCGGCTGATCTACTGCGCGATCTCGGCAGTCGGTAGCGACGGTCCCGATCGAGACCGCGCGGGCGTGGACCTGCTCATGCAGGCCTATGGGGGATTGATGAGCATCACCGGCGAGGAGGGGCGCCCACCGGTGCGTGTCGGGACGTCGATCGTGGACCTGACCGCTGGTGCCAACGCGGTCCAGGCTATCCTTGCTGCCCTCTACGTCCGCGAGCGCACCGGCCGTGGTCAGCGCGTGGAGTCGTCGCTGCTGGAAGGTCAGGTGTCCTGGCTGACGTACCATGCGGTGTCCTACTTCGGCACGGGAACTGTCCCCGGGCGCCTGGGATCCGCTCACGCCAGCCTCACCCCGTACGGTGCGTATCCGACGCGTGATGGGTTCCTGGTGGTGGCCGTCGCCAGCGACGCGCTCTGGCGCCGCTTCTGCGGCGCGATCGGTCGCGTCGATCTGGCGGACGACGTGCGTTTCGCCCGCAACCCGGACCGGTGCGCCCATCGAGACGACCTCGACTCCATCCTGCTGGAGGTGCTGGCGCGCGAGGACGCGGACGAGTGGTCACGGCGCATGCATGTGGCGGGAGTGCCATCGAGCCCCGTGAATCACCTCGACACGGTGCTCGCGTTGCCGCAAGTTGAGCACCGCGAGGTGGTCGTCGACGTGCCGCATCCGAGCGTGCCCGGGCTGCGGCTGCCGGGTATCGCGCTGAAGCTCTCCGATACGCCGGGCAGCATCCGCCGCCCGCCGCCGCGCCTCGGGGAGCACACCGATGAGGTCCTGAGCGAGCTGGGTTACGCGAATGAGGCGATAGCAGCGCTTCGGCAGCGCGGCGCGCTCTGAGCGACGAGGAGGTCGATCGAACCCGGATTGGAGACCGACGCGCATGGGTGAGTCGGCGGCGTCGATGGAGAAGGGAAGGGAGATTCCGTGCCGACGATCGAGCAGATACGAGACATGCTTCCAGGCGTGCTGGATACCGTCTACCTCAACACCGGCACCTGCGGGCCGCTGCCGCGCGTGGCGCATGCGGCCATGGCGGCCGAGCTCGCGCACGACCTGACCAAGGCGCGCATCGACTCCCAACACTTCCCGCGCCTCGGCGAGCTGCGGGGACAGGTACGCGGAGCCGTCGCCAAAGCCGTGGGCGCCGACCCGAGTGAGATCGCGGTCACGAGTAGCACCACCGACGGAATGTACGTGGCCCTGGTCGGCTACCGCTGGCGGCCGGGCGACGAGCTAATCATCTCGAACATCGAGCACCCGGGCGGGTTGATTCCGTCCTTCCTCGCCAAGCGGCGCTACGGCATCCGGGTACGCGTGGCCGACATCGGTCTCGGCGGTGGCGACCCGGGGGAGATCGTCAAGACGTTCGAGCGTCTGGTCACGCCGCGCACGCGCATGATCGCCATCTCCCACGTGTCGTACACCACTGGCGCCGCGCTCCCGGTCAAAGCGATTACCGAGATGGCCCACAGCCACGACGTGCTGGTAGCCGTGGATGCGGCGCAGTCCTACGGCGCGCTGTCGCTCGACCTGCACGACCTGGGTGTCGACTTCTACGCCTGCTCGGGCCAGAAGTGGATGTGTGGCCCGGACGGAACCGGCGCGATGTACGTGCGCGCCGCGAGCGTCGGTGAGCTCGAGCAGACCCTGGCTTCCGGCGGCACGATTCGCGACACGCTCGACTACTACGGCGGGTCGTACGCTCCGGCGTTCGGCGCCGCCCGCTTCGACACCGCCGGTCGCAATACGATCCTCACCGCCGGTCAGGCCGCGGCGACGAGCTGGATCACCGACGAGGTCGGCATGGACTGGGCGATGGCCCGCATCCGTGAGCTCGGTCCGAAGACCTATGACGCCCTCGCCGCGCTGCCCGGGGTCACGATGGTGACGCCGCGGGAGGCCCTCGCCGGTTTGATCGCCTTCAACGTGCCGGGCATCACGCCGACCGACCTGACGCACCGGCTCGCCGACGAGCACAACGTCACGATCCGGTTCGTCACCCGCTACATCAACAACCCCGACGCTGCCCGCGTCTCGGTGGGCTTCTACAACACCGACCGGGACATTGAGCAGCTTATCGCCGGGATCGAGGCGATCCAGAAGACACTCTGACCTGGATCGACGTTCAGGGATTCGTCAACGAAGGTGGCCGCCGGAATCGCCGGCGGCCACCTTCCATCGTGTGTGCTAGGATCGCGCCCCGTCCTTACTGTGCCGGGGGAACCGGGCGCTTGATCTCGAGGATGGTCGGGCGCTCCTCGATGAGCGCTCGCACTTGCTCCCACACCGCCGGCAGCTCCTCTGTAGGCGGTAGCGGCCGCAGGCGCATGTAGGCGGCCCGTCCGCTCTCGAAGACGAAGGTCGGCGTGCCGAACACGCCGTAGGTCTGGACGCCTTCCTCGTGGTCCCGGCCCACCTGGTCCAGCGTGGCCGCGTCGAAATCGTGCTCGAACCGTTCCATATTCAGGTCGGCGGACGTCGCGACGTCAAGGATCGTCTGACGATCGGTCAGATCCTTGCCGTCCACATGGCGCGCGGACAGCAGCGCCAGGTTGAAACGGTTGAAGGCACCAGACCCCTGCTTGCGGGCGGCCTCGGCGCCCTTGAAGGCATTGCGGGCACGGCTCGGATAGCTCTCGGGTTGATCCCAGAGCTTCCAATCGGGCCCGTTCTTCTGGTTGATCTGTTCGAGGGAGAAGTAGCGCCAGTTGACGTCGAGTTGATCGCCGAGGTGCTCTTGGGCGTGGTGCAGCAGGACCGCTGCGGTGTAGACGTAAGGTCAGGTGTAGTCGTACCAGACGTTTACCCTGAGCCGTTCGGCCATTGCCGGGACTCCCTCCTTCTATCCGGGACGACGCCTGAGCGTCGATTCGATCCCCGGGGATTGTCTACAGCTGAATGCCGCTGTCGCTGGTAACGCCGCACGCGCGCCGGATCATCCAGGCGCGTCGACCGGGTCTCGTCGCTGACTGGGCAGCGCCATCCAGGCTGCCCGCACCTGCGCGGCTGTCGAGTACAGGCTGCCGCTATTATTGATCACCACGTCCGCCCGGCGCACCTTCTCTTCCTGCGGCGGCTGGGCGTTGATCCGCTGCTGCGCCTCACGTCGGTCAAAGCCGTTGCGGCGCATCAGGCGCTCGAGCTGCTGCTCGTGATCGCAGGTCACGACCCAGACCTGGTCGCAGTCAGGGGCCAGACCGGCCTCGAAGAGCTTGATGGCATCGATCACCACGACCGCGTGGACGCTCGCGGCGACGCGGTCGCGGATGGCGGCCACGGTCGGTGGATGAGTCAGTTCTTCCAGCCGGGCGAGCCGGGATGGGTCCGCGAAGACGATCGCGCCGAGCGCCCGGCGGTCGATCCCACCGTCCGCGGTCCGGATTCCGGGGCCGAACTCGGCGATGACGCGCTCCGCGGTCGGCATACCCGCCGCCATGACGTCGTGGGCGACGCGATCGGCGTCGAATGTCTCGGCGCCCAGATCTGCCAGCATCGTCAGGACGGCCGACTTGCCGCAAGCGATGTTGCCCGTCAGCCCGATCACGTAGGGTCGACCGCTCATCGTTCGACCGGCTCCATCTCGGCGCTCAGCCGCGCTCCCAGCGTCTCCCAGTGCGCATAGGCCACCTCGAGCTCCGCCTGCGTGGCCTCGTATTCGCGGCCAAGGCGCGCGATGGCACCGGTGTCCTGCTCGATCGACGCCAGCGCCAGGTCGTCGTTCAGTTCATTGAGTCGCTGCTCGAGCTTGCCGATGCGCCGCTCCGCCGCGTTGACCTCCTGCTGCAACTGGCGGCGCTCACGGTCGGGCATGCGGGCGCTCGCGGCGGGCTCGAGCCGTGTCGGCCGCGGTACCTCGCGCGCCTTCTCCGGTACCGAGGTTCGAGTCGCGGCGCGCTCACGCTGGCGCAGGTAGTCGCTGTAGTTGCCGAGATACGTCTCGAGCGCGCTCCCCTCGACCGCCCACAGGCGAGTGGCGAGCTGATCGATCAGGTAGCGGTCGTGTGACACGAAGAGGATCGTCCCGTCATAGCCGTCCAGTACCTCCTCCAGTGCCTCCCGCGAGGGAATGTCGAGGTGGTTCGTCGGCTCGTCGAGGACCAGGAAGTTGGCGCGCTCGAGCGTGAGCCTCGCCAACGCCAGCCGGCTCCGCTCACCGCCGCTCAGGGCCGCCACCGGCTTGAAGACGTCATCGCCGCTGAAGAGGAAGCGTCCCAGCAGGGTTCGGGCACCCTCCTCGCTCATCGGATGGGTTTCCATCAGCGTGGTCAGTGCGGACTTGGCGGGATCGAGCCCCTCGTGACCCTGCGCGTAGTAGGCCGGCTTGACGTTGACGCCATACTGCAGGCGCCCCTTCAATGGCTTGATCTCGCCCATGATCGTGCGCAGGAACGTCGTCTTGCCGGTGCCGTTGGCGCCGATCAGTGCCACGCGATCGCCGCGCTCGATCTCGAGCTCCGGCGTGCGCAGGAGAACCGTGGGCCCGTGGTCTCCCGGGCGCGGCGGATAGCCGACGGTGAGCTCGCCGGTGCTGAGCACGCTCTGGCCGCTTCGGACGCCCCCGGACAGGCGTACGGTAAGTGCCGCGTGCTCGCGCGGCCTCTCGATCCGCTCGAGGCGTGCCAGGCGGGTCTCCCGGCCGCGCGCCTCGCGCGAGCGCTGGCCGGCCTTGTAGCGGCGGATGAACTCCTCGGTGCGAGTGATGAACTCCTGCTGCGCCTCGAACTCGGCTCGCTGGCGCGCAAGTCGCTCCTCGCGCAGTTCCAGGAAGCGCGTGTACGGGGCAGAGTAGTCCTCCAGGCGCCCGAAGCTCAGATCCAACGTGCGCTCGGTTACCCGGTTGAGGAAGTAGCGGTCGTGCGACACCACGATCACCGAGCGGCTCCAGGCGCGTAGGAACCCCTCGATCCACTCCAGGGCGGCGAGATCCAGGTGGTTGGTTGGCTCGTCGAGGAGCAGCAGGTCGGGATCGGAGAGCAACGCCTTCGCCAGGGCCAGGCGCGTCTTCTGTCCGCCGCTGAGGTGCTCGACCCAGACGGCGTGGTCGTCCTCGTCAAACCCGAGCCCATCGAGCACCTGATTGGTACGGTGGTCGATGTCGTAGCCGCCGGCCGCCTCGAACCGCGCGCTCAGTTCACCGTAGCGCTCCATCAGCGCGTCGAGCTCGGTGCCGCCGACCTCACCCATCCGATGGGCAAGCGTCGACAGTTCCTCGCCGAGCGCGCGTGTCTCGCGGAACGCGTCGAGCGCGGCTTCGCGCACCGTCTGTCCCGGGGTGAAGCGCGCTTCCTGTGCCTGATAGGTGACGCGCACGCCGCCCAGCATCGTGACCGAGCCGTTGCTGGGCTCCTCGATCCCGGCGATGATGCGCAATAGGGTGCTCTTGCCGGCGCCGTTGACGCCCACTAGCGCTACACGCTGCCGCTCCGGCACCTGGAAGCTGACTCCGCTGAAGATCTGCTCGGAGCCGAATGTCTTGCTGAGGTCGTTGACGGAGAGAATCGTACTCGGCATGCTCACTCCACCCTCGTGACGTCGTTCGACGTGATCCAGCCGCTGTATCGGTGCGATGGGCGCACTGATACCCTGTGCCGCTAGATCGCGGGTGTGAGCAGCGGTTCCCCGTGCATGCCGTGGAGGTCCGTGTCACGGCCGGCCGGCAGCAGCGCGCGATAGTGCCCCGGCTGTTGCCCGGCCACCCTGATGCGCTCGTTCCGGTTCCGCCGTCGATCGTTCATGCCTGCAACTGTACACGACCACGCGTACCCCAGGCAAATTGCCGCGACCGTACAGGCCCCACTGGTCCTGCTTCTCCTGCCTTCCTTTTGTGACCGGGTGGCCGCAGCGTATAATCCGGCAACTGACAAACGTACCGCTGAAGGTGCGCGACACGCATGCGGAAGGGCTCGCAATGCTCTGGCCGGTGACGACGGATCGGACCAGTACCGGCCATCTGGCGATTGGCGGAGTCTCCCTGCCTGCCCTCGCGGACGAGTTCGGCACGCCCCTGTACGTGTACGACGCGGAGACTATCCGGCAGCAGTGCGCCCGCTACCAGAGTGCGTTCGCCGAGCGCTACCCGCGGACCCGGGTGGTCTACGCCGGCAAGGCGTACCTGGCGACCTGGCTGCTGGAAATGATTGCCGACGCCGGGCTAGGACTGGACGTCGTCTCGGGTGGCGAGCTGGTCCTGGCAGCGCGCGCGGGGTTTCCGCTGGACCGCGTGGTCTTCCACGGCAACAACAAGACCGAGGACGAACTGCGGCTGGCGCTCTCGCTCGGCGTCGGCGAGATCGTGATCGATAACCTGTACGAGGTCGACCTGCTGGAGCGGCTGGTGTCCGGCTCGACGGCCGGCGTCGACGTCCTGATACGGGTCAATCCCGGCATCGACGCGCATACCCACGACTACCGCAAGACCGGCATCGTCGACTCGAAGTTCGGGCTCCTGATCGGAACCGGGGACGCCGCGCGCGCGGTCGAGCGGGTCCTGCGCATACCCGGCCTCCGGCTGCAGGGATACCACGCCCACGTCGGTTCGCAGATCTTCGAGACCGAACCCTTCGCGGCGGCCGTCGACGTGCTCTTCGACTTCGCGGCCGAAATGCGCTCTCGCTTCGCTTATTCACCTCGCCAGATCAGCCCGGGTGGTGGCTACGGCATCCAGTACGAGCAGGAGGATCCAGACCCTCACTTGGACGCCTATGCGCGGGCGGTGGGCGAAGCGGCGACGCGCGGCGCGGTGCGCCACGGGTTTGATGCGCCGCTGCTCACGGTCGAGCCCGGTCGCTCGATCGTTGGACCCGCTGGTGTCGCGCTCTACCGGGTTGGTGCGATCAAGGACATCCCGGGGGTCCGCCGCTACGTCTGCGTCGACGGCGGCATGGCCGACAACATTCGGCCGGCGCTCTACGGCGCGCGCTACGAGGCGGAGCTAGCCAACCGCGCGTCGGGTAGCCGCGCCGCGGTCACGATCGCCGGGAAGTACTGCGAATCGGGCGACGTGCTGATTCGCGACACCGTCATGTCCGAACCACACAGCGGCGACGTGCTCGCCGTACCGGCAACGGGCGCGTACTGCCTGGCCATGAGCAGCAACTACAACCTCGCACTGCGTCCGCCCGTTCTTGTACTGGACCGCGGGGATGCGCGACTGGTGCAGCGCCGCGAGCGGTACGAGGACCTGCTGGCGCGGGACGTGGTCCCGGTCCGCGCCCCGGTGGAGTGAGGCGACCGTTTGCATTTGGGTCAAGGACGTAGTATGACTGCCGCGCCGCAGCAGATAAACGGATGTCCCGCGGGCCTGGGGGGTATCGGACGTGGCTGAATCGATGAGATACCGTTTTCCCGACGAGACGTTCGATGACCCCTCCTCGCCGGCCGCGGCCGGCATGTTGCCGAGCACTCCCGGTGTGGCGCAAGCGTCGCCAATCGACCAGGACGCGGTGCAGGCGGTGATTGATCGCGCCCGCATGCAGGGCTTTCTGGCGATCGATGACCTGATGGACATGTCCGCCGCGGCGGGCGGCGCGTCGGTGGTGGACTCGATCACGACACAGCTCGCCGACCTCAACATCCCGCTGGTCGAGTCCGAAGAGGTCGCCGACGACCTGGTGGAGGTCGAGGCGGAGCCGGTCGACGTCGACCTGTTCTCGACGCAGCTGACCGAGGTGGACCTCAGCGGTGTCAGTCTGGACGACCCGGTACGCATCTACCTGCGCGAGATCGGGCGTGTTCCCCTGCTCACCGGCGAGCAGGAGGTGGCGCTGGCGCAGGCCATGGAGCGCGGCGAGTACCTCTTCCGTCTGCAGCAGAACCTCCGCGAAGTCGGTGGATCTCCACCGATGGCGGGCGACCTCGCAGCGGCCGTCTATCGATCGTTCAAGGCAGGCTGGCCGCCGGTTCGCCGGCTCCACGAGCTCGCATTTCCGACGCGACCGCTCGCGACCAGAGGCCGCATTCTGTCCGCCGTCCTCCCTTTCACCGAGGACATGGCGCCTGTCGTCCACGCGGCTGCGAGCGAGTTCGGGATGACCCCGGAGGGTCTCGAGGAGCACCTGCGCCTGCGTCGCATCGAATATGATCTGCTCCCGCCGGACATGCAGGACCTGATCCGGGACGTCGATGTCTGGCCGGACGATGACCGCGTGGCACTGGTGCTGCGGCGCGAGGAGTTCGCGCTGCAGGCCCGCTGGGACGAGATGCTGCTGCGCGGCGAGATCGCGCGGAAGAAGCTGACTGAGGCGAACCTGCGTCTCGTCGTCAGCGTCGCCAAGAAATACGTCGGACGGGGCATGTCCATGCTGGACCTGGTGCAGGAAGGCAACCTCGGCCTGATCCGGGCCGTGGAGAAGTTCCAGCACCACAAGGGCTACAAGTTCTCGACCTACGCCACCTGGTGGATACGGCAGGCGATCACCCGCGCCATTGCCGACCAGGCCCGCACGATCCGAATCCCGGTCCACATGGTCGAGACGATCAACCGGTTGATCCGAACCTCGCGCCGGCTGCAGCAGGAGCTCGGTCGCGAGCCGACCTCGGAGGAGATCGCCGTCGACATGGGTCTCGCGCCGGACAAGGTGCGCGAGATCATGAAGATCTCGCAGGAGCCGGTGTCGCTGGAGATGCCGATAGGCGAGGAAGAGGACAGCAACCTCGGCGACTTCATCGAGGACTCCAAGGCGCTGGCGCCCTCGGACGCGGCGTCGCTCAAGCTGCTCAAGGAGCAGGTGGACGACGTGCTGGGCTCGCTGGCGGAGCGCGAGCGTCGGGTGCTCGAGCTGCGCTTCGGGCTCGATGACGGACGTAGCCGGACGCTCGAGGAGGTCGGCCGCGAGTTCGGAGTGACCCGCGAGCGTATCCGACAGATCGAGGCGAAGGCGCTGCGCAAGCTGCGCCACCCCAGCCGCAGCAAGAAGCTCCGCGACTACCTCGAATAGGCGCGTCTGGCGCCTGTGGTGCGACCCCTGCCGGACGTCGGCGGGGAGTGGACGGGCTGGCCGCAAGCGTCCTCCCCGGCGAGGCGGCGGCGCGGATCAGGTTCTTGATCGCGCCACCGACGACCGCGGACGAGGCGCGGTAGGATTCGTAGAGTTCGGGAGCCGCCCGACAGCCCCGTCAAGCGGGACCTACACGGACGCGGCGCGTCATACCAGGTGGTGTCATGTTTTACGACCAAGCCCGAATCACCGTCAGGGCCGGTAACGGCGGCAATGGGGCGGTGGCCTTCCGCCGTGAGAAATACGTGCCGCTGGGTGGCCCAGAGGGTGGCGACGGCGCGCGTGGTGGCCACGTCTACCTGCGTGTCGACCCGCACCTGAACACGCTCATCGCCTTCAAGTACCAGCAGCTATTCAAGGCCGATAGTGGCGGACAGGGCCTGGGTTCGCGCAAGTCCGGAAAGCAGGGCGAGGACCTCTACATCGACGTGCCTGCGGGCACCGTCGTGCTCGACGACGAGTCCGACGCCATCGTGACGGACCTGATCGAGCCGGGAGAGACGTTCCGGCTGGCCAGGGGCGGGCAGGGCGGACTGGGAAACCAGCACTTCGCTACGTCGATCCACCAGGCGCCGAGACTGGCGGAGCGGGGGGAGCCGGGCGAAGAGCGCACGGTCCGACTCGAGCTCAAGGTCATCGCCGATGTAGGGCTGGTTGGGATGCCCAACGCGGGCAAGTCGACGCTCTTGGCGGCGGCCAGTGCGGCACGGCCGAAGGTCGCCGACTACCCATTTACCACCCTCGAACCGATGCTGGGCGTCGTCCAGGTGGGCGGCCCAGGTGGAGAAACGTTTGTCATGGCCGATATCCCCGGCCTGATCGAGGGTGCCGCGGCCGGCATCGGGCTCGGGCACGAATTCCTGCGGCACGTGGAGCGGACCCGGCTGCTGGTGCACGTGCTCGACGGGTCCGGGGGGCTGGAAGGGCGGGATCCCCTGGAAGACTTCCGGACGATCAACGACGAGCTGTTGGCCTACTCTCCCGAGCTCGCCGGAAAGCCCCAGGTCGTCGCCGTCAACAAGCTCGATCTGCACGAGACTCAGGCGAACCTACCGCGACTGTGCGATGCCATGGCCGAGCTGGGCCTCGAGGTCTTCCCCATTTCCGGCGTGACCGGCGAGGGAGTCCGCGATCTCATGGTCAGGCTGGCCGAGCGCCTTCGGGAGTTGCCTCAGCCGCAACTCATCTCGCCGGAGGAGCGGAAGGTCTACACGCTCGAGTCGGGGCACGAGGACGCCTGGGCGGCCGAGCGGCTCTCCCGCCGTCACTTCGCGGTGCGGGGGGCGCGGATCGAGCGGCTTACCCACATGACGGACTTCGGCAACGAGGAAGCGGCCGCCCGCTACCAGCGCGTGCTGGAGGCCACCGGCATCTCCCGCAAGCTCGCGGAGCTTGGGATCGAGCCTGGCGACCTGGTACACGTCGCCGACCAGGAGCTCATCTGGGACGAGGCGACGCTGGAGGCGGAGGCGCGAGAGGCGGCGCGGCTGCGCCGGCGCAAGTCCCACCGGCAGCGGATCGAGGAGCGCTTCGGCGCGCCCGAGGAACGGGCATGAGCGGGATCATCCGCCGCGACGCGCCCTGCCAAGCGCGCTCGCGACGGCCTCACGCGTCGGCATCGCGTCCATCGCTCCGGTAACCGTCGTCGCCAGTGCTCCGGCCACCGCCGCGAACTCCACGTCCGCGCGCGTGAACCGGAACCCCGCGGCTACGCCACGGGCGATGAGCGCGGCCATGAAGGCATCACCGGCGCCGACCTCGTCGCGGCTCTCGACCACCAGCGGCGGCACGATTTCACACTGCTCGCCGACCCACCACTCGCAGCCGCGGGCGCCGTCGGTGAACACGACTAGGCGCGCGCCCTGCGCGAGCGCGCGGACCTCGGCGCGCTCCCACCCCAGGTAGACCAGATCCTGCACGCTGAGCTTGATGACGGTCGCCAGTTGAGCGATGTCGATCAGCGCGGCGCGCGCCGGTTCGCCCTTACCCCACCATGCCCCGCGCGGATTGGGATCGAAGCATACCGGGATGCCACGGTCCGAGGCTACGCGGGCCGCCGCCAGCAGCGCGCCGCGGGACGGCTCGACGGTCAGCGGTAGCGACCCGAGATACAGCGCGGCGACGTCCTCGCCGAATGGCGCGGTCGCAACCTCCGGCGTCAGCAGGCCGTCGGCGGCGGGATGCCCGTAGAAGGTGAAGCTCCGGCCTCCGGCCGGCCCGACGACGATCGCACACCGCGTCTGCGCCCCGCGCTCCCGGATGATGCCGTTGAGCCCGACTCCCTCGCGCGCCATGCGCCGCAGCGCGACTTCGGCAAATTCGTCGTCGCCGACCGAACCCACGAATCGTGCCGGGACCCCGAGCCGGGACAGGCCAACGGCCACGTTGGCCGGGGCCCCGCCCACGCGCGGTACGAAGGCCACCGTCGACTCGAGCGGCCCGGCCGGCTCGCCGATCAAATCGATGACGATCTCACCGAGACACAGGACGGCGCGGGGGTCCACCGGAGCGGTCAGCCCGGCGGGCGTACGTGGGCCGGCTTCTGGCCGGGAGTTGATGCATCGCGTCGCACGTCGTAGACGTCGCGCACCGCCTCGAGCTTCTGCAGCACGCGGCTGAGCTGCTGGACGCCCTCGACTTCGAGCGTCATCAGCACCGTGACGGTCCGGTCGTCGTGGACACTCGTCAGGACCGAGAGCATGTTGACCTTCTCGTCGGCGACCAGCGTCGTGATGTCCCGCAGCAGGCCGACGCGATCCCAGGCCTCGAGGCGCGCGTTGACCGGGTAGAGCTGCCGGTGATCGGTGCCCCAGCTGACCGGGACCAGCCGCGCCGGCTCGTCGACATGGATCATGTTGTAGCAGTCGGCGCGATGGACGGTAATGCCCCGTCCCCGTGTCACGTAGCCGACGATCGCGTCGCCGTAGACCGGCTTGCAGCAGTTGGCGAGGCGGGTGTAGAGGTCGCCCACGCCGGTTACCCGCAGCCCCGCCGGGGTTGTCGGTGCCGTCGGCGCGGTCGGTGTGGTCAGGACCTCCCGCTCCGCCGTCTCGGCGAGCCGGCTGGAGATCTGCTGCGGGCTGATCGCACCGTAGCCGACGGCCGCCAGGAAGTCCTCGGCCTTGACGTAGCGAGGGAAGTGCTTGGCGATCTCCTCGAGCTTGGCCTCGACGCCGAGGCGCCGCAGCTCGCGCTCGAGAATCTCACGTCCCTGGGAGACATTCTCCTCGCGCTCCTGCCGCCGGAACCACTGTCGCACCTTCTCGCGCGCCGAGGCGGTCGTGATGTAGCCGCTGCTCGACATCAGCCAGTCTCGGCTCGGTCCGACCTTGGTCTTCGAGGTCATGATCTGGACGACCTGGCCGTTCTGGAGCTTGTAGTTGAGCGGTACGAGCTGGTTGTTGATCTTGGCCCCGACACACTGGTGGCCGACCTCGGTGTGAATGCGGTAGGCGAAGTCGACCGGGGTGGCCCCGGCGGGCAGCTCGATGATGTCGCCGCGTGGGGTGAAGACGTAGATCATCTCCTGGAAGACGTCGGATTTGAGGGATTCGACGAACTCCTGCGCGTCGACCACCTCGTCTCGCCAGTCCATCAGTTGCCGGAGCCAGGCGATCTTGGCCTCGACGTTGGGGTCGGTGCGGCTACCCTCTTTGTAGCGCCAGTGGGCGGCGATGCCGTACTCCGCGGCCTGGTGCATATCCTCGGTGCGGATCTGTATCTCCAGCGGGTGGCCCTCTGGTCCGAGGACGGCGGTGTGGATCGACTGATACATGCTCTCCTTGGGGGTCGCGATGTAGTCGTCGAACTCTCCCGGGATCGGGTGCCACATGGTGTGGATCACGCCGAGGGCGCCGTAGCAGTCCTTCTTCTCGTCGACGATCACGCGCACGCCGAGCACATCGTAGATCTGGTCGAAACTACGGTCCTTGCGTTCCATCTTGCGCACGATCGACGTGATGTGCTTCTCGCGCCCCGAGATCTCAGCGCGGATGCCGGCTTCTTCCAGCGCCCCGGCGAGTTCCTCGGTGACCCGGGCCAGGTAGCGCTCGCGGTCGTGACCGCGCCGCTCGAGAGAGCGCTCGATGCTGAAGTACGTCTGCGGGTCGAGGTAGCGCAGCGCCAGGTCCTCGAGCTCCGACTTGAACTGCCAGATGCCGAGCCGGTTGGCCAGCGGCGCGTAGATCTCCATCGTCTCCTGAGCGCTGCGGAGCTGCTTGGCGCGCGGCATGTGCTCGAGCGTGCGCATATTGTGCAGCCGGTCAGCCAGCTTGATGAGGACGACACGAACGTCGTCGACCATGGCCAGGAACATCTTGCGCAGGCTCTCCGCCTGACGCTCCTTCTCCCGTGAGGCCTGCTCCTCTTCCGTCGTCCAGCGAATGCGGCCGAGCTTGGTGACGCCGTCGACCAGCAGCGCGATGCGTTCGCCGAAGACGGAGGTCAGTTCCTCAATGGTGACGTCGGTATCCTCGATCACGTCGTGGAGGAGCGCCGCGGCCAGCGTCTCCTGGTCGAGCTGAACCTCGGCCAGGATGATGGCGACCTCGACCGGGTGGGAGATGTACGGATCGCCGGAGCGCCGTCGCTTGCCCTGGTGCGCTTCCGAGGCGTAGTCGTAGGCGTGACGGACCACGGTGAGGTCCATGCCGGGCATATGCCGCTCGATGACGGCGGCCAGCGCCTCCCAGCCCGTGCCGTTGGAAGCAGGGTGCGGGGCAACTACCGCCGTGTCTGGCTCTGGCAGCTCATCGAATCTTGGTGCCGACATTTCCTCGGAATCCGTCAATGGATGAAGCAGCGGGGCGCTGTTCGTAAACTATACGCTGCCGCATGTGCACTGTCAAAACGCGGAAGGCATACGGATACCTACCCTACGCTCGCGGCAGATCCTCGTTTCCGTCCGGACGACCGGGTCGTTGCGGACACGCCCGACGAGGTCCGCGCGGCGGAGTATGCAACAGTTTGACATCTCCCGCCGCACGCCCCCGCTCAACACGCCCACAACTCCCGCGAGGCGCCAGGTCTTGTAACGAGACTGTAGCACCTGTGTGACCCGCGTCACATTCCTGAATCACCCCGGCTCGTAAGCGGCAGTGCTGGGGCCGGTCGCCGGGGGCCTGTTGGCCTCGTGTAGCGGGATCGGTGGCGGCAAGAGTGGCGGCGGTGCGGGACTCGGTAGCTCCGCGCAGGATATCGCCAGCGCGCGCAACTTGACGCCGGACGACGTCGCCGCGGCGCTGACGACGTTCATGCCGAGCGGCACCCACGACGACTACTACATGTTCGCCTCGGGGGGCCACGCCGGGCAGGTGCTGGTTCTCGGCGTACCCTCCATGCGGATCATCAACGAGATCGGCGTCTTCACCCCCGAGCCATGGCAGGGGTGGGGCTTCTCCGACGAGGCCAAAGACGTGCTGGCGAGCGCGCAGGTCGACGGCAAGACGATGACCTGGGGAGACACTCACCACCCGGCGCTCAGCGAAACCAGCGGCTCGTACGACGGCCAGTTCCTGTTTATCAACGACAAGGCGCACGCGCGGATCGCGGTGATCGACCTGCGCGACATGGTGACCAAGCAGATCGTGAAGAACCCGCTGGTCATCAGCGACCACGCCTGCTTCGTGACACCCAACACCGACTACCTGATCGAGGGGGCGCAGTACGCGACGCCACTCGGCTGGGGCTACGCGCCGATCGAGCAGTTCAAGGACAAGTACCGGGGCGCGGTCACGTTCTGGAAGTTCGACCGCACCGCCGGCCGGATCGTTCCGGAGCAGTCGTTCGCGATCGAGCTGCCGCCTTATTTCCAGGACCTCGGTGACGCCGGCAAGCTGCTCAGCGACGGCTGGTGCTTCTTGAACTCGTTCAACACCGAGCTCGCGGTCGGCACCGCGGTCGACGGCAAGCCGCTCGAGATCGGCGCCTCGCAGCGCGACATGGACTACCTTTCCGTGATCAACTGGAAGCAGGCCGCCGAGGTCGCCAAGTCCGCGCAGAAGATCAACGGTATGCCGGTTATCAAGATGCAGGAGGCGGTCAACGCCGGGATCCTGTACGAGATCCCCGAGCCCAATTGCCCGCACGGGGTCGACGTGGCGCCCAAGGGCGACTTCATGGTCGTCTCCGGCAAGCTCGACCCGCACGTCACCGTCTACAACTTCAAGAAGATCCAGGACGCGATCGCGGCCAAGAAATTCCAGCCCGACAGCTACGGCATCCCGGTGCTCGACTTCCAGAGCTGCGTCGAGGCGCAGGTCGAGGTCGGGTTGGGACCGCTCCACACCCAGTTCGACGACAAGGGCTACGCCTACACCAGTCTCTTCCTGGACAGCGCCATCACGCGCTGGACGCTCGGCGGCGACTACCGGCAAGACGGCTGGAAAGTCGCTGACAAGATCTCCGTCCAGTACAACGTCGGCCACCTGTCGGCCATTGAGGGCGACACCGTGGCGCCGAAGGGGAAGTTCCTGGTCTCCCTCAATAAGTGGGCCATCGACCGGTTCTCCGAGGTGGGGCCGCTCCACCCGCAGAACTTCCAGTTGATCGACATCTCTGGCGACAAGATGAAGCTGGTCTACGACATGCCGATCGGTATGGCCGAACCCCACTATGCGCAGATGGTGCGCGCCGAGGTGGTCAAACCCTGGAAGGTCTACCCAAAGACCGGCTGGGATCCGGCCACGCAGCAGAGCTCGACGGTCGCGACCGTCGAGCCGACCAAGGCGGGCGTCGGTCGTGACGGCACGACCTCAACGGTCAATATGACGGCGATGCGTAGTCACTACTCGCCGGACATCGTGAAGGTCAAGCAGGGCGACAAGGTGGTCTGGCACCTGACCAACATCGAGAACGCCGAGGACGCGACCCACGGCTTCTCGCTGCCGGGCCAAAACGTCAATCTGAGCCTGGAGCCAGGCGCGACGCTGACGGTGACCTTCACGGCCGATCACGCGGGCGTCCACCCGTACTACTGCACCGAGTTCTGCTCGGCGCTGCACCTCGAGATGATGGGCTATTTCATCGTCGAGCCGTAGAGCCGGATGGGCCCGGCCGGACGCAGACCGGCCGGGCTCGAACGCACCACGTGCGAATTGGGAGAGGGTGACATGGTTTCCGTAGAACGGGCTCGCCGCCGCGCGCCCACGCCGGGCGCTGGAAAGAGCCGGCACGTGCGGCAGACGCTGCTCCATTGGAGCCGAGATCGGCGCGTCCAGCTCGGCTTGCTGGTCCTGGCCGGGGTGCTTCTGATCGGATCGATCTTCCTCCCCTACTGGGACATTACCCTCCACGCGCCGCAGTATCCCGGCGGACTCACCGTCAGCGCCTATGTGCACGACATGGTGGGGGAGATCAGGGTAGTCGACGAGCTCAACCACTATATCGGCATGATGCCGCTCGACGAGGCAGCCGAGCACGAGCGCGATCTTGCCGTCTTCGCGATCCCGGTCGTGGCAGGACTGGTGGTCGCCTCGTTCTGGGTACACGGCCGCTGGAAGTGGCTGATGGTCCTGCCCATCCTGATCTACCCGTTCGCGTTCCTCGGCGACCTCTGGATCTGGCTGTACCACGCCGGGCACTCGCTCGATCCCACCGCTGCACTGAGCTCGTCGATCAAGCCGTTCACGCCGCACGTCTTCGGCACGGGCAAGATCGGCCAGTTCTCGACCGAGGCGCGATTCGCGCTCGGCTTCTACATGGCGTTCCTGGCAGCCTTGCTGACGCTGGTCGCCACGCTCTTCGCGCGTGCCGGGCACCATGCACGGCCGTAGGTTTGACGCCCGCCGCACCCTCGATCTGGCGTTGGCGATTGCCCTGGCGTTGTCGCTGCTCGCCGCGCTCGTCGGGTCCGCGTCGGCGGACAGCGCGGCGCCGGGCATCACCGTCTGCCCGTCGTGCCCGACCAGCTCCATCGTCGAGGCCCTCGCTCAGGTGCCGGCCGGCGGCCGGATCACGGTTCGGGCGGGCGTCTACCGCGGCCAGCTGCGCATCGACCGTCCAGTCCAGCTCGTCGGCATCGGCGATCCGGTGATCGACGGCGGCGACCAGGGCACGGTCGTTACCATCTCCGCGCCGGACGTTACCCTGCAGGGCTTCACCGTACGCGGCACCGGCACGAGCCTCGACCACGAGGATGCCGCGATCGCCGCCAACGGGGAGCGCGCGACCCTGGCCGGTAACCGGATCGAGGACGCGCTCTTCGGCATCTACCTGCGGAACGCGCACGGGAGCGTGCTGCGGGACAACACCGTCTCGGGTAAAGAGGCGTTGCCGGTGGGCTTTCGCGGCGACCCGATCCGCATCTGGTACAGCAACAACGTGGACGTCGAGGGGAACGTGGCCCGGGGCGGTCGCGACATTATCCTCTGGTTCTCCCACGACGGAGTCCTGCGCGACAACGTCTTCGAAGGCAACCGCTACGGGTTGCACCTCATGTATAGCGATCGTGCTCAGATCGAAGGGAACTCGCTGCGGGACAACTCCGCAGGCCTCTACATCATGTACAGCAACGGTTGCGTCGTGTCCGGAAACTCGTTGACCGACAACCACGGGCCGAGTGGCATGGGCCTCGGACTCAAGGGCGACGACGACGCCATGGTCCAGGGCAACCGCTTCGTCAGCAATCGGATAGGCGCCCAGATTGACGAGTCGCCGCACAGCCTGACCGCGCACGTGACCATCACCGGCAACGTGTTCGCGCACAACGACACGGGGATCGGCTTCCTGCCGAACGTTGAGCGCAACACGGTCGCGGGAAACGACTTCATCGACAACGTCGAGCAGGTGGCGATACTCGGCGGCGGCCAACTGCACGACATCTCCTGGACGGTCAACGGTCGTGGCAACTACTGGAGCGACTACGTCGGCTTCGACGCGAATGGAGACGGGATCGGAGACGTGTCCTACCGCGCGCAGCACCTGTTTGAGTCGCTCATCGACAATCACGAGAGCCTGCGGATCTTTCTCTTCAGCCCGGCCGTCACGGCGATCGACTTCGCGGCCCGAGCATTCCCGGAAGTCCGGCCGCAGACGAAGCTGGTTGACACCGCGCCGTTGATCAGGCCAGTGGTGCCGCCCGGACTGGTTCCGGGCCCTCGCCTGGCAATTCGAACGAGGCTGGTCGGGGGGCGCTCGGCCTTTTCGCGGCGATCGGAGGCATGGCAATGATCGTGGCCTTGCGGCGCAGGCCCGATGGACGACGCCGACTTGCCGGCGAGCCTCTCCCGTTACCGGCAATGGCGGACGCAGTGCCGGAGGTGCGGCTGTTGGGAGCGACGGACACCACCTACGTCGCCGTCACCGACCTCACCAAGCGCTACGGATCGTCAACGGCTGTCGACCGCGCCACCTTCGCGGTCGGGAGAGGTGAGGCGGTCGCGCTGTGGGGCCCAAACGGTGCCGGCAAGACGACTGTTCTCCGCTGCCTGCTCGGCATCGCGCGCTACGACGGGCACGTTGCGGTCGATGGCCTCAGCCCCGCCCGCGACGGGCGCGCGGTCCGGCGGCGGATCGGATTCGTCCCGCAAGAGCTGCCGACGCCGAACCTTACCGTCGGGGAGATGGCGTGTTACGTGGCAGACCTCAAGCGCGCATCACATGCCGACGCGCGGGCCCGCCTCGCCCTCCTCGGGATCGGCGACCAGACGGACAAGGGTGTCGCGGACCTGTCGGGTGGTATGCGCCAGCGCCTCTCGCTCGCGCTCGCCCTGATCGGCGATCCGTCGATCCTGCTGCTCGACGAGCCGACCGCCAACCTGGATGTACGGGGACGCACAGACCTGCTCGAGATGCTCCGGCATCTGAAGCGCGAGGGCATGACGATCGTGTTCTCGTCTCACCGGCCGGAGGACGTGCTCATGCTCGCCGATCACATCCTGTCCATCACGGGAGGTGCCATCGAGGCCGATCTGACGCCCCAGCAATTCCTGGAGATGCTGCAGGCTCACGCTCGGCTCCTGCTCCACGTCGACGAGAACCGCGCGCCGCAGGCAGCCGAGACGCTGGGCAGGCTCGGCTTCGTCGCGGAAGGTCAGGGGAGCATCGTCTCGGTGGCGCTGCGCGGCGAGCCGAAGGGGCGGGTTATCGGGGCGCTGGCGCGCGCGGGCTTCGACGTCGAGGACTTCGAGATGGAGCGGGGGGCATGGACCGGACAGTTGTGATTGCGATCGCGACTCGGGAGGCGCGGGGTGGGCTGCGAAACCGCTGGTTCCTCTTGTACGCCGCGGTCTTCGTGCTGCTGATCGTCGCGTTCTCCTGGGTGACCCTGTCGGGCACCGACGTCACCGGCCAGGCGGGATTCGCGCGCACCTCGGCCGGGCTGCTCAACCTGATGCTACTGATGGTGCCGCTGATCGGACTCACCATCGGCGCGCAGAGCCTCGTCTCGGAGCGCCAGGACCGCAGCCTGGACTATCTGATGGCCCAGCCGGTCGGCGCGTCCGAAGTCTTCGTGGGCAAGTACCTCGGCGCTGCGTTCGCCGTCGTCGCGATGCTGCTCCTGGGGTTCGGCTGGGCGGCGGTTGTGTTGATGCTTCAAGGGGGCAGCGCGGACCTCGCCGACTTCGGCGTCCTCATCGCGCTGACGACGCTGCTGGCCCTGGGGATGCTCAGCCTCGGCTACTTCATCTCTAGCTTCGCCGAGCAGACCGCTGCCGCGCTTGGAATCGCGCTGTCGATCTGGCTCGCGTTCATCATCGTCGGGGACCTCGGGATTATGGGGAGCGCTCTGGTGATGGATCTGAAGCCGGGTACGCTGCTGACGTTGACGCTGGTCAACCCGCTCGATACCTACAAGCTCCTTAGCGTCGAAGTGCGGCATAGCTCGCTCGAGGTCCTGGGACCGGCCGGGACCTTTGCCATCGACCGGTTCGGCGACCGGCTGGTGCCCGTCCTGCTCTCGCTGGAGGCGCTGTGGGTCGCGCTGCCCTTGCCGCTCGGTTACCAGCTCTTCAAGCGGACGGAGCTGCGCTGATGCGCGTGGCGCTCATGTTCCTCGTCGCCGTGCTGGGGCTGACGGTTGCGTGCGGCGGAGGTGGCGGAGCCGACCAGCCACCGACGATCAACTACGGGCGCGACACCTCGGCGATAGGCATGATCATCTCGGATCCACGCTTCGCGGGAGCGACCGTGGACGCGCGGGGCCGGGCGACGCTCTTCGACGACCTCGGGGACCTCGTCGTGGCCGCCAGGCAGAACCAGACGAGCTCGACCCGCGTCTGGGTGCATGACTACCAAACGAGGCGGTGGATCGACGGCACGACGGCCTCCTACGTCGCGGCCGATGGCCTGGTGAGCGTCACGCCGATGGGCTCCGGTCTGGTCGCCTTCCAGGGGCAGGCCGACGCGGCCTCCTTCTCACGCGACCATCACGGGACCGAGATGTCGTGGACTACCGTCCTGTCGACCTGGAAGAACCCCACGTCCGGCTGACTCCGGCTCCGCCCGCTACCGCACGTCCCAGCCCTGATCGCTCTCGCGGGCCGCCAGCTGGGCCGCCTCTCCAACGTGACAGTTCATTCTCTCCGCGCTGCTATGTCGTCTCCCCGAGGGGTGCCGGCTTGGCGTCCGCTCGGGCCGGGCGCCGTCCCGAACGGGGCGATGGAGATGCTATGATGACGGTCGATGCTGAGGCGGCCCGGACATGACGAGGAGGCCATCACGATGCCGGTTGGCGACCGCCTTATCGCCCCCGCCGAGGCGCTCGACATCATCCTGGCGCAGGTCCGACCGCTTCCGGTGGAGACGGTGCCGCTGAGCGTCGCGGGCGGTCGGGTGCTTGCCGTGCCATTCCATGCGGATCAGGACCTGCCTGCCTTTGCTGCCGCCACGATGGACGGATTCGCGGTGGTCTCCGGTGACGTCTCGCCGTGGCGCGAGATCGTCGGTGACCAGTACGCCGGCACTGTCGAGGACATCGAGGTTACCGAGGGGACGGCCGCGCGCATCATGACCGGCGCGCCCCTCCCGCCCGGCGCCGACGCCGTCGTGCGGGTCGAAAACACGGAGCTGCGTGACGACCACGTGATCGTGCACCAGGAGTTGGTGTTCGAGAGCGAGAACGTCCGACCGATCGGCGCGGATCTGCGTGCGGGACAGCTGCTCGTCGACGCCGGTGAGGTGATCGGCCCGGCCGAGATCGGGCTGCTGGCGAGCCTCGGCCACGTCGACGTTCCGGTGTACCAACGGCCGCGCGTGAGCGTGCTCTCCACCGGCGATGAGGTGGTGGACCCGTCGGAGACGCCGGGACCCGGCCAGATCCGCGACTCCAACCGCTTCTCGCTCGAACTCGCTGCCCGCGCTGCCGGGGCCGACGTGATCTGGTCCGGGCATGCTCCGGACGACGCCAGCGCGTTGCGTGCCCTGTTCCAGGAGCGCATCGCCGCGAGCGACGCCCTCGTGACCTCGGGCGGCGTATCGATGGGAGAGCGTGACCTCGTCAAGGGGCTGCTCGCCGAGCTCGGGACGGTTCACTTCCGCCGGCTCTTCATGAAGCCGGGCAAGCCGTTCAACTTCGCGACCGTCGGCGGGACGCTGGTTTTCGGCCTGCCGGGAAACCCCGTCTCGGCGCTGGTGGGCTTCGAGGTGTTCGTCACGGCGGCGCTCCAGACTATGGCCGGTCGGCGGGAACCCACGGCCCGTCCGGTCACCGTGACGCTGGAGCATGACGTCGAGCCCACCGACCGTCTTGAGTACCAGCGCGGAGTCGTGTGGAGCGACGACCACGGAGTGCTGCATGCGCGTAACACTGGCTCTCAGTCGTCGGCGCGGCTCCTGTCCCTGGTCGGATCGAACGCGTTCGTCCTGATCCCGCCCAGGGCCGAGCCGTACCGGGCCGGGGAGCGCGTCCAGGCGATTGTGCGTGGCGTGGTCGCGGGCGGGCCTCCGAGGTCAGGGCGCGCCGGTGACGCGGATTGACCGCTGGCTCTTCGGCTCGCTGATCCTCGCGGCGGTACTGGTCGGAATCAACGTCTACCCGGGCGTGAGTGGCTGGTGGACGGCCTGGCACGCGGTCGATCATTTTGGCCTGTCGCTGACCGCGGTGACGCCGCGTTCTGACCAGACGGCGATCGACGTCGGCCTGGCGTTCCTTAACCGCTCGGGCGTGTCGATCCAGATACTCGAGATCAACGGGGCGGTGGAGGTCAACGGCCACACCGTCGCGAATGCGCTGCTGCGACCGGATGGGCTGGCGCTCGGGGGAAACCAGCGGAGCGAGGTTCAGTTGAGCGGTCCAGTCGAGCCCATCGACCGCCCGCTGCTCGACGAGCAGCTTCACGCGCGATCCGTCGTGTGGACCGTGACCGGACAGGTCGAGATTCAGATTTCCGGGCAATCCGATTCGACCTGGGTGCCGTACAGCGGCACGGTCCGCGGCGGATGAGTCGGCAACGCTGGCGAGCGTTGCTCGAGGTGATCCTCGCCGGATGGGTCATGGCGGCGCTGTATGCCGCCGCCGCCAGCACGGTCGGTCCGCAGTCGCTGGTGCCGCTGCCCTACTGGATGACCGCCGTCGGCGACGTCGTGGTCGGCGCCTGGCTGGCCCTGCTCGCGATCGACCTGCGCCGCATGGTTATCGAGGTCGCCGCCAGCTCGGTAGTTGCCGCCGTAGCGTACTTCGCCCTCCTGGTGAGCGCCGCGACCGGAGCGCCCGACTACTATGCGCAGCTCATAGATTACGCCCTCGTCGAGATCGTTCCCGTGTTGCTCCTGTCGCTGTTCCTGGCGTTGATCGGATCGCTGGTCGGCACCGTGATCAACGCGTCCGCGCGAGGCATCGAGCTCTGAGACGTCTGGCCGCCGAGGAGGAGAGGGACTGTGACTGACCAGCGCCGCCCGGTGCGGGCCGACGACCTGTTCAGCATCGCCATGGTGAGCGATCCCCAGGTCTCACCGGACGGTGCGACCGTCGTCTACGTGCTGACCACGCTGGACCGCGATCAGAACCGCTACCGGAGCGATCTCTGGACGGTCCGACTCGACGGCCGAGAGCCGCGCCGGCTGACGGCCGCGCGGCAGCGCGACGGCAGCCCGCGCTGGTCGCCAGACGGGCGATGGATCGTGTTCCTCTCCAGCGCTGAGAAAGCGCCGGCCCAGCTGTGGGTCATCCCGGCGACCGGCGGCGAGGCGCGACGGCTCACCGACCTTCCCGAGAGCGCCGAGCAACTCGCCTGGGCGCCCGATGGATCCGCCCTGGCCTTCGTCTCGAAGGTGCGGGTCGGTCCCGAGCCGGAGCCCGGGAGCGACGTCAAGGTCATCCGGACGATCCGCTACCGCTTCGACGGCGAGGGTTTCCTCGACGACAGATATCGGCAGCTCTGGGTCATCCCGTTCGACCCTGACTCGGGTGCCGCGGGGACCGCCCGCTGCCTGACCGACGGACCTTTTGACCATCGGCATCCGGCCTGGGCGCCGAGTGGCCACGAGATCGCTTTCCAGGCGGCCCGCCAGCCCGGGTGGGAGCTCGGGGTCTCCGTCGACCTCTGGGCGATCCGCCCGTCCGGTGGGTCGCCGCGCCGGATCACCCGCTCCGTGGGGGCCTGGACTCGCCCGGCCTGGTCGCCGGACGGCACGACAATCGCGCTGCTGGGGCCCAGCTCACTGGACAATCTCGAGCACGCCGACACGCTTGTCTGGATCGTCCCGGCCTCCGGCGGCGAGCCGGTCGCCCTTACCCGGGCGCTGGATCGGCCGGCCGGCGACCATGTGATGGGGGACGTGCCGCGCTTCAGTACGTCGCCGCTGGGGTGGAGCCCAACGGGGCGTGAGGTCTACTTCCAGGCGACCGCCCAAGGCGACTCCGCGCTCTACCGCGTCGAGATCGAGAGTCGCCGCATCGATCGAATCATCGCCGGCTCGCGGCGGGTCGGCATGGTCGCTCCGCTGCCCGGTGCGTCCGGCTGGGTCTTCGCCGCGTCCACTCCAACAGAGCCCGGCGACCTGTTCGTCTGCGGACCAGACGGCGAGGACGAGCGGCGACTGACGGACGTCAACGCTGCCTGGCGATCCGAGGTCGCCCTGAGCGCGCCCGAAGAGCTGTGGGCGACCAGCGGCGACGGCACGCGGGTTCAGGGCTGGCTGCTGCGGCCATCGACCGTCCAGCCCGGAGTCCCCGTTCCGCTGGTCCTCGAGATCCACGGTGGCCCGCACGCCCAGTATGGTAACGGGTTCATGTTCGAATTCCAGTTGCTTGCTGGTTTGGGCTACGCCGTGCTCTATGCCAACCCGCGCGGCAGCACCGGCTACGGGGAGGAGTTCGCCCTGCGCCTGCACGCTGCCTGGGGCGAGGCGGACATGCCGGACCTCATGGCGGTCCTGGACGCGGCGATCGGACGTGGCGGGATCGACGCCGAACGCCTCGGCGTCACCGGTGGCTCGTACGGCGGCATCATGACCAACTGGCTGATCGGCCACACGGATCGATTCCGGGCAGCGGTGACCCAGCGCTGCTGCTCGAACTACGTCAGCATGTACGGGACGGACGACATCAGCTTCAACACGGCTCGGCTGACGTTCGACGCCGAGGTGTGGGAGGATCCCGAGCTCTACTGGCGGCTGTCCCCCATCACCTACGTGGCAAACGTGCGGACGCCGCTGCTCATCGTCCACAGCGAGGAGGACTACCGTTGCCCCGTCGAGCAGGCGGAGCAGCTCTACACCGCCTTGAAGCGGCGGCGACAGACCGTGGAGTTCGTGCGCTTCCCCAACGAGAGCCACGGGCTGTCCCGCGGGGGTCAGCCCCGGCACCGTGTCGAGCGCCTCGAGGCCATTACCGGTTGGTTCCAGCGCTACCTGTAGAGCCGCCGTGAGACCTGACCAGGCGCCCGCAACGCGAGACGCCTACGTGCCGGTCGCCAGGATGCGGTAGGCCAGCGCCAGGTGGAACTTGGTCGCGGTAATCAGGCTGTCGATGCCGGTCGACTCGTTGATGTTGTGCGCGCCGGCCTTGCTCGGGTCGTCCTCGGGATGCGACGGAACGAAGCCGTACGTGACGTTCCCGAGCGGTCGCACGAAACGCGAGTCGGTGAACCCGACCGACAGCCCTGGGATGAACGCGAGATCCGGGCGCCCAACCGCGTCACGGGTCGCCGCTTCGACGAATGACCGGAACGGCGAGTCGTAGGACGAGCTGTTGGACACCGCCGTCTCGATGATGTCGAAGCTGACCGCGTCCAGGCCGTCGAGGACGTGCGCGATCTCCCCGCGAACGTAGTCGACGTCCTGCCACGGCAGCGACCGGACGTCGCAGATGATGGTGCAGGTCTCTGCCACGCTGTTCGACTTCACACCGGCGTTGATCATGGTCGCCACCAGCGTCATTCGTGACGACGCGCGCAGTGTTGAGGCCAGGTTCGGATTGCGCGCCTCCACCTGCCGCAGGATGCGCTCGACGTTCTGGTCGTCGACGCGCTCGGTGACTCCCGCCAGCGTGTCCAGGTGGTTGAAGATCTCGGCGCGCGTCGAGACCTCGGGCTCGTAGCTGCGGATCCGCCGAATGACCTCGTCGGCTCGGTAGATAGCATTGTCCGCCCGCCATGGCTGGGATGCGTGCCAGCCGCGTCCCTTGACCCGGATGTGGATCTCGAGCCGACCCTTCTCGCCGGTCGAGATCGGGTAGATGAGCCGGTCGCCCGAGCGCACCACACCGCCCCCGCCCTCGTTGACGGCGAAGTCGGCACGCAGCACTTCCGGATGGTGCCGGGCCATGTACCCGAAGCCGAAGGCGCCGCCCGCCTCCTCGTCGGCGCAGGTCGCGAAGGTGAGCGTACCGCTGAGAGGAATCCCGGCGCGTCGCAGGATCATCATCGCCATCGCCTGGGCCGCTACGGTGGACTTCATGTCGGACGAGCCGCGCCCCCAGATGCGACCGTCTGCGACGTCGGCGCTGAACGGCCGGTGCGTCCATTGCTCCGCGTCCTCGACCGGGACGACGTCCGTGTGTGACATGAACAGCAGGCGTGGCCCCGAACTACCGGTGAGCGTCGCCACGAGGTTGCCGCGGTTCTCTGCCGAGGGGTAGATCGTGCTCTCGACGCCGTCACGCGCCAGCCAATCCCGCAAGAACTCGGCTGCCTGCATCTCGTCGCCGCTCGATGGCGTGCCGAAATTGACGGTCGGGATCCGCACCAGGTCACGGGTAAGCTCGATCACCTCGTCGGACGCCTGGTCGACCATCGCCAGCAGCCGGGAAAGCTCGTCCGCCATGGTCTGTGCCTCTCCGCGCTGCCGGCGCTCATCCAGCGCCGGTCAACACCACCGTCGTAACGCAGCCCGTCGCCCCATCCTATCGATCGGTAGTGGTTCTGACAAGATGGCCGTCGCCGGACTCGGGTGCGCCTATGGCCGCCGAACTCGTGCGAACGTACGCAGAAACGTACGTTGGCACGGCTATTGCGCTGCCATCGGTGCCGACCAAGCGGCGCGAGCTGCCGGCCCCTCGCGTGTTTAGCGGGGAGCGAAAGGAGTGGGCCCGATGGCGGATCAAGTGCAGGAACCCCAGATCTCCAACGTGACGGTGTCGGAGGTCGACACCATCCGTCCGGACGATCCCATTCGAACGGCGCGTCGGCGCATGGAGTCCCAGACGCGGCGCTCGTTGATCGTGGTCGAAGACGATCGACCGGTCGGCGTGGTGCAGTGGCGGGACCTGATGCACGAGGACAACGCGGACGCACCGGTGCGCGACTTCATGGTGCGCGAGTTCCCGGTGGTCTCCCCAGGCATGACGCTCTCGGCGGCCCGGAGCCGTCTGGGGCAGGTGGACTTCGACCGCATCCCGGTGGTCGACGACAGCGGACGCCTGATCGGTGAGGTGCCGCGCTCGGCGGTGGCACACTACGCCGAGATCGCTGACGAGTCCTCGGCCGCCCAATTGGGCACCGAGCCGAACCGCTGGGGCGCGGTGAGCGCGGGCAGCGTGAGCGGCCTGGGCGACGCGATCCCGACGCCGGGAATCACAGAGCCCGGCGCCCCGAGTGTCGCTTCTGGCATGGACGTGCAGGGCACGGGCGGCAAGAAACTCGGGACCATCGATCAGATAGTCCTCGATCAAGTGGGCCGCCTGTCGGCATTCGCCGTCAAGCACGGCCTGCTGGGCCGTAAACACAAGCGGATTCCGGCCGACCTGATCGAGCAGATCGATGGGGAGACGGTGGTGCTCAGCATTGGGCCCACCGAGTTCAATATGCTGGCCGATCTCGAAGACCAGACGTAGCCTGTCTCCGATGCGGTCACTAGGGCACGGGGAGGCGAAAGCCTCCCCTCCGTTTGGCCCCTGTATACGTACGTGGGTGGGCCCCGGAGCTACCGGTGGCCCGAATGGCCGAACCTGGCCTGATAGTCGGCCTCGCTCCCAATCCAGGTCTCGCCCTCGGCGTAGAACTCCTTCTTCCAGATCGGGACGATCTCCTTGATGCGATCGATCGCGTAGCGACAGGCGTCGAACGCCTCCGCGCGATGGGCAGACGCCACGGCGATGGCGACGCTCGCGTCGCCGACGTCCAGCCGTCCGACCCGGTGCGTGATCGCGACCCGTTCGATTCCCCAGCGCTCGCGGATCTCGTCGCCGACGCGCGCCAGCATCCGCTCGGCCGCGGCGGCGTACGCCTCATACTCGAGGTGGCGCACGGCCTGTCCGCGGGCGGCATCACGCACGGTGCCCACGAACGTGACGATCGCCCCGGCCCCGGGACCGGCCACGCTGTCGCTGATCGCCTGGACGTCGATGGGTCCTTCGACCACGGCGAAGCGGGACGAGCCGCCCGAAACCGGTGGGATCAGGGCAAACTCGTCACCATCCCTGAGAACCCGTGCCACCTCGACATATTCCTGGTTGACCATCGGCATCGACGCCGCCTGGAGACCGGCTAGCGCCGGGTAGTCGCTGGCGAGACTCGCGAGCAGGTCGGCCACCAGGGCACCCTCCGGCATGTCGCGCTGCTCGCTGGTCCGTCCGGCCGCCTCACGCAGCGAGGCGAAGTAGCGCACGGTAACTCGCATCGCACCTCCCGGGCGTAGGTCCTGGAGCGCCGGGAACGGCCGGCGGACTGTGATTGTATCCCGCGGACCCGCCAGTCGTCCGCCCGGCTCGGGCGCCGGGTGCCGCCCTCAGGCGCCTTCGCGAAGCCCGACACCGTGATCCACGAACCGACGGAACGCGGAGCGGTTGGACGAGGACGGAGATCGGAGACAACGGAACCACGGTCCCCGGCGGTAACGGGGCCGGATCGAACCTGGGCTCCGTGCCCGCTGCGGGCGTCTCACCACGCTGGTGTGCGCCGGGAGAAGTTCCGGTGGCTATCGTCGTCCGCGCCCGGGTCCGTGAGGTACCCCCGGCAGGACTCGAACCTGCGACATGCGGCTTAGAAGGCCGCCGTTCTGTCCACTGAACTACGGGGGCGGAGGAGACGATCGTCCGGCGCGATCGATGGTACCCGATCCGGTGAGCGGTGGCAAAGACCTTGCCATGGCAGCGACACCAACGGTGGCCGCGAATGCTCCACCTGTAACGCCTACGGCATTCCCGCGGCACCCGCCGGCGACTACGCTGCTTATGCAGGCTCCACGCCGAGGGTTGGCCCGGCTGGAGGCGAGGGCGGAGATGGTGCGACGCGCGACAACGCGTGGAGTGGTCCGCTCCTTCCGTTCACCCGGTTTGCGGCAATCGATGCCGCCCCGTCCTCCCGTACAGGTAGGCACGGGCCACTGAATTCGGCAAGATTCGACGGCTGGCCGTCAACGACGACGTGCGGCGAGACCGGGCTCGGTCGACCATCGGAGGTGATGGAATCATGGACGAAGACACGCTGCTGCGCATCGTCGCGGCATCGCCGACTAAAGAGGGCGACCTGATCGTTGAAGATGCCGAAGGTAACCGACGGCTCTTCATAGGGTCTGCCGCCGCTCTCAGCCGCGGCCGCTTGAACGCCGACTTCCTGGAAGCGCTATTCCGCCGCCAGGTTTGGGAGCAGATCAACGACGGCCGATGGTATCGGCTGTCCGACCTACGTCGACGATTTGCCGAGCCCCAGCGTTCGGGTCGCGGGTCGCGGCCGCTGGTAGCGGCCTTCGCCGGACGGCACGACCGGCCATAGCGCTCAGCACGTGTGTCGGGGCGCCCACACCGTTCGTGTCGCGCGCTGCCGGCTCCGGCGTCCGAGCGTCCCGCCGCGTTCGGCGTCCTTGACACTTCCAACACCGATTGGTACAGTGTCGACAACCTTTTATAAGGGCGACGAGGGGAAGCAGTAGCGCGCCGCCATCGTCCAGCGAGCCGGGAGCGGTGTGAGCCCGGCGCGATTCGGGCGCGTGAACTCGTCCCGGAGCCGCCGGAGTGAAGCGGGTAACCGCCTAGTTCCGACCGGGTCGCGTCCGTTATCACGCGTCGAGAGGGTGCGCGGCACGTATGCCGGGCGCCAATGAGGGTGGTACCGCGGGTTGATCCCGTCCCTGATTAGGGGCGGGGTTTTTGTTGTTCGCGTCGTGGCTCGATCGCGTGTGGAGTAGATGAGCGTGCAACCGACCGTCTCACATGTCCGGATGGATGACCGTCTCTCCCTTCGTCGGCCCCGTGGAGGGGCCAGCGGCGCGGGGGGAGGCTGCCCGGACTAGGGCATCGGGTCGCGTGCGAGCGTCGCCGGCCTCCCAGGTGGGGGGCCGGTTTCATTTTTTGGTCGGTGCTGCAGAGGAGTGACAACGTGAGTGAGCGCATCACCGTGTTCGACACCACACTGCGCGATGGGGAGCAGTCTCCCGGCGCGACGATGACTACTCCCGAGAAGCTGGAGGTCGCACGAGCGCTGACGCGACTCGGCGTGGATGTCATCGAGGCCGGCTTCGCGGCGGCCTCGCCCGGGGATCTGGAGGCGGTGCGCACCATCGCCCGCGAGGTGCGCGGTGTGACGGTGTGCAGCCTGGCGCGTACCAACGCCGCTGACATCGACGCGGCGTGGGAGGGCATTCGCCCGGCTGAGCAGGCGCGCATCCATACCTTCATCGCCACCTCGCCGGTGCATATGGAGTACAAGCTGAGGCGCACACCCGACCAGGTGGTCGAGGCGGCCCGGGCGGCCGTCGCCCGCGCCAGGAAGTACGTCTCGGACGTCGAGTTCTCGGCCGAGGACGCGACGCGCAGCGACTGGGACTTCCTGTGCCGGATCTTCGAGGCGGCCATCGCGGAGGGTGCCACGACGATCAACATCCCCGACACCGTCGGCTACACCACGCCGGAAGAGTATGCCCGTCTGATTCAGTACGTCACCGAGCGCACGCGAGGGATCGAGCAGGCGGTGCTCAGCGTGCACTGCCACGACGACCTGGGCATGGCGACCGCCAACACCCTCGCGGCCGTCGAGGCCGGCGCCCGGCAGATTGAGGTCACCATCAACGGCATCGGCGAGCGGGCGGGAAACACGTCGCTCGAAGAGGTCGTCATGGCGCTCCACACGCGCCGCGACTTCTACCAGGGCATCCAACCGCGCATCGTGACCGACCAACTGGTGCCGACGAGCAAGCTCGTCAGCCGAATCACCGGCATCGTCGTCCAGCCCAACAAGGCGATCGTGGGCGCCAACGCCTTTGCCCACGAGGCCGGCATCCACCAGGACGGCATGCTCAAGCACCGCGACACCTACGAGATCATGACGCCGCAGTCGGTCGGTTGGGAGGCGACGCGCCTGGTGCTCGGCAAGCACTCGGGACGGGCCGGGTTCACCGCGCGCCTGAAGGAGCTCGGCTACGGGGACCTGGCCCCGGAGCAGATCAATGAGCTGTACCACCGGTTCATCGAGTTGACCGACCGCAAGAAGGTGGTCACGAACGCCGACATCATGGCGATCGTCGAGGAGGACCTTCAGCAGGCTCCCGAGCACTACGTCCTCACCGGCTGGCGTGCCCACTCCGGCTCCGACGGTCGCGCCGAGGCCTGGGTCAAGATCAACGTGGCCGGCGCCGAGCGCGAGGCGACCGCCACCGGGAACGGCCAGATCGATGCGCTCTTCTCCGCGATCGATCGGCTGATCGGCAATGGCTGCACGCTGGAGTCGTTCCACATCGACGCAGTCACGCCGGGCGAGGACGCGCAGGGCGAGGTTAGCGTCCACATCCGCTGCGGGGAGCATGTCTATAATGGGCGCGGCGTCGCCACGGATATCGTCGAAGCGAGTGTGCGGGCCTATCTGATGGGCCTGAATCGAGCCGCAGTATCCACGGAGGTGACTGTCTAATCATGGGCCAGACGATGACCGAGAAGATCCTGTCTCGCGCCGCCGGGCGCGAGGTCCATCCCGGGGAGATCGCGGAGGTCGCGGTCGACCTGGTGATGACCAACGACATCACCGCGCCCATCTCGATCCGAGAGTTCAAGCGGACGGGTCTCGAGCGGGTGTTCGACCCGACCAAGGTCGTCTTTGTGCCGGACCACTTCGTGCCGGCCAAGGACATCAAGGCCGCCGAGCAGGCCAAGGTCATGCGGGAATTCGCTCGCGAGCAGGGCGCCGTCTACTGGGAAGTCGGACGGGCGGGCATCGAGCATGTGGTACTGCCGGAGAACGGGCTGACTCTCCCCGGCCAGGTGATCATCGGCGCCGACTCTCACTCCTGTACCTACGGCGCTTTCAACGCCTTCTCGACCGGTATGGGCTCGACTGACATCGCCGCGTCCATGGCGCTCGGCACCACCTGGGTGCGCGTTCCGCCGACCATCAAGTTCGTCTACCACGGGACGCTACCGGAGGGCGTTGGCGGCAAGGACCTGATCCTCTACACCATCGGCCAGATCGGCGTCGACGGCGCGCTCTACGCGGCCATGGAGTTCACCGGCGAGACCATCGATGCCCTGGAGGTCGACGGCCGGATCACTATGGCGAACATGGCGATCGAGGCGGGCGCCAAGTCGGGGATCTTCGGCTGCGACGACAAGACCCGCGCCTGGCTGGCCAACGTGACCGATCGGACCTACGAGCCGGCCGAGAGCGACCCCGACGCACGATACGAGCGGGTGGTCGAGTTCGACGTCTCGACCCTCAAGCCACTGGTGGCCCTGCCACACCTGCCGTCGAACGTGCATGCGGCAGACGACGTCGGCGACGTGCGCGTCGACCAGGTCGTGATCGGGTCCTGCACCAATGGGCGGCTCAGCGACCTGCGCGAGGTAGCGAAGGTGCTCGCGGGCCGGCAGGTGCACGCGAACGTGCGCTGCATCGTGATCCCGGGCAGCCAGGAGGTCGCCAAGCAGGCGCACAAAGAGGGGCTGGCCGACATCTTCATGGAGTCCGGTGCGATCTGGTCCACGTCGACCTGCGGTCCGTGTCTGGGCGGCTACATGGGCGTGCTGGCCAAGGGCGAGCGCTGCCTGTCCACCACGAACCGCAACTTCCGGGGGAGAATGGGCCATCGCGAGGCCGAGGTCATCCTGGCGGGGCCGCAGGTTGCGGCCGCGACCGCGGTGCTGGGGCACGTTGCCTCGCCGGCCGCGCTGAACTAGCGATCGACTGCGTTGGAAGAGGGTAATCGATGCTGATACGAGGCCGCGTCTGGAAGTTCGGCGACGACGTCGACACCGACGTGATCATACCCGCGCGCTACCTGCTGACGAGCGACGCCAAGGAGCTCGCCGAGCACGTGATGGAGGACCTCGACCCCGACTTCGTCGGTAAGGTTCGGCCGGGCGACATCATCGTCGCCGGCAAGAACTTCGGCTGTGGCTCCTCGCGCGAGCACGCGCCCATCGCGATCAAGGGGGCCGGCGTCTCGGCCGTGGTCGCCGCGTCCTACGCGCGTATCTTCTTCCGCAACTCGATCAACATCGGACTTCCCGTGGTTGAGGCGCCCGAGGCCGCCCTTGAGGCCGAGGACGGCGACATCCTCGAGATCGACACCGACGAGGGAGCCGTGCTCAACACCCGGACCGGCAGGAGCTATAGCTCCGCCCGCTATGACGATTACATCCAGCAGATCATCGACGCCGGTGGTCTGATGGAGGCAGTGACGCGTCGCGTCCAGGCCCGCCTGGCGGAGGAACGGCAGGCGTGACCTCCCATCGGAGCTTCTCTATCCTGCTCCTCCCCGGCGACGGCGTCGGGCCCGAGGTGCTCGCCGAGGCCCTTGCGTTGCTCGAGGCGCTCGGGCCTCGGGCCGACGTGTCCTTCGCGTTTCACAAGGGACTCATCGGCGGCGCGTCGATCGAGGCCTACGGGACGCCACTCCGCGACGAGGAGGTCGAACGCGCTCTCGACGCCGACGCTGTGCTACTCGGCGCGGTCGGCGGCCCGGCCTGGGACCATCTCGGTACGTCCGACCGGCCGGAGTCGGGGCTGCTACACCTGCGCAAAGCACTGGACCTGTTCGCCAATCTGCGACCGGTGCGCGTCTTCGACGCGCTGGTGGATGCGTCGCCGCTCAAGCCCGAGGTCGTGCGCGGGGCCGACCTGCTGGTGGTGCGGGAACTGACGGGCGGCCTGTACTTCGGTAAGCCGTCCGAGCGCTCGCGCGACGCGGACGGCCGCCGCGCGGTCGATACCCTGCCCTACCACGAGCGGGAAATCGAGCGCATCGTCGACCTGGCCTTCCGGCTGGCGCGCCGGCGGCGCGGCAAGGTAAGCAGCGTGGACAAAGCCAATGTCCTGACGACGTCGCAGCTCTGGCGTGAGGTGGCCGGCGAGGTGGCGGCGCGGTATCCGGACGTGCGTCTCGAGCACGTGCTGGTGGACTCCTGCGCCATGCGGCTCGTCGCGCGACCAACGGACTTCGACGTGCTGGTTACCGAGAACCTGTTCGGTGACATCCTGAGCGACGAGGCGGCTGTGCTGGCGGGCTCGCTCGGCATGCTCCCGTCGGCCAGCCTCAACGGCAGGCCGCCGACGCGACCAGGCACGTCGGCGACGATGTTCGGGCTCTACGAGCCGGTACACGGCTCGGCACCCGACATCGCGGGTCGCGGGATGGCCAACCCGATCGGGGCGATCCTCAGCGCCGCGATGATGCTCCGGTTCTCGTTTGATCTGGGAGACCTCGCCGACGCGGTCGAGGCGGCGGTCGGCGCGACGCTGGCCGCGGGCTACCGGACCGCCGACATCGCCGGGTCCGGAGCCGCTGTCACGACGGCAGAGCTCGGTGCGGCCATTCGGGAGCGGGCGCTGGCGCGTCTCGCGGTCTGACGGCGAGCGGCTTGCGCCGCGGGATACAATTCACGCGGATGCGGCCGGTCGATGGCACGCGCCGCGCGACGCTCGGAGGAGCGCGCTGGTGCTTGACAGCGCTGCGGGAACCGATATGCTTTGTTGAGTAGAACGTGGACAAACGGCGGGCGGATCGGGGGATCCCGGGAGGCAGCCGGCAGGAGGACAACGCCGATGATCACGATGACGACCGAGGCGGTCGACCAGCTCAAGGAGTACCTGCAGGACGAGGGGACGCCCGAGGCGATGCTGCGCGTGTTCGTGGCGCCGGGCGGCTGCTCAGGTCTGCAGTACGGCATGTCTGTCGAGGAGACGTCCGAAGAGGACGACCACGTCATCGAGCAGGACGGCATCAAGCTACTGGTCGACCAGTTCAGCGCGATGTACCTGGGCGGCGCCGAGATCGACTACGTCAACAGCCTGATGGGTGGCGGCTTCACCGTGCGCAATCCGAACGCGGTGGCGAGCTGCGCCTGCGGCCACTCGTTCGACACGGGCGACAACGCCGGCACCTCGCAGGGCTGCGGCTGCGGCCACTAAACGGCGAACCGACGCGAGGCCGTCTCCAACGGACGAAGCGGGAGAGAGTGCATTGCGCTCTCTCCCGTTTGCGCGTCCGGGGGGTGCAGCGAGGCCGTGCACGCACGACGACGGCCGCTGAGCGCGGCCGCCACTCCTTCTGGTTTTGAGTCATGTTGGATTTGCCGCCGCGCGATTCGGCGGCGCCGGTCACACGACGGCGGTGACCAGCGATCGTCTTGATGCTCGTGGCGTCGAGGACACTGGGCGGTAATGGCGCAGAGCACTCAGACGTCTGAAGTCGTGCGCGGTCAGCGGGAGAGGGAGGCTATCGGAAGCCAGTTGCAGGTAGCCGTCGCCCCGGGTGTTGATCAGGAGGCGCCTGCCACGATGGACCGTGCTCTCGGCAACGATGCGGTAGTCTTCCATGGTCCCACTGCTTTCGAATGGTCCAACGAGTGTCCTGTGCCGGCTGCGAGTAGCAAGTTGCGTGCCCGCGACACGCGGACGCCGGGGCGCTACATCGTCTCCCGGCCCGCGCTCGAGTACACGGCTGGTACAATCCCGTTCGCGACGTGTCGACGTATCTGGGGGAATGTCGGAACTGGCAGACGAGCGTGACTTAGGATCACGTGCCGCGAGGCGTGCGGGTTCGAGTCCCGCTTCCCCCACCAACCTCACCGAACCGTCACCCCTTACGGGCCACGATTTCGGTCGCTCGTCGCCGCACCGCCAACCGTGCAAGGGATCCCCTGGTAGGGCGAGAGGTTGGCACTCGCATACCTGGTGGCTCACGATCCTGAGTACGTTGATCTCCTCCAGCGCCGCCTGAACGAAGTGGGCGCCCCGCGAGGCTTCCCTCTACGAGGAAGTGGCCCAGCATGCACCGGCGCCGGTGGGTGAGCGCTGGGCGCGGGGAGTGTCGGCGGTCGAGCTTGGGCCGGGCTTCGGCACCGGCGTCGCAGTTGCTCGCGGCCCGGTCCGGGAGGACGTCGCGGCAGCGCTCGCCTTCTGGTGTGACCTCGTCAGGGACGACACCTCCGAACCGGGGTAGCTCCCCGCGCCCAGCCGATCGCGTCGAGTCGGTCGCGCTCAACCATTCCGCGGTGGCGGGGTGGTCAACGCGTCGACCGCGAGCTCGATCGCCTCCCGGAGCACGAGCTCCCTGCCGTGCGCGAGCTCGACCTCGACCTCTTCCGGGCTGAGGTCGGCGTGGATGGCATCCAGTACCGACTGCTCCTCGCTCACCTCGTCCCGCGACGCCGCCACGTCATTCGAGCGGCGCAGTCCTTGCGCGGCGCCCAGCAACCGTGACGCGCGGCCGATTTCTCCCTGCAGGACCGCCACCGCGGCCACCGCCGCGATCGTCGACGCGACCGGCTGCAGGTTGCCCTGCTCGACCCGCAGTGCCAGGCATTCGGAGAGTGCCGCAGCCGCCGCTTCCGACTGCCCCAGGTGCGCGTTCACGAGGCCCAGGTTGTAGAGGGTCCAGGCCACGCGCTCGGCGTCGCCGATCTGACGGAATCCTGCCAGCCCCTCGTCCAGATATGCGGTGGCGGCGAGGTCATCGCGCTGACGCCGGGCCAGCTCGCCCAGGCTCGTCAGGGACGTCGCGATCGAGCCCAGATTGTTGATAGTCCTCCGCAATGCCAGCGCCTGCTCCATGAGTGGGCGGGCCGTCGCGTAGTCGCCGGCTCGCATTGCCAGGCCGCCCAGTCCGTTAATGGCGTGCGCCATGCCCCATGGATCCTCGATCGAGCGGAACACCGCCAGGCTGCGCTCGTACGACTGGCATGCCGCCGCATCGTCGACTCCGCTCAACGTCTCCCCGTGCACGAACAGGACCAGCCCGAAGTTCCAGGGATCGTCCACACTTTCCAGGATGTCGACCGCGTCCCGGGCGAGGTCGCGCGCCCGCGCCCGGTCACCGCGTGACAGCGCCGTGAGCGCCTGCTCGCGCACTGCCTGGCCCAGGCTGCGGCGGTCGTCGAGTACGCGGAGCCGGGCGACGCCCTCCGCCAGCAACCGTTCGGACGCGTCAAAATCGGCCATGTTCCAGGCTATCGCGCCCGCGGTGTATAGAGCACGAGCATAGCCCAGGTTGGCACGATCGGCGTTAGCGTGCGCGAGCGCAGCTCTGGTCCACGCCAGGCCCTCGGCATCGCGTCCAACGGCGTCCCAGAACCAGTCGAGATTGCCGACGATCCGGAGCGCCTGCTCAGTGACGCCGTGGTCCAGAGCCCAGCGCAGGGCGGCGCGTACGTTGTCGAGCTCCACGGTGGCACGGAGCGCCCAATCTGTCCGCTCGTCGCTCTGCAGCCCCCGCTCCGCCTGCCGCGCGAAGTCCACCATCACGGCGACATGCCGTCGACGTACCGCGTCCTCCTCGCTGCTCTCGGCCAGCCGAGCTTCGGCGAACTCGTGAATCGTCTCCAGCATGGCGTAGCGCGTTCGCCTGTCGACGTCGCGCTCGGCGCGTACGAGACTGCTGTCGATGAGCGTCGCCATGCCGTCGATCGCGTCGATGGGCAGGCCGCCCGGCCCGCCGCAGAGCGCCTCCAGATCCCTGAGCGTCCAGCCGCCGGCAAACACCGCGACCCATCGGAAGAGCCGCTGCTCCTCCGTGGACAGCAGGTCGTAGCTCCAGCCGATAGTGCTCTGCAGCGTGCGCTGACGAGCCGGAAGGTCGCGGGGGCCGTTGGTCAGCAGTCCCAGCCCATGCTCCAAACGCTCCGCCAACTCCGAGATAGTGAGGTGCTTCGAGCG
>DATKRJ010000255.1:0-2630 GCA_035532355.1 Thermomicrobiaceae bacterium | reverse complement strand
ACCGCGCCGATGACGTCCGGCAGGTGGATGGAGCCGGGGGCCTGCTGCATCTCGGCGTCGGTCATTGGCGCGTCGCTGCCGGCGAAGGTGGTAATGCCGCCAATGAAGTCTTTCTTGCCCTGGCCCGAGCCGACCGACTGGTAGTTGATCGACACGTTCGGCGCGAGCTTTTGGTACGCCTTGATCCACGACTGCATGGCCGGGTCGACGAAGCTCGAGCCGGAGCCGGTCAGCTTGACCGACAGTTGCCGGGGCTTCCAGCCGGAGGCCGCGCTCAGTGTGCCGGCCGATCCCACCGGGCTCGCGGCCGCGCCCGGTGCGCCGGTGCCCACCCCGGCAGTGGCCGCCGACGAGCCGGTCGCCGTGGTCGACGCGGTCGTGCCCGCTGTTGCCGTCGACGAGGTCGCGCCACCACATGCGGCCAGGACGGCGGCCGTCAGCGGGGTCGCCAGGCCGAGGCCCGCCGCGCGGCGCAGAAGAGCCCGCCGGGAAAGCGTCCCGGCGCCGATACCATTCGACAAGATCGTGCTCCTCATCTCCTCCGACGCGGCCAGAATCTGACCGGAGCGGACTCCGACCGGCTGCGCCGGGCGCCAGTCTGCTGCCCCGGTTATAGGCCCGCCGCTTTAGGGAACCGCGATGAGGAGATAAAGGGACGCTAAAGGCGGACTAAGCGTTTGACGCCGCAGATCCGAGCGGCAGGGCAAAACCGAAGGTGGCACCTCGCCCCTCACCCGGCGACTCCGCCCAGACGCGCCCGCCGTGTGCCTGGACCAGGTGCTTGGCGATGGCCAGGCCCAGGCCAGTGCCGCCTCCCTCGGAGCGCGCCTTGTCCACCTTGTAAAACCGCTCGAAGAGGCGCGGCAGGACCTCGGGCGAGATCCCGACCCCAGTGTCGGCCACGGTGACCACGGCCTCGCCGCCGCGCCGCTCGGCCCGCACGTCGACGCGCCCGCCGGGGGGCGTGAACTTCAACGCGTTGTGGACCAGGTTCACCACCACTTGCCCGATGCGATCAGGATCGAGCTCGACGTCCGGCAGGTGTGATCCGGCGGAGATCGTGAGCGCGATGCCGTCGCGCTCGGCCTGCACCCGTAAGCGCCCCGCGGCTGCCGCCACGACCGCGCCCAGGTCGGTCGGTCGGCGCTCCAGCGTGAACTGACCGGACTCGATGCGAGACAGCTCCAGCAGCTCGGAGATCAGCTGCGCCAGGCCATCGACCTCGACGTGCATCCGGCCCAAGAAATCGCGCGCCACGGCAGGATCCTCGTATGCGCCGTCCTCCAGCGTCTCCACCAGCGCCTTGAGCGCCGCGATGGGGGTGCGTAGATCGTGCGAGATGTTCGCCACCAGGTCCCGCCGAGCCGTCTCGGCCCGGCGGAGCTCGGTCACGTCCTGCAGGATCAGGAGCGCTCGCGGCGCGGCGCCGGCGCCGCCCGGCAGTGTGGTCACCACGGCCTGCACCGCGCGCCGCCGCCCCACCGGTCCGAACTCCAGCAGCCGTGGCTGCGGGGCGGTCGACGGGTCACGCAGGATCTCGCTTACCAGCGAGGCCAGTTCGCTGTCGGCAGTGATCGCCATCGCCGGCCCATGGTCGGACCACGACGGCATCAAGCGCAGGAGCCGGGTCGCGGCCGGGTTGGCCAGCTGCACGACGCCGCCCCGCCCGACGATTGCGACCCCGTCGCCCATGTGGCTGAGGACCGTCGCCAGGCGTCGACGCTCCGCCTCACTCACGTCCAGCCTGGAGCGCAGTGCTCCGCGCATGTCGTTGAAGGCCCTGGCTAACCCGCCGACCTCGTCCCGCGCCGTCCACATAATCGGCTCGGTCGGCTCGCCCAGCGCGAGGCGGCGCATGGCCCTCGTCAGACTACCGACCGGGGCGGTTACGGACTGTCCCAGTCGAGCAGCCAGCCCCGCGGACAGCAGCACGCCCACGATGAAGGCGACGCTCAGGACTACCGCCGGATGGCCCAGCCAGGCGACCGCGATGCCGACGCCGAGGAGCAGGAGGGCCAGCAGCGCGGTGAAGCTTGCCGCCAGGCGCCAGGCGAGCCGGCTGAGCACCGCGCTCAGCTCACGTAGCGGTAGCCGACGCCCCGCACCGTCTCGATGCGTCGCGGACGAGAGGGCTCTTCCTCGAGCTTCTCCCGCAGGCCGCGGATGTGAACCGGCACGGTCCGCGGATCGACGACGTAGTCGGGGCCCCACACGCGCTCGATCAGGCGCTCGGCCGAGAAGACGTGCCCGCGATGGCGGACGAGGAAGGTCAGGAGGTCGAACTCCTTGGGCGTGAGCTCCACCAGCCGGCCGCCGCGCGTCACCCGGTGGCCCGGAACGTCGATCTGGACGTCGCCGGCCGTCAGCAACTCCTCACCGTCCGCGTCCGCGCCGCGCGCCACCTCGGCGGCCAGCAGCTCCCGACGGCGAAGCATCGCCTTCACCCGAGCCATCAGCTCGCGCATGCTGAACGGCTTGCTCAGGTAGTCGTCGGCCCCGAGCTCGAGCCCGACCACCCGATCCACCTCGTCGGCCTTCGCTGTCAGCATGATGATCGGCACGCTGCTGCGCTCGCGCAGCCGCCGGCAGACCTCCAGCCCGTCCATCCTGGGCAGCAGCACATCCAGCAC
>DATKRJ010000254.1:0-5950 GCA_035532355.1 Thermomicrobiaceae bacterium | reverse complement strand
GAGGGCGACGAGGTCGTGCTGCGCGGCCAGAAGATCTTCACCACCAACGGCGAGCACGCCGACTACTTCGTCGTGTGGGTCAAGTTCGGCGAAAGCTCGCGCACGGCGGGCGCGGTGGTGGTCGAGCGCGACGCCTCCGGCTTTACCATCGACGGCAGCCACGCGTTCATGTCGGGCGAGCACTACGGCATGCTCTTCTTCGACGACTGCCGGGTACCGCTTGCGAACGTGCTGGTGCCGGAGGACGGCTTTCGCCGTATGTTCTCAGTCTTCAACGTCGAGCGGCTCGGAAACGCGAGCCGGGCGCTGGCGCTGGGCCAGGCGGCCTTCGATCGCGCCGTGGCCTACGCGAAGGATCGACGGCAGTTCGGGCGGCGTCTGGCAGAGTTCCAGGGGCTGCAGTGGCGCTTTGCGGAGATGAAGCTCAAGCTGGAGGGCGCGCGGCTGCTCCTGTACCGGGCGGCGGCCAATGCCGACGCGGGCGTCCCGTCCGAGCTCGAGACCGCGCTGGCGAAGCTGGCCTGCAACCGCGCCGGGTTCGAGGTCGCCGACGCCGCGCTGCAGATTTTCGGCGGTTACGGCTATTCCGACGAGTCGCCGCTCAGCTACCTCTTCCGGCGCACCCGCGGCTGGATGATCGCCGGCGGGTCGATCGAGCAGCTCTTGAACAGGATCGCCGGGGAGGTCTTCGACGAGCGCTTCTCCCAGCGTCCGCCTCGCGAACCGCAACGGACGGTTGGCTGAGGCCGCGGCGGCCGGATCGGGGCCGCAGCGTCGGGACGAGGAGGTCGGCCGATGATCGTCGAGGAACTGGCGCGGTTCGCCGTCGACCTGCGTGACCGGCCTCTGCCGGACACGGTCGTCCATGCGGCAGTGCGCTGCACACTGGACTGGTTCGCGGCGGCGGTTGCCGGGGCAGGGATGGAGCCGGTGCGCCTGCTCACCGCGGCGGTGTCCGACGAGATTGGCCACGGTGAGTCGCGGCTGGTACTGGACGGCCGGCCGGCGCCTGCGCGCACGGCCGCGCTGATCAACGGCGCGGCCGCGCACGTGGCGGAGGTCGACGACATCTACAGTCCCGGGCTGTACCACCCCGGCGCACCGACGATCGCAGCGGCGCTCGCGGTTGCGGAGACGCGGGACGTTGACGGGCTCGCCTTCCTCCGTGCGCTTGCGATCGGATACGAGGTGGGCGACCGCCTCGCCGCCGCGATCAACCCGGCACACTACCGCTTCTGGCACACGACCGGGACGATTGGCGCGTTGGGGGCGGCCGCTGCCGTCGCCGAGATCCGCGGGCTCGACGTCGAACGCTTCGCCCACGCGCTGGCCACGGCCGCGACGATGGGCGCCGGGCTGCAGCAGGCGTTCCGCTCGGACGCCATGAGCAAACCGCTGCACGCGGGCCACGCGGCGGAAGCCGGCCTCCTCGCCGCCCGTGCCGCCGGAGCCGGATTTACCGGCGCGCTCGACGTACTCGAGGGGGATGCCGGATTCGGACGGGCCATGAGCGGCGCCGTGGACTGGTCCTCGGTGACGGACGAACTCGGCCGCGACCTTCGGATCATGCGCACGACCATCAAGCCTCACGTCGGCTGCGGGCACACCTTCGCTCCCGTCGACGCGGCGCTGGATCTCCGCGCCCGTGGCATCGATCCGTCCCGGATCCGACGGATCCGGGTGGACTCCTATCGCGTGGCCGAGCAGGTTGCCGGCATCAGCGCACCGTCGACGCCCTTCGAGGCCAAGTTCAGCACTGCCTTCTGCGTGGCGACCGCCTTCGTCTACGGGGCGGTGCGGCTTGCCGCATTCGATGGGAGCCGGCTCGGGGATCCGGCGCTGTGGCGGTTGATCGAGCGGACCGAGCATGGGGTGGGCGACAACTTCGAAGCCGCGTTCCCGGGACTGCGCGGCGCGAGCGTCACGGTAACCCTGGACGACGGCTCGCAGGAGACGGCGACGCGCTGGACACGCCGGGGCGATCCGGACGACCCGCTCAGCGACGAGGAGCTTGGCGATAAGTTCAGCGAGCTCGTGGGCGGCGTGCTCGATGCCGAGCGGGCGACGGCACTCGCGACGACGCTCTGGGCGTTACCGGAGCTGGAGAGCGTGCGGCGCCTCGGCGATATCGCGGCCGCTGCGCGGGTTTGAGCGCGGGCCGTCCCGATGTCGCCGCCGGGGAGGACGGTCGCACGGGTGTCGCTCGGGGCGGGGGGACGACAGGTCGCGCCGATTGGACGGCCCAGCGCCAGATGGTGTATCCTATGGTGCGCCGCCCAGCGCCGGGCACCTCGACTGCCGAGCGTGGTCATGCGCCGATGTAGCTCAGTTGGTAGAGCAGGTGTTTCGTAAACACCAGGTCGTCGGTTCGAGTCCGACCATCGGCTCCCGAAACCGCCTCCGGAGCACCCGGAGGCGGTTTCATTTTTTGCCCAACGATGGTGTCTTTTCCCGGCACTTTTGCCAGGGGTAGCCACGTCCAAGGGACAGGGCCGGGGCTCGAGTCCAGTGCTAGACTTGCGACGGGCCGGGCTGTTCGGCAGAGAGGTGAACAACCATGGGCGAGGGCTGCGCGAAGCCGCTCGTCGGATGCATCCTCGTCGTGCTGGCGTTGATGGTGCTGGCCACGCTCCTGCCACTACTAGTCGTCCTGACCATCGTGCTGGCGACCGTGCTGCTGGTACCGGCAGTCCTGTTCGGCGTGTGGCGCGCGTCGTGGTCGCTGCGGACGAAGCGCGCCATCACCGGCTTCCTCCTCTACCCGGTGGGCGCCTACTTCCTCTGCCGCTACACCCGGCTCAGCCCGCAGGTGAAGGCCGGCGCGGTGGCCGTGGCAGCCGGAGTCACCTTGCTGATCGCGGCCTTCCATGTGTTCGTGCCGGTGGTGCTTCTGGTGCTGGGCGTGACCTTCCTGACGCTCTTCCTCGGTGCCGGGGCCAGCGCGACCTATGACGTGGCCGCGGCGACGGAGCGACCCGCGCCCATTCGGGGCACGGAGCACATCCCCGACGGCGATCTGCGTCGCCTGCTCGAGATCGAGGAGGCGCAGACCGGGTCGGAGCGGCGGCTACTGCTGGCGCGGGAGTTCAGCCGGGTCGCCGAGGGCACGCTGGCGGCTGCGCCGACCAGCCTCGAGGCTTGGCCGGATCCCCGGAAGGTCGCGACGCTCCGGGCGGAGGCGAGATTCCTGCTCGCCAGTGCCACGGACACGTGGGCATCGGCCCTGCCCGAGTCGCCGGTTGACGACGCGGTCTCGCCGACCGATCTGACGGTGGCGCTCCGCGCGCTCGACGGCTACCTTCGTCGCCTGGAGGCGATCCCGCGCTCGGAGGCCAACCTGGAGACACTCAGAGTCCTGACCCGCGATCGCGGACAGATCCAGGGTGCCTACGATCGGGTCGTCCAGGCGCTGACCGCGCCCACCCGCTCGACCGTGAGCAGTCTGCCCACGGTGCCCTCCCCCGCCGTCAAGCCGCTGCCGGGTTCGTCTCGGTCGAAGTCCTGATCCGGCGAGGGCGCCGGTCGGAGGCCAGCACGTCGCGAGATGCTCGTACGCTTCACTTCAGCCCGGTGCGAGCCGGTGCGGACGCTCGACGCGACGTTGCGCCTGTGTCTTCTCTGCGTGCACGGTGCCGCCTCGGGACGACCGGGGAACGGGATTGCACCGCCTGGGGTACAATCCGCTCCACCCGCCCTCGAGGCAGTCAATCGCTGTTGCCGGACGCGGCGAGTGGCATGGTTTTCGCGAACTGCCGGCTGGGAGCGGGGAACCCGGAAGGGGGCGGGATGACCGTGGAGACCTACCCCTATCGAGAATTGCTGGCTGACGTCATCTCGCCGGTTGCCGTCTCGGTCCTGGAGCGGATGGCTCCGGTTATCGTCCAGATCTACGACCTCGACCAGCTCCTCGATGCTCCCATGCCCACCGGTGAGCGGGGCACGCACGCCGAGCTGTTCACGGAGCGCCTGCGACGGATCGTGCGCCTGCTGCCGCCCAACGTGAGTCCAATGCCGAACGAGGTCTTCACCGCGATCGAGTTCTTGATCTATCAGGTCCACGGTGAGCCCGTGCTCATCGGTCAGGCCATCGCCCGCCTCGAGGTGCTGAGCGAGGAGATCAAGGCCGACCCCCTGCTCCACAGCCTGGTCACCGGACGGGCGAACTGAGACCACCCACTCCCTCGTCCGAGGCCACCCTATCGCCCTCCAGCAGTCACCGCCGGTCCCCACGGCAGTGCGATCGAGGGGTCACTCCTCGTCGAACGGGAGCGTCAACGTACGGTGGGGGTGCCCGAGCTCGGTGGGTGGAAAGATCGCGCGCGCCAGCGGCAGATACTTCGCCGGATCGTGGAGCGCCGGGCTGAAATGGGTCAGCCAGAGGCGCCGCGCCCGTGCCTCGGCTGCTATACGTGCCGCCTCTTCGAAGACCATGTGGCCCCGCTCTACGGCCCGATCGAGCTGCTCGGGGTCGCCATACATCCCCTCGCAGACCAGCAGGTCTGCTTCGGACACGAACCCCGGCAGCTCCGGCGTCGGGCGCGTGTCGGTGACGTATGCGAGCGTCAAGCCCCGACGCGGCTGCCCCATGACCTCCTCTGGATGGATCAGACGTCCACCGAGCTCGACCGTCTGTCCGCGCTGCAGATAGCTCCACGAGGTCACCGGCACCCCGAGCTCGCGCGCCCGCTCGACCTCGAAGCGCGCGGCCCGGGATCGGTGGAAACGGAAGGCGAAGCAGGGGATGCGGTGCCGTACCGCCAGCGCGCTGAGTCGCAGGCCGCCGCTCACGCCGATCTCGTCCCCGTCGCGGAGCTCGTGGATCTCGACCGGGTAGGGGAGCCGCGGGACGATGCTGCGCAGGTCGGCCACGGTGGCAGCGGTGCCGGCTGGTCCGAGGATGACCACCGGCTCCGTCCGTCCGGAGTGCGCGATCATGAAGAGGACGCCCGGCAGGCCGGCCACGTGATCGGCGTGCAGGTGGCTGAGCGCGATCGTGCCGACGTCGCGGAAGCCCCAGCCGGTGTACTTCCAGGAGATCTGAGTGCCCTCGCCGCAGTCACAGAGAACGGTCTCGCCGGCGCAGCGGATCAGCAGCGACGAGAGCCAGCGGTTAGGTAGCGGCATCATGCCGCCGGTTCCGAGCAGGCAGGCGTCGATCACCGCTCAGCCACCTCCGCGGGAGACTTCCGGCGCCCGCGTCGGGGCACTTCGGACGTCGTCCGATCACCGCGCCACCGCAGCGGAGGCGGGTGAGGTGGCGGCGCGGTCGGCCTCCAGTTCCTCGGGTGGTGATCGCTCCTCGTCGGTTCCTCCTCGACGGTCACGGCGCGCGGCCGTGCAAACGGTCCGGTCGGCAATCATAGCCCCGGCGCGCGCCGTCGCAAGCGACGCGCCGGTGCGGACGCTCCGGCGCTGTAGTACGATCCGCGCTGCCGAAAGGCCGTAGCGACGGTTGCGAACGAGTGAGCCGGGAGGGGATGCAGTGCCGGGACGTTTGACCACGCGCGCCACGGAGGGCATGGTGGCGACTCCCCACTACCTTGCCAGCGTGGCGGGACTCCGCGTGCTGCAGTCGGGCGGAAACGCCGTCGACGCCGCGATCGCGGCCAACGCGGTGCTGAACGTCGTCTACCCGCACATGTGCGCGCTTGGCGGCGACGCCTTCTTCCTGGTCTGGGACCCCACCGACCGCCGGCTCCACGCGCTCAACGGCAGCGGTCGCTCGCCCCGTGCCGCCGGGTTCGACGCGCTGCGGGCGGCGGGATACGCGACCATGCCCGCGCGCGGCGTCCATGCCGTGACCGTGCCCGGAGCGCTGTCGGCCTGGGAGGCGGTCCTCGAGCGCTTCGGCAGGTTGGGGTTCGCCGACGTGCTGCAGCCGGCGATAGCCTACGCCGAGCGCGGCTTCCCGGTGTCGCCGTCGTTGAGCGTCGCTATCGCGCGGGGCCGC
>DATKRJ010000253.1:0-3055 GCA_035532355.1 Thermomicrobiaceae bacterium | reverse complement strand
GGATGTGCTGAACCCGGCCATGCAGGGCGTCATGGCGACCGCCAGCGCCGAACTCCCAGCCGGCAAGGGATGCCAGCCGCTCGTGCTCAGCGCCGGCTCCCAGACCGCGACGTCGGTGACCATCACGGCCGTGACCGATCTCCAGCTCGACCCGGCTGAGCGGCTCAACCTCTACCGAGGGACGACGCTCCTGCGCACATGCTCAACAGGCACCTGCACCGTCCAGAATGAGCCCGGCCCTGGCCCCACCGTCTACGCCGCCGACGTCGGTGCGCCCGGAACGCCCCCCTACAGCGCTCAGGCCGTGGTCTCGGCGACGGTGACCGTCTCACCATGAGTCTGCGAGTCGATCTTCGACGCGCTCTTCGCCTGAGCGAAAGTCCCACCTCCGTCTTCGGGTAGGCTCCGCTGAGAAGCTGGCTCAGACTTCTCTCTTCTGAAAATCCAGGCCAGGCGGCGGCGGTTGAGGCGTCAGCGTCACCGCGTAGCCCCGCTCGCGCAGCTGCTGAGGCGTCCGCCGTTCCAGGCGTTGCCGCTGCCGCTCGGCGAGTCACCCCGGGGCACCCTCCTGCTAGACCGTATGGTCGCGCCGCAGGTGACCGGCGATCGCCAGGATCTGGTGGCCGACCGCGACGGGCGCCGTGGTTGGCCCCGACGCACCACCAACCGCCAGTGAGCCGCTTTTTCACCGCGCCCGGCCGTTTGCGCGACTCACTATCCGCCGTCGGATGCGTGTCCCATTGACTGGGGCGGGGTGAGCGGCACGCGGTACGCTGATCGTCCAACTCCGGTCGCCCGCGCCGACTCCGCCACCCCCGACCCGCAGCCGTCACACAATATCAATCGACTAGTTGAGAAACGTGGATACCGTTACAATTCCGTTACAGTATGCGTTCGATGGCTTGATCGCCCCGTGCATGCGCCTACAGTGCAGCTGGCACCGTCCCTGTACTCGAGGTATCGCGTGTCCCCGGCGGGGCACCGCCGCATTCCCAGCAGCGCGCGGCATCGGCGACGCCCGCGCGAAGGAGGGGTGTCATGCACCGGCGCATCGTCATGCTGGTCGGCCTGCTGGTGGCCATCGGCCCGCTCGCCGCCGTGTTCCCCGCCCTGGCCGGCCCGGCCTTGGCCGGCGGTGGTTGCCTCACCGCGGGCACCTCGGGCTTGACCGCCGTCGTCGTGGCGACCACGGGTCAGGTCATCACCGGCACCCTCGACGCCTCCGCCTCCGGCTGCGACCTCGGGATCTACGTCGGGCCCGGCGTCACCCACGTGACCATCGCCGGGGCCACGATCAGCGGTGCCGCCGACGAGGGCATCCTGGTCCAGGACACGTCCCTGGTCACGATCCGCGACACCACGGTCACCGGCAACGGCGGGACGCACGAGGCCTTCCCCGAGACCAAGGGGATCCAACTGGTGGGCTCCAGCCTCGTCATCGTGGCCGGCAACACCGTCAGCGGCAACGCGGGTGGCATCGGCATCGCCGACGACGGCAGCTTCGATCCCAGCGCGCCCAACCCGGGCCTGACGCGACCGGGCAGCAACAACCAGGTCGTCAACAACCGGGTGACGGACAGCACGGCCGGCTGCGGCATCGTGGTGGCCGCCTACAACCCGGGGGCCGGCGTCGCCAACAACGTCGTCCTGGGCAACACCGTGAGCGGGAATCCGGCGGGGATCGTGGTGGCGGCGGACATGCCGGACAGCACGGCCACCACCACCCTGGTGCTCGGCAACACCAGCACCGGCAACGGCTACGCCGGCATCATCGTCCACAGCAATGCGCCGGGTGATGGCGTCACCCACACGCACGTCGTGGGCAACACGGTCAGCGGGAATCAGCCGTACGGCATCCTCGTCGCCGCGGGCGAGGGCGCCACGCTGGGCTGGACCGACGTGGTCGCCAATCAGATCGCGCACGAGTTCATGGGCATCGGGCACTTCGGGGACACGCACACGGCCATCGCGGCGAACACGATGAGCAGCGTGACGATCCCGGTCGGAGTCGGGCACTAGCCGCGCTTGATCACCTGCGGGTCCCCGCGGCGGAGCGGCGATCCGGCCGTCGCGACGCTCGTTGCCGGTCACGGTCGTGTTGCGTGATGACGACCGCCTGATCCGGGCACGCACGGCGGACCCCACGGGGGTGCGGACACGCCGGCTGGGGGACGCGAGGGGCGGAGCGAATGGCGAGCGTTATCGTCCCGCTGGACGGATCAACCTTGTCCGAAGAGGCCGTGAGCCTGGCTCGGCAGCTTGCGTCGACGCTGGGCGGCGCGCTCGAACTCGTCCACGTAGTTGAGACGGCGCCGCTACTGGACCTGTTCGTCTCCGACCGCGCTGGCGCGGTCGAACGCTACCTGGCACGCGTGGCTGAGCGCGTGGCCGGGGGAGTTCCGGTCCGGATCCGTGTCCTCGCCGGTGATCCGGTCACCGAGCTGCTCCGGTGTGCCCACCAGGCCCCCGACAGCCTGATCGTGATGTCGACCCACGGCCGGAGTGGGCTGCCGCGGCTGGTGCTCGGCAGCGTGGCCGACAAGGTCGTGCGCGGCGCGTCGGTCCCGGTGGTCGTGGTGCGGCGGGGGGCGGCGGTCCGGGAAGGGCATCCCCGCCGGCTGCTCGTCCCCCTGGACGGCTCACCGCTGGCAGAGACGACGCTGCCGCTGGCCGCCCGGCTGGGGCGGGAGGGTGCGGCGATCGCGCTGGTGCGGGTGGTCCCGCCGCAGCTGGCGTGGGCGGTGAGCCGCCGCGAGGCCGAGTCGATGCTCCCCGACCCCGACCTGCTGGACCGGCTGATGGAGCAGGCACGGCAGGACGCGCAGGCGCATCTGCAGGAGATCGCCCGGGACCTACGCGCCGGCGGACTGTCGGTCACCTGGGAGGTGCGGACGGGCCGGCCGAGCGACGAGATCGTGCGCACCGCCGAGACGATCGGCGCCGATCTGATCCTGATGGCGACCCATGGCGCGGGCGGCCCGCGCCGCTGGGCGTTCGGCAGCGTGACCGACGAGGTCCTGCACCGCAGCGGGGTGGCCGTCCTGGTCCTCCCGCC
>DATKRJ010000252.1:0-5408 GCA_035532355.1 Thermomicrobiaceae bacterium | reverse complement strand
GGCGATCTCGGCCCGTCCGGCGATGACGTTCGCGGTGGTCCCGGCGTGGAGCTTCCCGACCGTCACCACGGCGGATTGCAGCGGGTTGACCTCCCGGCTGACGAGCGTCTGAAGGGCGACGACCGTCTCGCAGGCGATCAGTGTGGCGTCGACGGTATGGTGCGGCTCGGCGGCGTGGCCGCCCTTGCCCTCGATCGTGGCGAAGAAGCGGTCGGAGGCCGCCATCAGCGGTCCCGAGCGCACGCCGATGACGCCTACCGGCAGGTTCTGCCACAGGTGCAGTCCGAAGCAGGCGTCGACGTGCGGGTTCTCGAGCACGCCGGCCTCGACCATCTGGCGGGCACCGCCCAGGCCCTCCTCGGCCGGTTGGAAGACGAACTTCACCGTGCCCGGGATCTCGTCGCGCCGCGCGGTCAGCACCTCGGCCACCCCGAGCAGGATCGACGTGTGCCCGTCATGGCCGCAGGCGTGCATCGTCCCCGGCGTCTGCGAGCGGTAGGCGACTTCGTTCTCCTCATCGATTGGGAGAGCGTCCATGTCCGCGCGGAGCATGACCGTGCTGCCGGGACGGCCGCCCCGCAGCATTGCGACCACCCCGGTCTTCGCCACCCCGGTCTGCACCTCGAGTCCGAGCGCGCGCAGCCGCTCGGCGACCACACGCGAGGTGTTCTCCTCCTGGAAGCCTAGCTCCGGGTGCTGGTGCAGATAGCGCCGGTCGTCCACCAGCTGCCGCGCGATGCGTTCGACCGCCTGGTCGATCGTCCCTGCCGTCATCTCGTGCGCTCTCCCCACTGCGTGCGTCCGGTCCGGTACCGCGGGCGCGGTCGCGCCGTCGCCCATCATATCCCAGCGGCCTCGCGGGAAGGGGGCGGACGGAATGCGTCTTGCGTCCACGATGACGGACGGACCAACGGCAAGGAGGGCACCATGACCGCCGACGACGAGCGCCGCGACGTGGGCTCCGCCGGCGGGCCGGGCTCGGGTCGGGGCATGGGCAACCAGCAGACGGGCCAGGGCCGGACATCCCGCCGGAGCGCGGCTTTGCCCCGCACCAACAGGGACCCGAACCGGCCGCGCCAGCACGTACGGGACTACGGGCGACCGCGGCGTAGGCGCGTGGGGGAGTCACCGCGCCTCGGTCGGACGGGCCTCGTCGAGCCGCTCGGTCGCTCGCGCCGGCCTCGACGCGGCGGCCACCTCGTCCGGTCGCCCTTCGTCGGCGGCCTTGAGCTCGTCGATGCTGCCGCGCGGAAAGGAGAGCAGCACGATGAGGAACGCCAGCACCGCTATCCCCAGCACCCCAACGTAGACCATGCCCAGCCCGTCGGACAGGGCGCTCCGGGCCGCGGACAGTGCTGCCTGGGTCATGCCGGCGCGAACGGCCGGGTCGAGGAGCGAGTTCGCGTCCCCCGCACCCGCCAGCCGGGCGCTCATCTGGGTGCTGAGGACGGTACCGAGCGCGGCGACGCCGATGGCTCCGCCGATGGTGCGCGAGAAGGTGATCGAGGCCGTGGCGATCCCGCGATCGCCCCAGCCGACGGCGTTCTGCGCCGCGATGATGAACGCGGTCGAGCTCAACCCCATCCCGATGCCGAACACGCCGGAGGCGGCCACCGCCATCCAGATCGAGCTCGAGTGCGGCACAGTCTGGAGCACCAATCCGCCCGCGGCCATCGTGACCAACCCCACCACTACCGAGAGCCGGTAGCCGAAGCGCAGGATCATACGGCCGGACAGGACCGCGCCGAGCGACCAGAGCACGGAGTTCGGCGCGATCACCATGCCGGCGTCGATGGCCGAGCCGCCGAGCACCCCCTGGACGTAGAGGGGCAGGTACGAGGTGACGCCGAACATGGCCGCCCCGACGAGGATGCTGGCGCTGAACGACGAGCTGATGACGCGGGTCTTGAACAGCCGCAGCGGCAGAATGGGCTCGGGCGTGCGCGCCTCGTTCCACACGAAGTAGACGAGCAACGCCGCCGCCAGACCGATGCTGCCGGCGACCAGCGGGTCGGTCCAACTCCGTCCCTCACCGATCTCGAGCAGCCCGATCAGGAAGCTGGTGATGCTGACGGTCAGGCTGACGGTTCCCAGGTAGTCGATCTTGTGGCGCCGGCGCTCCACGCGCTCCTTGAAGAACAGCCAGAGCAGGATCACCGAGGCGATGCCGAAGGGCAGGTTGATGTAGAAGGCCCAGCGCCAGTTGACGTAGTCGACGATCAGCCCGCCGACGGTCGGACCCGCCACGGCAGACGAGCCCCAGACGGCGCTGGTGAGCGCCTGCATCTTGGCGCGCTCCTCGATACTGAAGATGTCGCCGAGGATAGTCAGCGTCACCGGGATGATGCCGCCGGCGCCGAGGCCCTGGATGGCCCGGAAGAGGACCAGCTGGGGCATGGTGTGCGCCGCGCCGGAGAGCATCGACCCCGCGAGGAACAGCCCGGCAGCGATCAGGAAGAGCGGCTTGCGGCCGTAGAGGTCCGCGAGCCTGCCATAGAGGGGCACGGTGGTCGTGGAGGTGAGCAGGTACGCCGAGAAGACCCAGGAATACAGCGCCATGCCGCCGAGCTGGCCGATGATTGTGGGCATCGCCGTGCCGACGATGCTGGTGTCCAGGGCAGACAGAAAGGTGCCCAGAATCACCGCGACGACGACGATCCGGCGATTCATCTGGCCCATGACCGGTCCCGACCCTATCTCGTCCGCGACCCACCAGTGGGACGTGAAGCGTGCGCGGCCGATCCTACCATGTCGCCGGGTCGATAAGCCGGTCAGCGCGACGGCCCGGGGACTACCCGGGCCGTGGGCGTGGAAACGAGGCGGGTCAGGACTTGGACAGCGAACGGGCCCGCTTCATCGTGCGCTGCATGCCGCGCCGGGTATCTTCCTCGCTGGGCCGCAGCAGCCGGTAGAAGAGGCTCAGCAGGATCAGCGTCGGCGGCCACTGACCGACGAAGAGGGCAGCGGTGCGTTTTCCGGCGAGGAAGAGCAGGCCGGAAAGCGACAGCGAGACGATCGCCGCGCCCCAGTAGAACCGCAGCGGCACCTCCTCCATCATCTGCAAGGTCTCATCGACCTTCTGCTGAGACGACTGCTTGCTGCCGAACATGGACCCTCCCTCGGCGACGTGGGCTGAACCGATCATCACGACCGGACCCGCAGGTTCCGTACCAGACGGCCGACGGCGGGAGCCCGGCTCACGGGCTGCAGGTCGGCGAGTAGTACGTCAGGGCATTCTGCACGTCGGTGATCATGTTGTTGGCGACCGTGGCGCCGGTGCCCGTTGCCAGCTCGACACCGCTGTCGGCATGGTCCAGCGTGTTGCCGGTGATCGTCAGGCCGTTCACCGGCCCCATGGCCCGGACCAGCGCGGCACCGGTGACGTAGGCCGACGCGCCCATCTGGACCGTGTTGCCGGTCACGGCGACATTGGTCAACGGCGACGTGCAGGGCGAGCTAATCTCGATGCCGTTATAGAAGCCACCAGTCCCCGAGATCGTGTTGCCGGTCACCGACACGTCCGACTGGTACACCGAGATCGCGGCGTACATGTCGAACGGGAAGCTGGACTGGGGGTCGGTGGCAGTGAAATTGTCGTTCAGGTACGGGTTGGTGATGGTGTTGTCCACGACCGTCGCGCCCGGGACCTGGATCTTGACCGCGCGCTTGGCGCAGTAAGTGAACTGGTTGTGGTAGATCGTCAGGTTCGCCGCGTTGGTCGCGTCCTGCGCCACGATGCAGTCGCCGTCGTCCTTTGGTCCGACGCCGTCGAAGCTGCTGTACTCGACCACGACATTGGTCGCTCCGGTCTCGTTCGTCCCGGGAGAGATCAGAATGCCGCGGGCGACCGGGGTGCAGCTCGCGGCGGAGCACTCCGGTCGGTCGGCGGCGACGTTGCCGACCGACGTCGTGTCGATCTGCAGCCGGTCGAGATTCCCATACACCTTGATGCCGACCGGCATGCCGGTGTAGGTGACGTCGGTCGACACCGACGATTGCCGCAGGTCCCGCACCTTGACGCGGGTGACGATCGTGTTGCTCGAGCCACCGTCGATGCTGATCCCGCGCACGACCAGGTTCGAACCCTCCAGGGTGAGCCCATTGATCACGACGTTCGGCCCGTCGATCTCGAGCATCTCATAGCCGGTCGTGGCCGGGAGCAGGGTAGCGCCGATGCCATCGATCACGTCGCTCCGGTGGACGGTGAGGGCGGATGGCTGCACCACGTAGCTGCCGGGCGGCACCACCAGGATGCCGCCGCCCGCGCCGTCGATCTGGCCGAGGGCGCGCTGGAACGCCGCGGTGTCGTCGGTCACGCCGTCGCCGACCGCGCCATCGGCCTTGACGTTCTCGGTCACGACGTTCGTCAGGCTCAGGTTGCCGAAGGTGGCGGACGGCTGGGCCGTGTCGTCGTAGACCAGCAGCCGCACCTGGACGTAGGCGACCCGCGACGGATCAATACCGGTGAGGTGCTGACTGACGATGGAACCGATCGGGATGGCGAACTGCTGCGATCCGGCGCCCGCGCTCCAGTTCGGCATGTCCTGGTAGAAGGAGACCGGCGAGCCGCCGTAGACGAATGGACTGCAGCCGGTCACGTATGGGTGATGCGCGAAGGCGACGTTCCCCAGCAACACGTCCGGGTTCCCCAGTGGCTGCTGGCCGGCATCGAGCAGCGTCACGGTGACCATGACGGAGTTGTCCGCGTTGCACTCGGTCAGGCGATTGACCGTAACGGTCCCGCGCAGCACGCTGCTGGCGGTCGCCGGCACGACCTGGACCGCGCTGAGGTACGGCGCTCCGGCCAGCGAGGTGTCGAGCGTGAGGCCGGCGGGCGAGGTGGAGGCCGCACCGGATCCGCACGGTAGCGGGCCGCCGCCTGAGGAACCCCAATTATTGCAGGCGATGGTCCAGCCGCCCAGGCCGGCCGAAAAGTCGCCGTTGGCGAGCAGGTTGGGCGGAGCGGTAAACGTGAACCGGCCGCCGGCGACGGCAGTCGTGGTGCCGCCGGGGGTCGTGACCGTCACGTCGACGGTGGTTCCGGCCAGGCCGGACGGTGAGACCGCCGTGATGCTGTTGCCGCTCGGATCGACGGTGATCCCGGACGGGCCAACGCAGTCCCCGGCTCCAAAGCAGACCTGGCTGGCGTGGTCGAGGCCCGTCCCGGTCGCGGTGACGACGGTGCCCCCGGCTGCCGGACCGCTGGACGGGCTGAGACCGGTCAACGTCGGTGGCGGCGACTGCGCCGCGAGCAGCTCGTCGCTCCAGTACGGGTCGGCAGGGAGGGTATCCCACGGGTTGGGCAGCGTGTCGTTGGTCACGTAGATCCAGCCGGCCCCGTGCTGCTTGGACAGAACGACGCTGCTGTCCAGTTGGCTTTCGGTAGACGCGCCGTACACGAGGTGCCA
>DATKRJ010000251.1:0-28416 GCA_035532355.1 Thermomicrobiaceae bacterium | reverse complement strand
GTCGGGCCGGGCGACTCGACGGCCGACGCTGGGGCGCGGCCGCCCCTGCACGCGGCGAGGATACCGGTGGCGGCCGACACGACGACGGTCAGGAACATTCGTCGGTTCAGCACTCAGGTGCTCCTCTCGCCTGGCGGGATGGGGCGAGGATAGCGGGGAAGATGGGCGCGCGCAAGGGCGCGCGGCCAGAGGGGCGGGAAAGCAGGGGGACGTGAAGAGTGACGATCCGACGGCGCCGCGCGGTCGCCGCCTGCTGCTGGTGCGTCTGACGGTGGCCGCGGTCCTCGCGCTCACGGTCGCGCAGGTCGCTGCGCCCCGCGTGGGGGCTACGACTCTGGAAGCGGTCTATTTCCCGGTTACCGGCCACCAGGTCTCGAGCCGGTTCCTGACGTACTGGCGGACCCACGGGGGCCTGACGATGTTCGGCTACCCGATGACAGAGTCGATCCAGAAGAATGGGCAGACCGTGCAGTACTTCGAGCGGGCGCGCTTCGAGCTGCACCCGGAGTTCGTGGGAACGCCCTACGAAGTGGAGCTGACGCTCCTGGGACGTCTCAGCGTCGTCGGCCGGACCGACGCTCCGTTCACACCCTTGCCGGTCAACCCGGCGGTGGCGCCGAGCTCCGACCGAGTGTTCTTCGCTCCAACCGGGCACTATCTCTCGTATGGCTTCAAGCAGTACTGGGATACCCACGGTGGTCTGGCCATGTTCGGCTATCCCATCTCCGAGGAGTTCGCCGAGAACGGGTTCACGGTCCAGTACTTCGAGCGGGCGCGTTTCGAGTACCATCCGGAGTTCCGCGGCACGCCGTACGAGGTTGAGCTCGGGAGGCTCGGGGCGACGGCGGCCACCGCGGACGGTGTGTCCACGCAACCCGCGGCGCGGCAGCCGGGGGTGCCCGACTTCGCTCCCGAGCTCTTCTTCCAGTCCATCCACATTCCAGTCCTGATGTACCACAACTTCGGCGATCCGGCCGGACGCTACCAGATGCCGCTGTGGCGCTTTACTGACGAGATGGACTGGCTGCAGGCGAACGGCTACCACTCCGTGTCGCTGTCCCAGCTCTTCGACTACATGCAGGGGACGTCCGATCTGCCATCGAGGCCGGTCGTGCTCACGTTCGACGATAGCTGGGCGTCGCAATGGCAGGTTGCGGGCATCCTCGAGGCGCATGGATTCAAGGGGGTCTTCTTCGTGATCGCCGGAGCGAGCCAACTCTCTGACGGTCAGATCAAGGCCCTGTCGGACCGTGGCCACGAGGTAGAGGCCCACACCATGACGCATCCATACCTGACACACCTCTCGGATGACCAGGTCGCCTGGCAGGTTGAGGCGAGCAAGGCGCACCTCGAGGCGATCACCGGCCGCCCGGTGCAGTTCATGGCTTACCCGTACGGCGACTATGACGGCCGGGTGGCCTCGATCGTGGCAGCTGCCGGTTACCGGGGAGCATTGGCGGCCTGGGGCGGCAAGGATTGGAGTCCGGCCAAGCAGTGGAGCGAACCGCGAGTCGAGATCAATGGGTTCAGCTCGCTCGCTGACCTGGCCGCCGCGCTGCAGTAACAGACTCCGCGACGCGTCGGCCGGGCGTCTTAGTGGCTTCCGGCAGGCGTCATAATCCAGACGCGCACCTGGTCCGGCACCAGTTCGGCGAAACGCCGTGCGTCGTCCACGCTCCCGGCGCCGGCCCCGTAGTGTATCGGGATCGCTACGCTCGGCCGCACCAGACGGGCCGCCTCGGCTGCCTCCTCCGGCGTCATGACAAACGTCCCGCCTACTGGGAGGAAGGCGTAGTCCACCGGCCCGATCTCCTCCATCTCCGGGATCACGTCGGTGTCCGCGGCGAAATAGAAGCTCATATCGTCGGCTTCGATCACAAAGCCGACGTGCGCCTCGGACTTCGGGTGGTATGGGACCCCGGGGCTGCGGAATTTCGCCACGTTGTAGGCCGGGACGGCGCGGACATGAATTGCCCCGTACTCCAACGAGTCGCCGGGCACCAGGATGCGGATCTGACCGGAGATCTGGCCGGCTGCGGTTGCGGCGGCGACCACGGTGGTCGACGCCTGCCGAATTCGAAGGATGTCGTCGGGCGACAGATGGTCCCCGTGGTGATGGCTGATCAGGATCAAGTCCGCCGGCGGCTGGCCGTCCGGGACGTGGTATGGATCGATGTAGACGCGGAGCCCGCCGATGTCGAGGCGCACGGCGGACTGCGCGTACCAGGTGATAGCGGGCCCCATGTTGGACTCCTTCCGGTACAGCGCGGACCATGAGGCAGGCGGTGTTCGATCCGGAGCCCGGCGCACTGACGTCCGACTCGGTCTGAGCGCGATTCGCTCGTTCGTGTGCCTCGCCGGACGGGATGCCCATTGAGCCTGATGCGGCACCGGCCCGAGAGTGAGTCACGCTGTGCTATAGTCCGGCACGACGGTCATCCGGTGCAACGGATTCGGAATGACGGCGTATGGAGAGTGCCGGCCAGATGAAGCTGATCGCGGCGGTCGTGCAGGACTACGACGCTCAGCAGTTGCTCGCCGCCATCACACAGGCGGGATTCCGGGCGACCCGCATCGGCAGTACCGGTGGGTTCCTCCGGGTCGGCAATACCACGCTCTTGATCGGCGTAGAGGACCACCACGTCCACCGGGTTCTCCGGATCATCGAGGCGAACTGCCGTGAGCGTACAGAGACGGTGCAGCCGGAGATCGTCGGTGACATCCACGAGTGGTATCCGCCGGAGTTGGTCGAAGTCGTGGTGGGTGGCGCGACGGTCTTCGTCCACAACGTCGAGCGCTTCGAACGCCTGTGACGCCCGTGGTGAGATCGCGGCGGGGTGTGGCTCGACGTAACCATCGTGGCCCACGGCGCTGGCTCGCGAGCGTCGCCGCGGCCGCGGCATTCAACGTGGAGCTCATCGCTGGGTCACTGCCCGACAGGCCGCGGCGGCAGGCGAGTCAGATCGCGTGGGTGGCGATATCGAACCGGGCCCGCGGTGGCTTCGACACCCGGGAGACGATTTCCGGGACACCGGGGTTGATCGTGACCCGCGACATTGCTCGCGAGAGAGCGGACCGCGCGGCGACGAGCAATTCCATCGGACTGAACTGATCACAGGCGGCGACGACCCGTCGGTAACAGCGCGGCGGAGCCACCCGCAGCCCCGCCGTCGACTGAGGACGTCTTCCGGGCTGCTACCGCGCGAACGTCGCGTGTCCACTCACTGGTACGTCGTCGGGAATCATCGGGACAAGCAGGCGCTCCATGGCCATGATGTGGCTGCAGGTGCCCAGCGTCCCGTACGAGTGGCAGGTGCAGCTCCACTGTTTGTCCTCGAGGCGCACGTCGTAGACGTCGTGGTCACCACGAAACTGAACGCTCAACGTGCGAATCTGAGCTCGTCCCGGCTCGTCCGCGTACCGGTGCGCCTTCTCGATCTTCCCGATAATGCTCGAGTTCACGAGCCTCTCTCCTCTCCGGGAACCTGCGGCCTTCAATAGCTGCCGAACGCGTGAGGTCCGGGACTACCTCCCGTCCGCGACCTGGAAACAAACGAGCACCGCGGCATGATGGCCGGGTGCTCTCACGGAATCACGAGATTGTACGGAAATACCCGCATCGTTTTCGTCGTCCCTCCGAATGGTCAGACGACTGATGGCCCCATTATAGACCTCGAGGCCTGATGGGTCAAAGCTCGCGTCCGGAAAATAGGTCTGCTTCGGTAGAGTCGGTGGTACAGCGGGGTCCGGAGAGGCCTGCGTGGACTGGCGCGTACAATGCAGGGCAGAGATTCGACGCTCGGGGAGCCGTGACGAATGCCTCCAACGCCATTGAGTGTTGCCGTGCTGGCCGGGGGCCAGAGCCGCAGAATGGGTCGGGACAAGGCGCTGCTGTCGCTCCGCGGACGTGCGCTGCTCGACCATGTCCTGGAGCGTGTCAGCGGACTCGGCGACGACCTGTTCGTGGTGGCGACCGACCGGCCGGACTACGCGCGCTTGGGGGTGCGCGTCGTACCGGACCTCCTGGCAGGAAGAGGGGCACTCGGTGGCATCCATACCGCCATCTCCACGGCGCGCCATCCGTATTGTCTGGTGGTCGCGTGTGACATGCCGTTCCTGAGCCCAGAGTTACTGACCTACATGGCTGCCCTGCCGCGCGACTTCGACGTGCTCGTGCCCACGCTCGACGCCTCTCGCTCAAACCAGGGCGGCTCCCAGACGTTCGAGACTCTCCACGCGATCTACGGTAGCACGTGCCTGCCGGCCATCGAGCGGCGCCTGGCTCGCGGTGATTTGAAGGTGGTCGATCTCCTGCGGGACGTTCGCTGTCGGACCATTCCGGAGAGCACCATTCGGCGCCATGACCCTGAGTTGCTGTCGTTCGTCAACGCCAACACGCCCACCGATCTCGACCAGGCACGCGACCGCGATCACGAGGCGATCAGCGGGGCGGTGGGAGACGACTCGGACGCCGGGCGCACCGGCCGATGAGCGAGGGACCCGAGCATCGCAGTGGGATCGTCAGTCTACTGACAGATTTCGGCGTCCGCGACACCTACGTCGGGCAGGTGAAGGCCGTGATTCTGGGGATCGCATCGTCGGCACGTCTCGTCGACCTGACGCACGACGTGCCGCCACAAGACGTCGTGGAGGGGGCCTTCCATCTCGCGGCCGCCTGGCAGGCATTTCCTCGGGGAACGGTGCACCTGGCCGTTGTCGACCCTGGAGTCGGCACGGCCCGCCGGCCGGTCGCGCTCGAGTGGCGTGGCCACCTGTTTGTCGTACCCGACAATGGACTCATCTCGTTCGTGCTTGGTGACCGTTCTCCCGACCGGCTCGTGGTGCTTGATCGGCCTCGGTACCACCGCCCCAACGTGTCTTCGACATTTCACGGCCGGGATCTGTTCGGACCGGTCGCGGCGTACCTGGCTTCCCGGCTTCCACTTCAGGAGGTGGGAGCAGCTGCCGACCCGACGTCGCTCGCTCGACTCGACTTCCCGAGCCTGCGCCGAGATCCGGACGCAGTCCGAGCGCCGGTCGTCTCGATCGACCACTTTGGGAATTGCCGTACCTTGATCAGGCGCGAGGATATTCCGTGGCCGCTCGAGCACGTGTGGGTGCGCTGCGGACAGGCAATTGTGCGGGGGATTGTCGACACGTACGGATCCGTGCCCGAGACGCGCACTCTCGCGCTTTTCGGTAGCTACGGCGGCCTCGAAGTGGCGGTTCGATCGGGAAGTGCCGCGCGAGCATGGGACATCCGGCGGGGCAGCGTCGTCGCCGTCTCGCCCGGAACCTGACGCGCGGCGATGCGTTGGTATACTGGGGCGGATGCCGTGGGCCCGGACTGCGTGCCCAAGTGGACGATATCGACGCCATCGACGCTCCGCCGTGGTGTCGCGCTGGAGGTAGGTTCGGCAGTGCCCACGAACGCCCGCAAGCCCCGCAATCGACGCGACACGCGACCTCGTCTGAGCGAGGCGCAACTGCAGGCCTATCGCACACGTCAGGCGGCCGTGACTCAGGCCGTGCCGGAAGGTGGCGCCGCGTCGAAGGTGAGCCCGAGCCAGACTTCGTTCTCGCAATGGGGACGGCTAGACGAAGAATACGCCATGATCAGGTCTGATCTGACGCGGCTCGGTATCATCACCCTCGCCATGTTCATCGTCATTGTGGCGTTGACCTTCGTCCTCCGCTGACGCTCGCCGAGCTTCCGTGGTTCGTGTCCAAAAGCGGTCGCAGCTCGGGAAACCCCGGGCCGCGTGTGTCGAACTCGAGGAACCCCGCGCAGGTCAGCGCTCGATCTGCGGCTCTTCCTCTTCGGTGGAAGCATGCTCGCCACTGAACTCCTCTTCTTCGGCCTCGTCCTCCAGTCCTTCGACCTCCTCGACCTCGTCGTCGTCGCTGTCGTCGTCGTCATCCTCGTCGCTGTCGAGGAGTAGTCCTGGCTCGAGCTCACGGGACAGACGACCCGTCTCTCGCAAGTACGGACGGGGGGCCGCAATCTTGGCCTGGCGCGGGAACGAGGTGAGTTCGGGCGCTTCGGGGTTGTGGAACATCTCCCGGAGGATGACCCGGACGGTGTTGCCGGTCATCGCGACCACGAACGCCTGGTAACGGTTGCCGTCGCCCAGGAGCTTGATCAACCGCTGGGCGATCCGGGGCTCAAGTTGTCCGAGCCGCCGACCATCGCGATCTTGAACGTCCACCTGCCGTCCGTTCGACGCGAGCCTCACCTCGTCGGCCGGTGCCACCCGTGCGATCACGTCCGACGCGGCAGGCCGAATAAGGTCAGTGATGTACGTCTTCCCAGCCTCTTCGACAAATACGCCCGCCTGCATTGGTGCTGATCCGGTCTCGGCGGCGGACGACGTGGGCGCCGTTTCGAGTCGCTCCACGTTTCGCTGAGCGATTACGTTGCCCGGATCGATCGTCAACGCGGCCCGATAGGCGTCGAGCGCTTCGTCCAGGCTTCCAAGTTCGGTCTGAGCCTTGCCAAGCCTGTTCCAGGCGTCAACGTCGCGCGGTGACTGCTCGAGGATGGTCCGGTTCAGTTCGACCGCGCGTGGCCAATCGCCGGCTACAGCCGTTTGTCGAGCAGCGTCCGCCTGCCGACGCAGATTACGGTTCCGGCCATCCGGATGGTAGACTGACAAATTCCCCGCCCTTTCATCTCCCGCTGACGGCGTACTCGTGTACGCCCACTGCATCCCCGAGCATGAACCAGGGGGTCGAATCGGTGACCCGAACGTCGACGAGCTTCCCTTTCCAGTCACCGGGCGCGTCGAAGAACACGAGGTTATTGCCACGGGTGCGCCCGCGCCAGCGCTCCCGGGACCTGCCATCTATCAGCACTTCGTAGCACCGGCCTACGTTACCGTGCATGCGTTCGGTCAACAGCCCCGCCTGGAGCGCCTCGATCGCGGTGTGGCGGCGCTTCTTCTCCACCCGGGGGATATCGTCCTCCCACCGATTGGAGAGCGTGCCGGGCCGCGGAGAGTACATCGCCACGTGAACCTTGTCGAACCTGAGCTCGCCAAGCAGCTCGTACGTGTGCTGGAACTGCTCGTCGGTTTCTCCTGGGAAGCCGACGATGATGTCGGTGGCCAGGGTAACGCCGGGGATCGTGCGGCGGATGTAGTCGATTCGCTCTCGGTAGTGCTCCACGGTATAGGTTCGCCGCATCCGGCGGAGCACCTCGTTGTCTCCTGCCTGCACCGGTAAATTGATGTGTTCGCACAGGCTCGGCAGGTCAGCAACCGCCTGAACGATGCGGTCCGACATGTATTTCGGGTGGGACGTCAGGAACCGCACCCGCTGCACTCCGTCCACCGCATCGACGGCCGCGAGGAGATCCGCCAGGTCCGGATGGTTGGGCAGATCGTGCCCGTACGCGTTTACAGTCTGACCGAGCAGGGTCACCTCGCGCACGCCGCGCGCGACCAGTCGCTGGACCTCGTCGACGATCTGGTGCAGTGGGCGGCTCGTCTCGCGACCGCGCCGGTAGGGCACGATGCAATACGAGCAGACGAAGTTGCAGCCGTAGATGATGGGGACGAACGCGGTCACGTTCGGGTCGGCAACGCCCTCGTCGTAGTAATGCGGCAGATCGGCCAGGTCCAGGTCCACCTCGGCCAGTTCGGGTGCGATTCGCACGAGCCGGTCAAACTGCGATGGTCCGTAGAAGAGGTCGACGTGCGGGAAGCGCTCGGCGAGGCGCGTCTCCTGTCCAGTCACCATGCAGCCGGTCAAGGCGATGCGGACGTCGGGTCGCCGACGTTTGAGGTCCATTAGCGCGCCCAACTTTCCGGCGACCTTGTCCTCGGCGGCCTGACGAACGACGCACGAGTTGACGATGACCACGTCGGCTTCTCGCTCGAGGTATGTCTGGAGGTAGCCGGCGCGACTCAGCAGCGCCGCGGCCTTAGCGGACTCCGCTTCGTTCATCTGACAGCCGATCGTCCAGAGAAAGAAGCGCTTGGCGCCGTCGTGCTCCGGGGCGGCTTCAGGCTCACCCTGGGCCCGCATCGAGAGTGGGATCACGGGATTCCTCCGAACGCGCGGCGGTGCGCTGCGCCGTCGACACTACGGAGCGGTATTATACGCGCGCCATGACGTGCGGTGGCTGCCGCGCGACCGGGACGCGGTTGAGTCGTTTAGGTTCAGGGATGACCGCAAGAGCGCGTCACGGGAAGTGCAGGCGGCGGCCTGCGTCGGAAGGGGAGCGGGGCTGGAGCCCCGCGGGCGTCGCGCCGGCCAGGATTGCCTGGCCGGCGCGAGGTCGTCTGGTCGATGTGTCCGGACGGCCGGTCGATAACCGATCATCGCCCCTCCGGGATCCCTGAATTCTGTGTACGGACATCTGGCAGCCTCTACCCCCCATGCTACAATGCTCCCGAAGCACCCGAAGATCCCTCACCGCGGAGCGGGGCCGCGGCTGGTCACGGCCAGTTACGAGGGACCGTCCTGGCCGTACATTTCGGTCAGAGTCCGATGGACGCGTGCTTCGTCCAGCGAACAGTCGGGGGGACAGGGGTGTGACCCAGCGCAAGTGCGGGACGTGTCGCTTCTTCGAAGAGGGCGGTATCGCCGCTTCGGGTTGGTGTCGTCACCCCATGCGGCAGCACCTGGAGCAGATGGTGCTGGTGCGGAAGAGTGAGCTGGCATGCCGCAACGATTGGGATAAAGATCTGTGGGAGGTGCGCGAGGCCGGCCAGCCAGCGGTCGTGCCCGCTGTGCCAGTGACGGTGGGGGCTACGGTTGAGCGGGTTGGCTCGCTGGTCGTTGACGAGACCGACACCCTCGCCTCGATAACCATCGCGCCGCTGGTCCGCCCGGCACGGCCGCCACGGAGCGCGCCGCGGCTGGCGGAGCCGTTCCAGCCTCAGGAGTCTTCCCGCCCGTTGCCTCAGGCGGCATCGGCGGGGAGGCCGCAAATCTCCGGACTATCCGACGTGCTGCCGTCGCGGTCGACGGACGCGCCGGGTGCGCGGCCAGACAGCGAGCACCGTGACTCCGAGTCTGCGGCTCCGCGGGAGGCGATGCCACGGTCCAACCGCGTCGAGACCGCACCGCAGCGCCCGCCCGCCGTGCGCCCGTCGGCTGAGCAACTTGGCTCCGCCCCGGAGCAGCCCGTTCGCCGGACGGTCTCGCCATCCCGCCCTGCTCCGGAGCGGCGTCCCGAAAATGCCGAGTCGCGGCGATTTGGCTGGCTGGACGAGGACGCACGCCCAGCAGTGCCGCCGTCTGAGCCGCCGGCGATCCAGCGGCCGGCGGAGACCGGATCCCGCTGGGTGGAGACGCGCAGCGGTTCGACGGAGCCGTTCGATGTCGTTCGGCCGCCACGTTCGGACGGAGCTGAAGCCGCGCCGGAAGCGGTGTCGACTCTGCCAACCACTGAACCGATGGTCTCGCCGCTGATCGGGACGGCGGCGGAGAATATGCCGCGCTGTTGCGCGACCTGCCGCGATTTCCGCCCCGCCGAGAGCGGTCAGCGGGGCTGGTGCAACAATCGATTTGCGTTCGATCAGCGACGCATGGTGCAAGGCGACGAGATCGCCTGTGCCGGGAGCGTGGGCAACTGGTGGGTGCCAACCGACGATTGGTGGCTGCAGCGGGGGGATATCTCCCACCACGCCCGTCCGACCCCCAGCGTCGACGAGTATCTACATCGTATGCTGGCGCGGCGCCGGGAGGCGCGCTAGCGAGCCCGAGGCGGCTCCATCTCGGAGCCCACTAGCGGCCGACTGACGGGTCCTGGAGTCGAGGGCGGCCGCGCCCGGGGAAGGGAAGCGCCGAGCTACGTTATGGCGGAATTCGGAGAACTGCTGCGACACGCGCGTGCCTACAAGGGCGTCAGCCTTCGCGAAGCTGAGCGGGCAACCAAGATCAACCGACACCACCTAGCGTCACTCGAGCGTGAGGAGTTCTCGGAACTCCCTCCGCTCATCTATGCCCGCGGGATCGTTCGAAACTACGCCCAGTACCTCGGGCTCGATCCGGTGGCGGTTTTCGCGCTGTTCGAAGAGGTCCACGGCCAGCGTAGTGGTGGCTTCCGGGTGGTGCCGGCGACCAAGCCGCTCAGCATCCCGTCGCATTGGGCCCCCAATTTTGCGATCATCGCATTCATGGTCGTCATGTCCGCAGTGATCTTCGCCTGGATCTATAGCGCCTACTTCGCACCGTCCGACGTCACTCCCACTCCGAGCAGCGCGCTGGTGACGGGGACGCCGGGAGCCGGAATCGCACTCTTGGCGACACCCACGCCGGAAATCGCGCAGGGTGGGGCCGTCGTCACCCCGACGCCGTCGCCAACGCCCACGACCGCTCCGACGCCGACACCCGCCGCGGCGGCCACGCCGATCCCCTCCGTGCACCAGTTCGCGATCTCGACGGCGCGGACCGTGTGGGTGGATGTGACGGTCGACGGCAAGTCGGCATGGTCAGGGAACATCGCGCCTGGAACGACCAAGTCTTTCCAGGGCAAGCAGATGCACGTCGGTTCCGGGAACAGCGCCTACGTCGACGTTTCGGTCGATGGGGTGTATCAGGGGGCCGTCGGTAAGACCTGGAACGCGACACAGACCTACCCGGTGGCTACCGGCAACTAATCGCTGCGGCTTGGCCGTGGTCGCATGGGGCGTCGGTTTGCGGCCGCTCGTGGGGATCGAGGTCTAGCCACTCGCCCGCGGTGCCGGTTCCTGGAGGTCCGGGGACGACGACCCGGAGCGCGGCGGCGCGCATGCGGAAATGGACCGGGGTCCAGCCAGCGAAGTCGCCGTCCAGTTCTATCGGCGCCGGTGGAACGGCCGACAGAAGGACATCGCGACCTCGGAACTGATGGTAATAGCGAGATCGGTCGACACTCCCCACCAACACCCAGAGTGCCATCGTGGCGATCCCCAGTCGTCTGGTTGGCGCGAAGACGCAGACGTCAAGAATCCCGTCGTCCGGAGAGATCGACCGTCCCATGCGGAACCACCGGTTGATGATGAACGCCCCGTTGGCCACCAGGACCATGTGCGCGGTGACCCGATGCACCACGCCGTCGATGCACAACTCGAAATGCCATGGTGGCTCGGACAGGTGGCGCACCGCCGACGGGACGTAAGCCAGCCAGGCGGCTGCTCGTTTCCAGTCGCGACGGGCGTCGCGCAGCATCAGCGCGTCAAATCCTGCTCCAGCCATGTGCAGCGTCAGCCGATCGCCGTCGGTCGCCACGTCCAGGCGTCGGACCACCAGCGGCCGAAGAAGCATTCGGGCGGCGGTCACCGGGTCGAGCGGGATCCCGAGGGAGCGCGCGACGACGTTGGTCGAGCCGGTGGGTATGATCGCGAGCGCGGCTCCGGTGTCGATGACGCCAGAAGCCACGTCGGACACCGTCCCGTCGCCGCCCACCGCGATCACGATCCGGGCGTGCTGCGCGGCTCGCCGGGCAAGGGCGCGCGCCTCCCCCGGTGAGCCGGTGCGCACGATCTCGAGATCAAAGCGCCGTTCCAGCGTGGCACGCAGGAGCGCCTCGAGCTCGCCGGCTCGCCGCCGCCCGGTGACCGGGTTCAGCACGGCGACGGCTCGTGGTCCGGGACTCATCCCGAAGTCGGGCGCGGTTCGCTCTGGCTGGCGACGTGGAACCGCAGCAACGCGCCGATGCGTCCCAGATCCAGGAGACGGTTTCGCAGCTCGGGCGTGTCCAGGAACAGGATGCTCGCGTTCTGGCGGAACACGCCAGTCACGATCTCCGGAATGACATCGTTCAGATGCTCGAGCGGTCCCTGACAGAAGAGACACTGCTCCGGACGGTCGTCGGTTGTCGGCTGGACGGAGCGGCAGTTCAGGCAGACCGAGCCCGGCGTGCTCAGAGAGTCGTCGACCACCAGGGTCAGGATCTGGCCCTGCTGTAGCGCCATGATCGTGTTGTCCACCCCGCCGACGCCGCGATCACCACTGAGAGCCTCGTTACGGACCATCTCGGTGGCCCGCTGTTTCTCGTCCGTAGCCCAGCGATCCGCCACGGCGCAGCTCTCTCGGTGCACCTCGTTGACGTTCGCTTCCATGAGCGTGCGGATCGTGCCGATTTGGCGGTCCTTGACGTAGGGGTGGAGCAGTTCGACGAACGTGGCGACGACCTCGGAGGTGCCACCAATGATGAGCCACCGAAACGGCCGCTCCTGAAATAGGGCGAGAAGCTCATCGGCGACCCGCTTGAAGTGCGCCCGGGTGTGCTCTTCGATGTGACGGTCGTAGCGAGCCTGTGACCAGCCTCCCTGGTCATGCTGCCCCGGAACGTCCGAGTCCACGATCTGTGCTAACTCGTCGAACGTGCCCATCTGGCCATAGAAGATGCGCGCCTGATTCCGGGAGACGAGGCAGGTGCAGAATGGCGTCAGTCGGTCCAGCGCTCGCACGAGCGGAGCGATGAACGGTTCGAGCCCGACGTGGATCTGGCTGTCGACCTCCCGGGGAATCTCTGCCAGCCGCCAGATTCCCGCCCGTCCGCTGGCGTACACGGCGACACCCTGGCCGAACTGATTGCCCTCGTCACGGAAGAAGGCGCCAATGCGCGCGAGGTCCGCGAGTGCGGCCTCCGTCTGATCGTGGTCATAGCGGTCGTCGAGATTGTCCGCGGCATGACGCAGCAGGTTCTTGAGACGAATCGTGTAGTCCTCGTCGATGCGTTCCTTGTCTACGCGGAGGATCAGGCTGACGATCGGCCAGCCGTCGCCGGCGAGTCGGCTGATCGCATCGACGTCTGAACGGGTGATCACGACGACACCTCCCGAAAACCCAGGTGTACCAGTCGCCTGCCTGGCGCCTGTGACTCCGCGCTCAGCGCGCGAGTCAGCAGATCAATCGTGTGCGTTCTCCTCCTCGGGCCCGAAGATCCGCACGGTGATGTAGTTGGCGAGCCAGGTGGCCGCCGCGGCCAGCAACAGGTTCAACATCCCACGGACCACGTTTCGGACCATGTACCTCACTCCTCCCGCTCGCGTGCCCCCAGAGCTCGCGATGGCGCCTTCCCGAACCTAGACGACCACTCCCTCGGCTGCGCACGATGCTTGCCGTGCGAGGGGTCCACGATAATCCCTCGTACTCCGTCCCGGCGGCGCTGCCCGCCATCGACCTAGACCCGGTCGTGCCGCGGGGGTTGATGGCCACGCGCCTCCGCTGCGTAGCCCGCGATTACCCCGACCACCACGGCGCACGCGATCAGTGCAACGGTCAGTGTGGCCACATCGGCGACCACGCGATGACCCTCAACGCCGGGTAGGTGGCCCGCCGGCCACGATAGCGGCCCAGCAATCTTCGCAATAAACGTAACCAGGGCGCCGGAGGCACCCGCCGCGGTGAGCGCCGCATGGAGCATCAGCGCCGCGACCACCAGCGCGGTCAGGTCGAGAACGACACGGCGAGCCAACAACGAGGCCGACACCTGCACCCGGAGCGGACGTGTCGCCGGCGGGCGCATCAGCGAGCGGCCGCCGTGCGCCGCGCCGCGATCAATTCCGCTACCCGGTCGACGATGGCCTCCGCCACTTCACTCTTGGCGGCGGGACCAACTGCCACGGGCTCAGTCCCATGGTGGATGAGAAAGGCCGCGCTCTCGTCGCTGCCCATCGTGCTGCGGGCCTCGTTCGCCACAATCAGATCCAGGTCCTTGGAGCGGAGCTTGGCCCGCGCGTAGTCGATAACGCTCGTCGTCTCGGCGGCGAACCCCACTTTCACCAGTCCGGGCCGTCGGATCGACGCAAGAATGTCCGCGGTGCGCACCAGCGATAGAACAAGGTCTTCCTCGGTCTTCTTGATCTTGTGCTCGGCCACGGTAGCAGGGCGGTAGTCGGCCACGGCGGCGGTCATGATTAGCGCGTCGGCGCCGTCGATTGCGCGCTCGACCGCGTCGAACATCTCGCCCGCGGTCTCCACTTCCATGACGTTCGCGGTGTACGGCGGTGTCAACGCCGACGGACCAGAGATCAATATCACCTCGGCACCCGCGTCCAAGGCGGCGGCGGCGACCGCGTAGCCCATCTTGCCGCTGGACCGGTTACTTAGGAACCGGATCGGATCGATTGCCTCGCGTGTCGGCCCGGCCGTCACTACGAGGCGACAGCCGGCCAGCCGACCTTCCGCGCCCAGCGCGGCACGAATCTCATCCTCGATCCGCGCCGTAGGGACCAGACGGCCGTAACCGACCAGTCCGGACGCCAGCGGTCCTTGGTCCGGCCCGACGAGATGCGCGCCACGCGTTTTGAGGGTCCGGAGGTTGTGCTGCGTTGCTGGATGCAGGTACATGTGGTGATCCATCGCCGGGGCGATGATTACCGGCGCGGTAGTCGCGAGCGCGGTGACCGTCAGCATGTCGTCGGCCAGGCCGGTGGCAAGCTTTGCCAGGACGTTGGCGGTGGCCGGCGCGACGACCAGGACGTCGGCTTCCTCACCCAGCGAGATGTGCCCCTTCGCCGCCTGGGTCCAACTCTCGAAGACCGCGGTGTGGACGGGTCGCATGGTCAGTGTCTGGAACGTCAGCGGGGTGACGAACTCGAGCGCCGCCTGTGTAAGGATGACATCGACCTGAGCTCCCGCGCGCGTCAAGTTGCGCGCGAGTTCGACGGTCTTGTAGGCGGCGATGCCGCCGGACACCCCGAGGACCACGCGTCTTCCCTTGAGAACCGTGACCATGACGCGGCTCCTCTCCGGACGCGATTAGAGTGCGCGGGCTCGTCCCTCGTCCGAGAGGCGGACGAATCGCGCCCTCAGCGTCTGCTCGATGCCTTGGAACCCCACGTCCAGCAGCGGGAACGCGAGCCAGACGACGCCCAGTGCGAAGAGCGAGCCGGTGACTACTCGGAGCTGCCAGTCGCTCTGACGCCAGCCGAACAACTGAGTGAAACCGTCAATGGCCATCGGCGCGGCCAGCAGGAAGGCGTAGCGCCATTGGAGAGGTGCAATGCGACCGCGTAGCAGGCCGTAGCCGAGGCCGAGCATCAGCGTGCCGCCGTAGATCGCCGTGTCGCGCTCGCAGATGCCCATCTGGTAGCCGAATAGGAAGAAACTGTGGGTGGGGATCTGGGAGCAGATCAGGTGGAACGCGCGGTAGATCCAGTGTGCGATCCGGCCGCGTCCGCTGGCCATCAGGTAAGGTGCGAGGATGGGAAGCGCCACCAGGAGTGTCGCAACGCCGTTGGCGAGCCAGAGCCAACGCCGGGCCACGTGGTAGATGGCGCGGTCCACGGCGATTACGAACCGCTCCTGTCCCGGCGACAGGCGCGACGCGGTGGGGCTCGCGACCCGGTTGTTCATTCGATCATCCTCGAATCGCGATGGCCGCTGCCTTCAGTGCCCCGTCGACGGCCGAGTCGTCGATCTCGTAGTGCGTGACCATGCGGAGACCACGGTGCCCGTAGTTGGAGATGAGGACGCCTTGCTCCCTCATCCGCTCCACGAACAGCGGATGGGAGACTGTCGGCTGTGACTGGAAGATGATGATGTTAGACTGGACTGCATCGAGGTCCACGGTAAACCCAGGAAGTTCGTCGAGTCCCTCGGCCAGCTGGCGAGCACGTCGATGGTCATCGGGCAGACGGTCGACCATCTCCGTGAGGGCAACGATCCCGGCGGCTGCGATCACGCCGGCCTGGCGCATGGCGCCCCCCAGGGTCTTGCGATTGCGACGTGCGCCGTCGATGAATTCCGCGCTTCCCGCCAAGACCGAGCCGACGGGTGCTGCCAAACCCTTGGAGAGGCAGAACTGGACGCTGTCGGCATGGTGGGCTAGCGTACTGGCGCGCACCCCAATTGCGGCGGCGGCGTTGAAGATCCGCGCTCCGTCCATGTGGACGGGCACGCCGCGTCCATGGGCGAGCGTCTGCAGGTCGCGCAGGAACTCTGGCGCGAGCGCGGTGCCACCGCAGCGATTCTGGGTGTTCTCGACGCAGATCACTCCGGTCCTTGGATAGCCAGAGCGGGCCGGGCGGATGGCGCGGTCCACCTCGTCGAGATCGAAGTCACCGAACCGCCGGTTGCGGATCGTATAGTATGGAAGTCCGCCGAGCGCGGCACCGCCGCCATTCTCGAACCACAGGATGTGCGATTCGTCGCCCAGGATGACCTCGTCGCCGCGGCCGCAGTGGGTGAGGAGAGCGACCAGGTTTCCCATCGTGCCGCTGGCGACGTAGACGGCGGCTTCCTTGCCAAGCATGTCCGCGGCCAGTTCCTCGAGACGCCGGACGGTGGGATCCTCGCCGTACTGGTCGTCGCCGACCTCTGCCTCGGCCATCGCACGACGCATGGCCGGGGTGGGGCGTGTAACCGTGTCGCTTCGGAGGTCGATCATGGATCCCGTTCCTTCCCACCTCGACGCCGCGTTTCTGCGCGGCTTCCGCGTCGATTCTAACCGAGGGTCGGGGGACCCGCTACCACCGCCCGGTACTGGGCGATGGCGTCCGGCGCAACTGTTCGGGGACCACAAATGGGGGCTCCGCGCCGTCGGCGATGGCCGACAAATCGACCTTGACATGGGCTGATGCGGCGCGTATACTACACGTTTGCTGATGGGTGGTCGCTCGCGCAGGCGGATGCAATCAAGAGCACGGAACGTGGATCCGGAAAACCTGGGATTTCGGGAGGGCAATTGCTGCCTTCCCTACGTAGCGTCCTTGCTCGGTGCGCAACCCTCGGTCGGCCGACGCATTGACTAATTGCTGCCGTCGACAGCGCTTGGACGGCGGTCCGCACGCAATTGCCCCGTCTCTTCTCAACTCAATAAGGAGCAGTGAATGGCCGTAACTCTCCGTCATCCCTTCGTTGCGGACGCCGGTACGCGCCAGGTGCTGTCCAACCTGGGGATCGGCCGCCGCTCGTACGCCCGGATCCCAACCGTGCTGGAAATGCCGAATCTCGTGCAGCTCCAGATTGAATCCTTCGATTGGTTCAAGGGCGAGGGGATGCGGGAGCTCCTGGCGGAGATCTCCCCGATCGTCGACTACAACCAGAAGATGGAACTCCATTTCCTCGAGCACCGGTTCGACGAGCCGCGCTTCGACGAGGAAACGTGTCGCGAGCGCGATATGACATACGCCGCGCCGCTCCGGATTCGCGTTCGGCTCATCATCCGTGACACTGGCGAGATCAAGGAGAGCGACGTCTTCCTGGGCGACTTCCCAGTCATGACTCCGGACGGCACGTTCCTCATCAACGGGGCTGAGCGCGTGGTGGTCTCGCAGTTGGTCCGGTCTCCCGGCGTGTACTTCGATCTTTCCGAGGACGCGACCACTGGTCGCATGCTGTGCGGTGCCAAGCTCATCCCCGGCCGGGGCGCGTGGCTCGAGTTCGAGACCTCGAACCGCAACGTCCTCTCGGTCAAGGTCGACCGCAAGCGGAAGCTGCCGGCCACGATACTGCTGCGCGCGATCGGTATCTCCGACGACGATGAGATCAGGGCGCTGTTCGCGGACATGGACGACCCGGAGCACCGCTACATCGACAATACGCTGGAGCGTGACACGGCGCGCACGCCGGAGGAAGCTCAGGTCGAACTCTATCGCCGGCTGCGCCCGGGCGATCCTCCGACGCGCGACAACGCGTCATCGCTGCTGGAGGGGCTGTTCTTCAACCCCCGGCGCTACGATCTGGCCAAGGTCGGGCGCTACAAGCTGAACAAGCGGCTGGGCCTCGACGTCGGGCTCGACACCAGAGTGCTGACGCGTGAAGACCTGATCGAGATCATCCGCACGATGATCCGCATCAACAACGGTGAGGATCATTCGGACGATATCGACCACCTCGGCAACCGGCGCATTCGTGCGGTCGGCGAACTGATCCAGATGCACGTTCGGACCGGGCTCCAGCGGTTGGAGCGCGGCATCCGCGAGCGCATGACCATCCAGGACATCGAGACCGTCACGCCGAACGGGCTCATCAGCACGACCCGGCCGGTTATGGCCGCGGTGCGCGAGTTCTTCGGTGGCAGCCAGTTGTCGCAGTTCATGGATCAGACCAATCCGCTCGCTGAGCTCACCCACAAGCGGCGGCTGTCGGCCCTGGGTCCCGGCGGCCTGAGCCGCGACCGCGCGGGGTTCGACGTCCGTGACGTGCACCACTCGCACTACGGCCGAATCTGCCCGATCGAGACGCCGGAAGGTCCGAACATTGGTTTGATGGGTTCGCTGGCAAGCTACGGGCGGATCAACCAGTACGGCTTCATCGAGACTCCGTACCGCCGCGTCTACCAGTCGCTTGACCCTCTGGCGCAGGGCGAGACCCTGGTCGGGCGCGCCGTGCGTCAGGACGTCAAGAACCCGCGGACCGGCGAGGTTATAGCGGCCTCGGGTCAGACGATCGACGAGGCGCTCCGTCAGCGCATGGTCGAGGCGGGCGTCACGGTCGTGCGGGTCGTGCCGTTCGTGAGCGACGAGATTGAGTACCTCTCGGCGGATCGCGAGGAGCAGTTCACGATCGCGCAGGCCAACACGCCGCTCGACGACTCGTTTCAGTTCCTGGTGGATCGCGTGTCCGCGCGCTTCGGCCCGCGGTTCGTGTCCGAGCCGCCGGAGCGCATCGACTACATGGACGTCTCGCCGAAGCAGGTCGTATCGGTGGCGGCCGCGCTGATTCCGTTCCTGGAGCACGACGACGCCAACCGCGCGCTGATGGGCGCCAACATGCAGCGCCAGGCCGTGCCGCTCCTGCGACCGCAGTCGCCGGTGGTGGGGACCGGGGCCGAGTATCACACCGCTCGGGACTCGGGACAGGTCGTCGTGGCCCAGACTCCAGCCACCGTCAAGTCGGTTACCGGGCGTCGCATCGTGCTCCAGCACGATGACGGCTCCGAGCGTACGCTGAACATGCAGAAGTTCATCCGGTCCAACCAGGATACCTGCATCAACCAGCGCCCGATCGTGCTCAAAGGCGATCGCGTCCAGCCGGGACAGATCATCGCGGACTCCTCGAGCACCGACAACGGCGAGCTGGCGCTCGGCCAGAACGTGCTGGCGGCGTTCATGTCCTGGGAGGGCGGGAATTTCGAGGACGCCATCCTGATCAGCGAGCGCCTGGTGCGCGACGATGTCTACACCTCCATTCATATCGAGAAGTACGAGACGGAAGCGCGCGACACCAAGCTGGGGCCAGAGGAGATCACGCGGGACATCCCGAACGTCGGTGAGGATTCGCTGGCGAATCTGGACGAGAACGGGATCATCCGCATCGGTGCGGAGGTCCGGCCGAATGACATCCTGGTCGGCAAGGTCACGCCGCGCGGTGAGACGGAGCTCTCGGCAGAGGAGCGACTGCTGCGCGCGATCTTCGGCGAGAAGGCTCGCGAGGTGAAGGACACCAGCCTGCGCGTTCCGCACGGCGTGCACGGCAAGGTGATCGACGTCAAGCGCTTCAAGCGTGAGGACGGAACCGATCACGAGCTGCCGGCCGGTGTCAACGAGATGGTGCGGGTGAGCATCGCCCAGAAGCGAAAGATCTCCGAGGGCGACAAGATGGCCGGGCGCCACGGTAACAAGGGCGTCATCTCGCGCATCCTGCCGATCGAGGACATGCCGTACTTGCCGGATGGAACCCCGGTCGACATCGTCCTGAACCCAATCGGGGTGCCGTCGCGCATGAATATCGGACAGGTGCTGGAGATCCATCTCGGCTGGGCGGCGGCGGCACTCGGGCTCAAGATCGCGACGCCGGTGTTCGACGGCGCGACTGAGCGTGAGATCCACGAACTCCTGGAGGAAGCGGATCTCCCGAGTGACGGCAAGGTGGAGCTGTACGACGGACGCACCGGCGAGAAGTTCGACCGCCCGGTGACGGTGGGCATGATGTATATGCTCAAGCTGGCTCACCTGGTCGAGGACAAGATCCATGCGCGGTCGACCGGGCCCTACTCGCTGGTCACTCAACAGCCGCTTGGCGGCAAGGCTCAGTTCGGCGGGCAGCGCTTCGGCGAGATGGAGGTCTGGGCGCTGGAGGCCTACGGCGCCGCGCACACGCTGCAGGAGATGCTGACCGTCAAGTCGGACGACGTAGTCGGTCGGGTGAAGACCTACGAAGCCATCGTCAAGGGCGAGCCCATTGTCGAGGCAGGAGTGCCCGAGTCGTTCAAGGTACTGGTCAAGGAACTGCGCAGTCTCGGCCTGTCGGTCGAGGTCATCAATGAGAACGAGCAGACGATCGAGTTCACGGAGGATACCTCGCGAGACCTGCTGACGAACCTCGACCGGATCAACTTGAGCGGCTTTGAGCGAACGGAAGACTAACGTGACTGGTGGGCAACGGACCATGCAGACCATGAGCGCAATCGGACGAAGCCGTGACTCGCAGAAAGTGCTGGACGTCAACGACTTTGACGCCATCCGGATCAGTCTGGCCTCGCCGGAGGCCATCCGGAGCTGGTCGTACGGCGAGGTGACCAAACCGGAGACCATCAACTACCGCACGCTCAAGCCCGAGCACGGTGGTCTGTTCTGCGAGCGGATCTTCGGACCGACCCGGGATTTCGAGTGCTACTGCGGGAAGTACAAGCGGGTCCGCCACGCAGGCACCATCTGTGATAAGTGCGGCGTGGAGGTTACCCGCTCGAAGGTGCGCCGGGAGCGGATGGGCCACATCGAGCTGGCCGCCCCCGTGGCGCACATCTGGTACGTCAAGGGGACGCCGAGTCGGCTCGGGTTGATGCTCGACATCTCCCCGCGTAACCTGGAGCGCGTGCTCTACTTTGCGTCCTACCTCGTGACACGTGTCAACGAGGCGACTCGCGAGGAGGTCGTGCGGAACATCCACGCCGACCTCGACGCGGCGCTGCAGGAGCTCGACGAGGAGCTGACCTCGCGGACCGGCGAGATCGCGGCACAGTCAGAGTCCGAGCTGACGAACTTGCGCCAGGGCGCCGACAGCCTCGGCCAGGCCGTGGAGCAGCGGCTCGCCGAGCAGCGTGCCACGATCCAACAGGAGGCCGACGGCGTCCGTAATCGCCTTCAGGCGCTCTTGAACGAAGCCGCGCCCGAGGACATCGAGTTCCGTGGCCGTGTGGTCGTACACGAGGGCGAGAGCGTCAACGAAGATCGCATCCGGACGTTGAATGACGCCATGCAGGCGAACTTCGACGAACTGACCGCTCAGGCAGACCACGACGTGACCAGCGGCCGCGCGCTCGCCGAGGCCGAGCAGGATCAACTTCAGTACCAGGCTGACGAGCGATCGCACCGCATCGAGCAGGAGATCGAGCAGCAGAAGGCCGCGTTGCGCGCCGAGGCAGACAGCCTGGTGCGTCCGATCAACGAGCTCAAACTGCTCCAGGTCCTGACCGAGACGCAGTACCGTGAACTGCTCGACATCGCGCCGGAAGTCTTCGACGCCGGGATGGGCGCCGAGGCGGTCTACGACGTCGTGTCGAAGACCAACCTGGACGAACTGGCCACGGGTCTACGAACCGAGATCCAGGCGATGAGCGGCCAGAAGCGGAAGAAGGCGACCAAGCGGCTGCGCGTGGTCGAGGCGCTGCGCAAGAGCGGCAATCGACCCGAGTGGATGATCTTCACCGCGCTGCCGGTGATCCCGCCGGATCTGCGACCGATGGTACAGCTCGATGGCGGTCGCTTCGCAACCTCCGACCTGAACGACCTTTACCGCCGGGTCATCAACCGGAACAACCGGCTGAAGCGGCTGCTGGAGCTCGGTGCGCCGGACATCATCGTGCGCAACGAGAAGCGCATGCTCCAGGAGGCCGTGGACGCACTCATCGACAATGGCCGGCGCGGACGCGTGGTGTCTGGCAGCGGTAAGCACAAGCTCAAGAGCCTGTCCGACATGCTGAAGGGCAAGCAGGGGCGCTTCCGCCAGAACCTGCTGGGCAAGCGCGTCGACTACTCCGGCCGATCCGTCATTGTGGTCGGGCCCGAGCTCAAGCTCCATCAGTGCGGCCTGCCGAAGCGCATGGCCCTCGAGTTGTTCAAGCCGTTCGTCATGCAGAAGCTCGTGCTGCACGGGCACGCCCACAACATCAAGGCGGCCAAGCGGCTGGTCGAGCGGGTCGATCCGCACGTCTGGGACGTGCTGGAGGAAGTCATCCAGGACTACCTAGTGCTGCTCAACCGTGCCCCGACGCTGCACCGGCTGGGCATCCAGGCCTTCGAGGTCAAGCTGATCGAAGGCTCCGCCATTCAGCTTCACCCGCTGGTTTGCGCCGCGTTCAATGCGGACTTCGACGGTGACCAGATGGCGGTCCACGTGCCGCTGTCCGCCGCGGCGCAGTCGGAAGCTCGGCAGCGCATGCTGTCGGTGCGCAACCTGCTCGACCCATCGGACGGCGACCCGGTCATTACGCCGACGCAAGACATCGTGCTCGGCTGCTACTACATGACGCTGCCGCGGCCCGGAGCTATGGGTGAGGGCAAGCGCTTCAGCAGCCCGAGCGAGGTCATCCTGGCCTACCAGAGCGACGTGGTCGACCTCCAGTCCACCATCAAGGTGTTGATGGATCTTGACGGTCAGGGTCAGAAGCTGCTGGAGACCACGGTCGGGCGTGTGATCCTGAACAGCGTCTTTCCGCCGGAGCTGGGCTACTGGAACGAGACCATGGACCGCAAGGTCCTGCGTCGGGTGGTGGCAGCCTGTTACCACCAGCTCGGTGCCGAGGCCACGGCCGACCTCGCGGACCGGATCAAAGGTGTCGGGTTCAACTATGCGACCAAGGGTGGCCTGACTATCGGCCTGACGGACGTGCACATCCCGGAGAGCAAGCCCGAGATCATCGGCGCGGCCGACTCTCGCGTCGACGAGGTCGAGCGCCAGTACCGGCGCGGCCTGATTACCGACTCCGAGCGCCACCGCGAGGTCGTCAACATTTGGAACGACGCACGCGACGAGTTGGCCAAGGCCGTGGAGACCGGCCTGGGCATGGACAACTCGCTCTACATGATGAGCACCTCGGGTGCAAAAGGTAACATCAACCAGATCAGCCAGATGGCCGGCATGCGTGGTCTGATGCTCGACCCGGGTGGAAACATCATCGACCTGCCGATCCGTGCGAACTTCCGCGAGGGGCTGTCGGTGCTGGAGTACTTCATCTCCACCCACGGAGCCCGCAAGGGCCTCGCCGACACAGCATTGCGGACCGCGGACTCCGGTTACCTGACGCGACGCCTCGTCGACGTCGCACAGGACGTGATCATCACGGGCGAGGACTGCGGTACCGAGCACGGCCTGTGGGTGACCGTGGGCGGACCGGCCGACGAAGAGGCCTTCGCGGCCCATGTGGTGGGCCGGATGGCGGCTGCCCGAGTTGAGGACCCGGCTACCGGTGAGCTCCTGCTCGACCGGAACCAGGAGTTCGACGAGGTGGTCGTGCGGCAGATCGTGGATCGCGCCGTCGTGCGGGTCTATGTCCGGACCGCCATGCAGTGCGAGGCGGAACACGGCATCTGCCGGCACTGCTATGGCCGTAACCTTGCCAGCGGGCACCTCGTTGAGCTCGGTGAGGCAGTGGGAATCATCGCGGCACAGAGCATTGGCGAGCCAGGCACCCAGCTGACGATGCGGACGTTCCACACGGGAGGCGTGGCCGGGGAGGATATCACCACCGGTCTGCCCCGCGTCGAGGAGCTCTTCGAGGCGCGCGAGCCCAAGGGCAAGGCGGTCATCGCCGATGGGAGCGGCGTCGCGCACATCGTTGAGGACGAGCAGGGCCGACGGATCGCGCTGACCAGCGAGGAGATCTTCACCGAGGAGCTCGCGCTGTCCGCGGACTCGATTGTGACGATCGGCAACGGCGAGCCGGTGACGGTTGGCCAGGTGCTGGCGACCCCGCCCGAAGACGTCGGTGGTGAGCCGGTGCAGGCGACGATGGATGGCTACGCCTTCATCGACAACGACCAGATCGTGATACGCAGCGAAGAACGAAAGTCGACGGACTACCCGGTTGCGGCATCGGCTCACATCCGGGTGATGGACGGTGAGCACGTTGCCGTCGGGACCCAGCTCACCGACGGGAACCTCGACCCCCAGGAGATCCTGGAGACGATGGGATCCGAGGCGGTTCAGCGTTACATCGTCGAAGAGGTGCAGAAGGTCTACAAGTCCCAGGGCGTGGTGACCAACGACAAGCACATCGAGGTCATCGTGCGCCAGATGCTGCGCAAGGTCGCGGTGGAGCAGCCGGGCCACACCGATCTGCTGGTGGGAGAGCTGGTCGATCGATTCCAGTTCAACCACATCAACGAGGAGATCGTCGCCGAGGGCGGCGAGCCGTCAACGGCGCAGCAGGTTCTGCTCGGCATTACCAAGGCGTCGTTGGCAACCGACAGCTTCCTCTCCGCGGCGTCGTTCCAGGAGACCACCCGCGTGCTGACCGAGGCGGCGATCAATGGCAAGGTCGACCACCTGCGCGGGCTCAAGGAGAACGTGATCATCGGCAAGCTCATCCCGGCCGGCTCCGGCTTCGACGTCCGGATGTCGGGCGGAGCCGGGCCGCTGAGCGCGTTCGATCTGACGAACCTGGAGTCGATGGTGGCTGAGCCGGAGGTCGAGCCGGCGTCGATCGAGGACGTGGAGGAGCTCATCTCCGGCGGGCATCTGCCGAGTCAGCCGATCGGCGTGGCGGTGCTGGACGAGGCACAGTCGCAACTGCCGGCGGGATCAGGCGAGGCCGCCGAGCTCGAGGCCGACTTTGCGGCGCAACAGGCCGCCGAGTCGCTGCTGGAGGATGACGCGGACACGGAAGCTGGAGACGAGGGCGAGGAGGTCTAGTCCGCTTCGCCGTTTTCCTTGACAGTATGCGGCACGCTTGTTAGACTGTGTGCTTGTGGCCGTCCACGGACGGCCACATCCCTGAGGAAGTGTATTCCTCGAGGCATCCGGCGCCGCAGCTGCGGTGTCACGCAGAGCACGGTCTGACAAGTCAGCCGGGTGTCTTAGAAGGAGTATCGGGCGTGCCGACGATCAATCAATTGGTCCGTAAAGGGCGGAAGCGGGTCATCAAGAAGACCAAGGCGCCGGCGTTGCGTTTTACGAACAACGCGCTCGGTCGCTACGCCGGTCGACTACGGCGTGGGAAGGGGTCGCCCCAGAAGCGGGGCGTCTGCACCCAGGTTCGCACGATGACGCCGAAGAAGCCCAACTCGGCGCTGCGCAAGATCGCCAGGGTGCGGCTCTCCAACGGTATGGAGGTTACCGCGTACATCCCGGGCGAGGGCCACAATCTCCAGGAGCACTCGGTAGTGCTGATCCGTGGCGGTCGTGTCAAGGACTTGCCCGGAGTGCGCTACCACATTATTCGCGGTGCTCTGGATGCGCGCGGCGTTGAGAACCGCAAGCAAGGGCGGTCGAAGTACGGAACCAAAAGGCCGAAGAGGTAGGGTGACGCACACCCGGGGCGCACAGGCTCGGGCGGGCGTTCCACCGGCGGTATAGCCGGCTCTCTTCGCAAGATCGTACGGTGCGAAAGCGGCCTCACGATGCTCACTCGTGCTGACCGCTTTTTCGTGTGATCAAACGGGTGGCCTGTCGGGATGGACTGGGTGCGGGGCAGGGCGCCAGCGAAACGAGCCGGGACGCACCGATTGACGCGCGGCGCCGCGGCGTCGCCAGGGGTACACGGGAGGCTCCGGAGAGATGCCGAGACGAGCAAAAGTGGTCCGCCGCGAGATCCTGCCGGACGCGCGCTATGGGAGCGAGCTCCTGTCGCGCTTCATCAATAAGGTGATGCAGCGGGGTAAGAAGGGTGTAGCCGAGCGCATCGTCTACGACGCGCTGGACCTCATCCAGACGCGGACCGGTCGGGACCCGCTCGACGTGTTCCAGCAGGCGATTCGCAACGCGACACCGGTGCTGGAGGTCAAGCCGCGGCGTGTCGGTGGCGCGACCTATCAGGTCCCGGTTCAAATCGAGCCGGCCCGCCGTCTGTCGTTGGCGATTCGCTGGCTCCTGCAGTCGTCACGGTCCCGCGGCGGTCGCTCCATGGCGGAGAAGCTGTCCGCCGAATTGCTCGACGCATCCAATAACACGGGCGCGACGATCAAGCGCCGCGACGACACCCATCGCATGGCGGAAGCCAACCGGGCGTTTTCGCACTACCGCTGGTAACATCACCTGCCCCGCCAACGAACGGGTGGCAGGAAGGGAACAACGTAGCCAACTATGAGCATGACTGTAACGAGTAGGGCCGAAGAACAGCGAATCGCGCTCGACAATACCCGGAATATCGGCATCATCGCCCATATCGATGCCGGTAAGACGACCACGACCGAGCGCATCCTGTTCTACACCGGCCGAGTTCGCAAACCCGGTGAGGTGCACGAGGGCTCGGCGACGATGGACTGGATGATCCAGGAGCGCGAGCGCGGCATCACGATCACCGCGGCGGCGACGACTTGCTTCTGGCGCGACCATCGTATCAACATCATCGACACACCCGGCCACGTCGACTTCACCGTCGAGGTGGAGCGGTCGCTGCGCGTGCTCGACGGTGGCGTGGTGGTGTTCGATGCCGTGGCCGGTGTCGAGCCGCAGTCAGAAACGGTGTGGCGGCAGGCGGACAAATACGGTGTGCCGCGAGTCTGTTTTATCAACAAGATGGACCGGACGGGCGCCAACTTCTGGCGCACCGTCGAGATGATTGTCGACCGCTTGAAGGCGCGTCCGGCGGTCGCCCAGTTGCCGATCGGTTCCGAGGCGACCTTCGGGGGCATCATCGATCTCATCGATCTGAAGGCCTACCTCTACCACGACGAGCTCGGGCAGAACATCGAGCTGGCGGAGGTTCCCGAGCAGTACCGCGAAGACGCAGAGCAGCGGCGACACGAGTTGATCGAGCTCATCGTGGAGACGAACGAAGACCTGATGCTGCGCTACCTCGAGGGCGAGGAAATGAAACCCGCCGAGCTGCGGGCCGGACTGCGGGCCGCCACGATCTCGAGCGAGCTCGTCCCCATCCTGTGCGGTTCAGCCCTTAAGAACAAGGGCATCCAGCCGATGCTGGACGCCATCGTCGAGTACCTGCCGTCTCCACTCGACATCCCGCCGGTAATCGGCGTGAACCCGAAGACGGGCGTGGAGGAGGAGCGGTCGATCGAGGAGGGCCAGCCCTTCTCGGCGCTGGCCTTCAAGATCGTGTCGGATCCGCATGTGGGCCGGCTGGCCTACATCCGGGTCTACTCGGGCACGCTCGCTGCCGGCTCGTACACGCTGAACTCCACCAAGGATCAGCGCGAGCGTATCGGTCGGCTGCTGCGGATGCACGCCAACCACCGAGAAGAGGTAGACGAGGTCACGGCGGGCGACATCTGCGCGGTGATCGGCCTGAAGAACACGTTCACGGGCGACACGCTTTGCGACTCTGATCGGCCGATCCTGCTGGAATCGATTGTCTTCCCGGAGCCGGTTATCTCGGTGGCCGTCGAGCCAAAGACGCGCGCGGACCAGGACAAGATGGGCTTGGCGCTGGTGCGGCTCGCCGAGGAAGATCCGACGTTCCAGATGTATACCGACCCCGAGAGCGGCCAGACGATCATCAGAGGCATGGGCGAGCTGCACCTCGAGGTTATCATCGATCGGATGCTACGAGAGTTCCGCGTAGCCGCCAATGTGGGTAAACCGCAGGTGGCCTACAAGGAGACGATCACCCGGCCGGTCAAGGTCGAGGGCCGGTTTATCCGGCAGACCGGTGGCCGTGGCCAGTACGGGCACGTCTGGCTGCAGATCGAGCCGCTGGAGCGCGGCACCGGCTTCGTGTTCGAGGACAAGGTCGTGGGCGGCGTCATTCCGCGGGAGTACATCTCGTCGGTCGAGGCGGGCGTTCGCGAGGCCATGCAGTCGGGCGGCGAGACTGGGAATCCGGTGGTTGACCTGAAGGTCGCGCTCGTGGACGGGTCGTACCATGAGGTGGACTCGTCTGAGATGGCCTTCAAGATCGCCGGCTCGATGGCCCTCAAGGAGGGTGTGCGGCGCGGCCACTCGGTCGTGCTCGAGCCCTACATGAAGGTCGAGGTCGTGACGCCCGAGGATTTCATGGGCGACGTCATCGGCGACCTGAACTCGCGGCGCGGCCGCATCGATGGCATGGAGATGCGGGCCGGCGCCCAGGTTATCCGCGCCTTCGTGCCGCTGGCCACCATGTTTGGCTACGCGACCGAGCTCCGCTCGATGACGCAGGGCCGGGCCGTCTACTCGATGGAGTTTGACCACTACGAACCGCTGCCGGAAAGCCTGGCGGTCGAGATGAAGGCGAAAGCGCAGCGCGGGTAACTTGGCGGGCGGCGGCCAGGCGATGTGGCCGCCGCGATCTACCGGAGGGTTGAAGAAGCGTGGGCAAGCAGCGGTTTGAGCGGACGAAGCCGCACGTGAACATCGGGACGATCGGGCATGTAGACCACGGCAAGACGACGCTGACGGCGGCGATCACCAAGACGCTGGGGTTGAAGGGGGCGG
>DATKRJ010000250.1:0-26043 GCA_035532355.1 Thermomicrobiaceae bacterium | reverse complement strand
TTCCTGCGCGCTGTTCGATCGAGCCGGGCGGCTGGTGGCCCAGGCGGCCCACATCCCGGTGCACCTCGGGTCGATGCCCGACTCGGTGGCGGCCGCGCTGGCGCAGTTCGACGAGTTCGCGCCGGGCGACGTGGTGGCGCTGAACGACCCCTTCCTGGGCGGAACCCATCTGCCCGACATCACCCTGATCTCGCCGATCTACGTGCTGGTCGCCGGGGAGCAGGTGCTGGCCGGCTTCGCCGCCAACCGCGCGCACCACGCCGACGTGGGCGGCATGTCGGCCGGCTCGATGCCGGTGGCGACCGAGATCTACCAGGAGGGGATCATCATCCCGCCGATCAAGCTGTGGGAGGCGGGGCAGCCGAACCGGGCCGCGCTGGCGCTCGTGCTGCGCAACGTGCGCACGCCGGACGAGCGGCGCGGCGACCTGGCGGCGCAGGTGGCAGCCAACCGCACGGCCACGCGCCGGCTGCAGGACCTGGTCGATCGCTACGGGCTGGTGTCGGTCGAGGCGCATAGCGAGGCCCTGATCGCCTACGCCGAGCGTATCACCCGGGCGACGATCGCCCAGATCCCGGAGGGGGTCTACCGCTTCACCGACTACCTGGACGACGACGGCGTCGGCGACCGGCCGCTGCCGATCACGGCCACGGTGACGGTACGCGACGGCGAGATCGTGGTCGACTTCACGGGGAGCGCGCCCCAGGCCGTCGGTAGCATCAACGCGGTGGCGGCGGTGGCCAAGTCGGCGACCTACTACGTGGTGCGCTGCCTGATGCCGGAGGACGCGCCGGCCAACCACGGCACGTTCGCCCCGGTGACGGTGATCGCCCCGCCCGGCACGGTCGTCAACGCGCTGCCGCCGCGGCCGGTAGCCGGCGGCAACGTCGAGTGCTCGCAGCGCATCACCGACGTCGTACTCGGCGCGCTGGCCGGGGCGCTGCCCGACGTCATTCCGGCGGCGAGCCAGGGGACGATGAACAACATCACGGCCGGCGGCGTCGATCCGCGCACCGGCCAGCCGTTCGCCTACTACGAGACGATGGGCGGCGGCATGGGTGCGCGGCCGGGGCTGGACGGGCTCTCCGGCGTCCACGTCCACATGAGCAACACGCTCAACACGCCGATCGAGGCCTTCGAGTACGCCTACCCGATGCGGATCACGGAGTACCGGCTGCGGACCGGCTCCGGCGGGGCGGGGGCGGCGCGCGGCGGGGACGGGCTAGTGCGCGAGATCGCCTTCGAGGTGCCCACCGAGGTGACGCTCCTGAGCGAGCGCCGCCGGCTGGCGCCCTACGGCCTGCACGGCGGACAGCCGGGCGCGCGGGGCGAGAACGTGCTGATCCGCCGCGATGAGGAGGTCCGGCTGCCGGGCAAGATTCGCTTCACCGCTGCTCCCGGTGAGCGGCTCTCGGTGCGCACGCCCGGCGGCGGCGGCTGGGGCACGCCCGACGCGGAGTGAGGAAGCGCCCGGTCATCGCCGGGCGGACGCGTCGCCGCTGCCCTCCGTGTGCCGGCGTCTCACCCGTCCGCTCTGCTCAGTCCCAGGTCTCGAGGCGTACGCGCCACTCGTTGACCCAGGCGGGGATCTGCCGGCGGCGCTGCTCGATGAAGCCGACCGCCGCGAGCATGATGACGCCGATGATCAGCACCAGGTACCAGGTGTTCATCGTGCGCATCGGCTCGACGAGCAGCACGAGCACGCCCGTGACGATCCCTACCGCGCCGCCGAAGAAGCTGCGCCGCCAGTGGAGGGCCGCGCCGAGGGCGAAGAGGGCCGCGCCCTCGAGCACGAGAAAGGTGGCGTAGCCGAAGCGCGCGTCCCCAGTATCGAAGAGCCCCACCGACTGCAGGAACGTGGTGCCCGCCAGGAGGATCAGCGCGCCGCTTTCGAGCGTCGCCTTGAGCAGGCGCCCGCCGGCGCGGTGCCACTCGAGGTAACCGACCGCCAGCAGGTAGAGCCCGGCGGGGATCACGAAGGCCTGGGGCTCGTTGACGTCGTGGATGAGGAGCTGCAGCACGTAGCCGACCTCGACCAGCGCCACGCCGGCGTAGCCGAGCGAGCGGCGGTGCCAGAGGAGTGCGTGGGTCACCAGTGCCAGCCCAACGACGGCGACCGTCTCGCTGAGCCCGCCCACGGCGGCGCGGGTCTGCAGGGCTCCGGCCAGCGCGACGCCCCCGCCGACCGCAACGAGGGCGGCCAGACCGGACCCGACCGCGGCGACCGGCCGCCAGAGCCGCGCGCTCCGCGCGCGCCGCACCCGGGCCGGTCCCTGCAGGAGGAGTGTGCCGGCGGCGAGGACGACGGCGGCGATGGCCCAGCGCACCGGCTGGTTGGCCCATGGCACCCCGGCGAGGCGCAATGCCTGCTCGAAGGCGAGCGCCGCCAGCGCCAGGGCGGCCGACGACTCCAGCCGGCGGCTCCGCAAGGTCCCCAACGTGCCGAGCAGGAGGGCAGCGGCTCCCGCCGCCACCAGCCCCGCACGACTGTGGGGAGCGCTGCCCAGCGCGGCCACGGCCAGCGCGACCAGGCCCCACACGGCGGGCGGCAGCGCCCAGGGCGCGCGCGGCAGCGCCCGCCGCCACGCCGGTTCGGGCTCCTCCGCCGTGGGAGACGGACCGGCCAGCCGCTCGACCGCCGCGCCACCCAAGATCAGGGACCAGCTCGGCACGATCAGCCCGGCCAGCACGTCGGGAGCCGACCAGCCGGGCAGGAGGGCACGGGTCGTGACGCCCCAGCCGACGACGGCCGTGGCCAGCGCCACGTGCAGGCGTAGCGGGCGGCGCGTCAGCACGGTCGACACCAGGTAGCTGCCGGCCACTCCCCACCAGGCGAGCGCCGCGACCGTCCAGCTCGCGTGCGAGAGCACGAGCGCCGCGGCCGTGCCGGCGTAGGTGGCCCCGTGGAACGGCGTGGCCCAGGCGTCCAGCCGGAGGTCACGCCAGCCGTACCGGCTTCCAGCGGGGGCGCGCTCGCGCAGCAGGTCGGCGCCGAGCAGCATCGCGAGCGCGCCGGGCAGCAGGCTGAGGCCGTGGTAGCGCGCGTCGAGGGGCAGCAGCGTCAGCGCGGCGACGTAGGCCACCGCCAGCGTGCCGGCGAGGGGCCAGGCGAACGGGCGCTGGCGGGAGGCGAGCGCCGACCCGGCGTAGAGCACCGCGCCGAGGCCGAAGCCGAGCAGGACCCGCCATGCATCCTGTGACGCGCAGGCCGCCAGCCCGGCCGCGCTCACCGCGTAACCGACCATGAAGAGCGGCAGGGCGAAGCGCCCGAGCGGCCGAGTGATCCGCCGCGTCGCCCCTCGCCAGCCGCCGTGGTGGAGGACCGCGCCGACACAGGCATAGAACAGGCTCAGCCCGACCAGGGCCACGCCGAAGTCGCGCGTCGCGTCGAGGCGGTCGAGTCCCTGCCATGCGAGGATCGGCCCGAGCACCGCGGCGGGGTAGAGCCAGCGCGGGCTGCGCGCCAGGACGGCCGAGCCGACATAGAGCGCGATGGTGACGGCCAGCGCCGCGATGCGCAGCGTCGGGTCGCCCAGCGCCACGAGCGGGCCGGCGACAGACAGCGCGTAGCCGCCGGCATACCAGGGCCAGCGGTACTCGAGGCGCACCAGGCGGAAGCGCAGGCCCAGCCAGGCGTAGAGGGGACCCAGCAGCGCCAGCGCCAACCCGTAGCGGCCGATCCCTGCCAGGGGATGCCAGAGGCTCATGGCGAGCAGCAGCCAGGCGGGGAAGAGCCAGGTCGCCAGGTAGAGGAACAGCGCCCGTGCCACGGCGGCTGGGGCGGACTCGCGCTGCGTGAAGAGCCGGTCGACCAGCCAGCGGTAGGACGGGTGGCGGTCGCGGTGGACCAGCCAGGCGGAGGTCGCGTAGACGACCACGGCGACGCCGACGAGGGCCGCGTTCGTCGCGCGGTCGGCCGCGGAGAGCGGGATGGCGGCCACGGACAGGACGTATCCCAGGAGATAGACAGGTTTGGCGTAGTGACCACCGACCCGGTCGAGCAGACGCGAGACCCCCAGGTAGGCGAGGCCGACCGCGGCCAGCAGCACGGCCAGGCGGGCCTCGGTCCAGGACAGTCCAGCCACGTGGGCGAGGCGGAGCGCGGCCGAGCCGAGCGGCAGCACGAGCAGCGGGGCCGCCAGGTAGAAGAACCCGCTGGTGCGGCGCGTCGCCGACGAGGCCGCGGCGATCGCGGCGAGCAGGGCCAGCGCGACGATGAGCGGGACACTGGCGGCCGGCGTGAGCGCGGTCGCCGGTGCCAGCGTGTACCGTCCGAGCGCCAGCGTCAGAGCGAGCAGCCCCACGGCGTAGCCGGCCGAGAGGAGGGGCGCGGCAAAGCGCGCCCGCCAGGTGCCGAGGCCGGAGACGGTCTCCCACCGCGGCCGGTGTGCCTCACCGGTGAGCCTGAGGGCGACCTCGGCCGCGGCGACGAGCGCGGCAGCGCCGGCCGCCCAGGCGAGCGCGGCGGCGTCGGGCCGGAGCCCCATCCAGCGCAATGTGAAGCCCCAGCCGACCGGCAGCAAGTAAATGGCCGCGTAGGCCAGCGGGCGCAGGTCGAGGAGGAGGACACCGGCGACGTAGATGGCGGACACCGCGTAGAGCGTCAGCGCGCGGCCGTCGGCACCCGCCCAGGGCCAGAGCGCGGCGACGACAGTCAGGACGAGCGCCGCCAGGTAGACCGGCTGCGCGGCCAGCGCCAGGATCGCGCGGGTGCCGGAATCGCGACGCCGGATCCGCAGCACGACCCGGCCGAAGGCCAGGTAGAGCCCGGCGAGGCCCGCCAGCCACAGTCCGTGCCAGGGGAGGGCGAACCCGGTCACGTTCAGCCGCGCGAGCTTCTCCAGCGAGAGTTCCGCGGCTACCGGCAGAAGGAAGGCCGTAGCGTAGCGCAGCGTGGCCAACCGGAGTCGCCACGCCGCGACGGCGAGGACCGCGACCAGGAGATACTGCGTGGGGATGGCGCTGTCGAGGTGGGCGAAGGGCCAGAGCGCGGCGCCCAGCGCGACCGCCAGTCCGACCTGGATCGTGGGGCGCCGAATTTCACGTGGGAAGGTGGCCGGCATGACTGGGCGGTACGGACGGTCGATCAGCAAGAAGGCCGCGGCGAGCATGGCCAGGCAGAGGTTGTACCATTCGGCGTTCCAGGGCGCCTTGGTGAGGGTAAAGAGCGAGGCGAACGGGACAACCCAGGCGGCGGCGTACCAGTAGCGTCGCCGCTCGTAGAGCCGCGCCGCGACGGCGTAGACGACGGCGCCGAGCCACCACGCGGTCCCGACGGCGTAGTCGGAGAAGGTCCCGGCAGCGCCGTGCACGAACGTCTGCACGGAATGGACGAAGGCGGCGGCCATCAGCACGGCCATGACGGCCGGCGTCACGAGCTGGGCGGCCCAGGCGAACGCGGTGGCCAGGGTCCGCCAGCCGGTCCCCAGGTAGCGCCCGAGGACGACGTAGATCGCCGCCAGGGCCACGACCGCGCACAGGCCCCACTCCATGCCGAGGCCGAGGCGATGGATGACCGCGAGGAGCGTGCTCACGCCGGCCGCCGCGATCAGACCGGCGAAGGCGCGATCCCGCAGCAGGGTGTGTGATCCGAGGTAGATCGCCAGCCCGACCACCGAGGCGACCAGCCAGACGGTGTCGAGGTTCCAGTCGAGCAGGTCGCGCTGCCCGGCCGTCCAGATGGCCAGCGGGATGAAGCCGCCGCCGATCGCCAGCAGCACCTCGCCGGTGCGGACCAGTCCGACGCGCTGCCGGAGCAGGTAGCCGATCCCGTAGAAGATCAGGGTGGTGACGGCGACCGCGCCGAGGTGCGCCAGCGGTCTCAGGTGCGTTGGGTTGAAGATCGAGATGACAAACCCGGCCGCCAGGGTGAGGAAGGCGCCCAGCCCGAGCAGCGCGTTGAGCGTACGCTCCGACAGGAGGTATTCACCGACCCGCCGCCAGCTGAACGGCGGGCGCGGCTCCGCCACGGGTAGCACCAGGCCGGCAATGTCCTCTGCCGGCAGGGGGACGGCCTCGGGAACGGCTGCGGGTGACGGCGCCGCCGCGAGCACCGGCTGAGGCGCGGCCGGGACGGCGATCTCCGGCGCCGCGGGCACGGCCTCCTCGATGGGGACCGCCACCTCCGGCTCCGCCGGGGCGACCTCCAGGCCGAGCGCGAGCCGCAGCGCGCGCGTCTCGGCGCGCGTCGACTCCAGCAGCGCGGCGGCAAGGTCCCCGGGGAGCACGCCGGCCTCGTGCCAGCCTTCCAGGCGGGACTCGAGGTACACCAGGTGTCCCAGTTCGATGGACTGCTCGTCCCATCCACCGGACGGGGCGAGCCCGGGGCCGGCCTCAGCGGGCGGAACGCCGGCCCGCAGATGGGCGTCGTACGCGTTCTTCACCCGGATGGCGTGGATGATCGCGACCACGGCTGCCGGTAGTGTCAGGCACGTGAGGCCGAAGCCCGGCGTGCCCTGCCCGAAGATCGTCAGGAGCAGGAAGAGGATCGGCAGGGCGTACAGGCCGGCGTACAGGTAGTAGCTGGAGCGTCGGAGCCGCGACCCGGCGTAGAGGAAGTAGGTCCAGCCGAGCAGGCCGAAGCTGAAGATCGTCACGCCCAGGAGGACACCCAGCAGCGGCGCTTCGTCGACACGAACCCGGGAGTCCATGGTGACCGCCTCGTCCCGGCGACGAACCGTCGTCGATGCCACCAGCGTAGATCCGGGTTCACCGGACCGCAATATGCGAAATCGCGCGATTCGACGCCTGGCGTCACAACAGCGTTACAGATCCTGCGTGCGGAAGCTCGCCGTATTATGCGGGCCGTAAGATCGAGACGGGTGGAGTCCGCGGACGGAACGGGGTGGTGAGATGGTCGAGACGGACGTCGAGCGTTACCGAGCGAACCTGCAGGCGGAGGTCGACGGTGGTGCCCTCTACCGGGTGCTGGCCAACCTAGAGTCGACGCCGGAGCTGAGCGCCGTATACGCCCGCATGGCGGAGTCCGAGGACCGCCACGCGGCGGTCTGGCGGGCAAAGCTCGAGGCGACCGGAGCAACGGCTGGGCACGTGGGGCCGACCTGGCGCACCCGCGTGCTGATCGCTGTTGCCCGCCGACTCGGTGCGGGACTGGTGCTGCAGACCGTCGCGGCGCACGAGCGCGCCGACAGCACGCGCTACGCGGCCCAGCCGGAGGCGGTCGCCGCCGGGATGCCGGCAGACGAGCAGTCACACGCCCGGCTGTTCCAGTCGATCGGCCGGCAGACGCCGAGCGGGCTCGTCGGCAGCGCGCTCGCCCAGCTCGAAGGGCGCCATCCGGCGGCCAGCGGGAACGCGCTGCGGGCGGCCGTCCTGGGCGCGAACGACGGGCTGGTCTCGAACATCAGCCTGGTGATGGGCGTGGCCGGCGCCGAGCTCTCGCCGCACAGCATTCTGATCACCGGGCTCTCCGGTCTGCTGGCCGGCTCGATGGCGATGGCGCTCGGCGAGTGGCTCTCGGTGCAGAGCGCCCGAGAGCTCTACGCGCACCAGATCGAGATCGAGGCGCGGGAGCTGGAGGCGTTTCCCGAGGAGGAGATCGAGGAGCTGACGCTGATCTACCGCGCCAAGGGCGTCCCTGAGGAGCACGCGCGGGAGATGGCCAGCGACGTGGTAGCCGACCCGAAAACGGCGCTCGGAACGCTGGCGCGCGAGGAACTGGGCATCAACCCGGAGGAGCTGGGCGGCTCGGCCTGGGTGGCGTCGATCACCTCCTTCTTCCTCTTCTCGTTCGGGGCGATCATCCCGGTGTTCCCCTACTTCTTCACCGGCGGCGTGACGGCGGGCGGGCTCAGCATCGGGCTGGGCGCGCTGGCGCTCTTCCTGATCGGCGCCGGCATCACGGTGATCACCGGCCGCAACGCGCTGACCTCGGGGCTGCGCCAGGCGGCGTTCGGCATCGTGGCGGCGTGCATCACCTTCGGCATCGGCCGGCTGGTCGGGGTCAGCCTGGGCGCGTAGACGCCGGGCGTGGGGAGGGGACTGCTGGAGCTATGCGAGGCCGGCTGCGCGGACGCGGCGGGGATCGCCCGGGTACACGTCGAGGGCTGGCTGTCCACCTACCGCGGGATCGTTCCCGACGCATCCCTCGCGCGGCGCTCGCTAGAGCGGCGGGCGCGGTTCTGGTCGGACGTCCTGTGTCGGGCGCGCCGCGAGGAGGCCGTCCACGTGGCGGTCGACCCGGCCGGGCAGATCGTCGGGTTCGCCTCCGGCGGGCCGCGCCGCGAGGGTCCCGCGGAATACGCCGGCGAGCTCTACGCGATCTACCTGCTGCCCGGGGCGCGGCGGCGCGGCCTGGGCCGGGGGCTGACGGTGGCGGTCGCCCACGATCGGGCCGCGCGTGGACTCGACTCGATGCTCCTCTGGGTGCTGGCGGACAACTGCCCGGCGCGCGGCTTCTACGAGGCGCTCGGCGGGCAGATGGTGGACCGGCGCCGGGTAGACTTCGACGGTGTGCTCCTCGACGAGGTCGCCTACGGCTGGCACGGCGAGGCCTTCGCGCGGCTCGCTGCCCTGGCGGACGGCGGCGCGTGAAGGCTTTCGCCGAGGCGGTTCGCCCAGCGCGTCAGCGGGGCGTCGGCGCGGTCTGCCGGGCCGGCATCCGGCCGGCGGCCGTGCAGAGCAGCGCGTTGAGGAAGGCCATGCCTACCGCGGGCGTCAGGTAGATGCCGATGCCGAGGCTGTCGCCGGTGTCGGTCAACAGCGCGGCCGGCGTGACGGCGTTCGACGAGCCCGGCAGCGTCGCGACGGCACCGACCAGCAGCAGCACGAAGGCGCCCCAGAGCAGCGTGAGCGCGGGCGCGCCCTCACCGCGGCCGCGCAGGTAGGCCCCGGCTGCCGCGCTGAGGGTGGCGATGAGCATCGCCGCCAGGAAGAGGACGACCTTCGTGTCGAGGCCGTAGGCCCACAGGCTGGTCGAGGCGGCGGTGATGTGCGCGCCCGGCGGCGGGTAGCTGTAGGTCACCGGCCCGAAGACCGCGAACCCCAGGCCGATCAGGGCGACGAGGCCCGTGACCAGGCCCAGCCCGATCTCGAAGCGACGAGACATGGTGACACCTCCCGGTATGAGCGCGGCGGCCAGCCAGAACCCCGGCGACCGCCGCGCCGAGCGCTCAGTCCGCCGGCGTCGGCTCCCTGGTCGATCGCGGTGGCCGCGCTGCCAGCCGCTTGACGATGGCGACCAGCGCGACCAGCACGCCGCTCGCCAGCCCGAGGACCAGCGCCGCGACGCCCACCACCAGGTCACCGACCAGGCTGCCGAGCGTCGCGTGGACCAGCCCGAGGGCGAAGGTCGGGCCGGTCTGCCCGGTGGGGTAGGCCGCGCTGATGGCGTACGTCCCGGGCTGATCGACGGTGAAGCGAGCCACCGAGTAGCCGCCGCGCGACCCGAGGCTGTAGCGGCCGAGGTTGTGAGACACGCCGGTCAGGGCGACCGGTTGGCCGGTCGCGGCGTCGACGACGGTGATCCGCAGGCCGGGCTCGTCGCGGGCGGCGTCGTACGCCACGCCGCTCAACGAGCCCTGGTACTCGTAGACGACCGTGTAGGTGCCCGACCGCGTGAGCGTGAGCTGCTGGGTGCCCGGCATCGCCACCCGCTGCATGCCGGTGAACGGAAGCACGAGCAGGTCGACGAAAATCAGCACGCCGGCAATCACCAGGGCCGCGGCCAGCAGGTAGAGCCAGCTCCCGGTGCCGCCTCTTCTCGCGTCCATCGAGGTTCCTCCTCGTCTCACCCGGCCCTGGCCCGGTCACGGCGGGCCGTCGCGGCGTCGCTCGGCGCGTGGCAGGGACGCCACAGGCGGCTCGCGACGTGGAGGGCGCGAGGCAGCTGTTACTCGGACAGACCCGGGCACGCGCGCCACCGGCGGTCGATGCCCGTCCACCGTCCAGGGTAGATCGGAGAGCGTGACAAGGTCGCAGCAGCGGCACGGCAGGACGGGACAGGAGTACTACAGTCTGGCAGTCGGGGTGCGAACGGCGCGGCGGAGCCGGGAGTGAGGGAGCCGGGGACGGCGGAACGACCGTCCCCGGTGAACGAGCGCGGTCAGTCGGCCTGAAGCGGCACCTGGAGGCGCGGGCGCTCCTCGTAGGCGTCCATCTCGGTCGTCTGGAAGACGTACTTTGACTGATCCGACGTCGAGGCGGCGAGCACGTTGCCCTCGCGGTCCATGCCGACGATGTTCATCACGTTCTGGCGCTCGGCGAAGGGATCCGGCAGGTGGCGCAGGTCGACCATCGCCTGGCGCAGCGCGTCCTCGAGCGAGTGCCCCTCGCGCAGGAACATGACCACGCTGTGGGCGGTAGCGCAGCGGATCGCCATCTCACCGCGGCCGGTGCAGGCGGCGGCGCCGAAGCGGCTGTCGGCGTAGTTACCGGCGGCGATGATAGGGGAGTCGCCCAGGCGGCCCGGCCACTTGAGGCCCCAGCCGCTGGTCGAGACGGCGCAGGCGATGTTCCCCTCGCCGTCGCGCACGATCACGTTGGTGGTGCCGAAGATCTGCTCGTGGAGCAGCTTGGTCCAGTCGCGCACGGCGCCCATGTAGAGGCTGTACTGGTCCATGTAGACGTTGCCGGCCAGGCCGGACTCGCCCTTGACCTGCTCGCGCCACACCTTCTCGGCGTAGTCGGTCAGGAGCTGGGAGGTCTCGAAGCCGTGGGTGCGAGCGAACAGCTCGGCGCCCTCGCCGACGAGCATGACGTGGGGTGTCAGCTCCATCACCTTGCGCGCGATCTCGATCGGATGGGGGTAGTGCTTGACCGCGCCGACGGCGCCTGCCGCCAGCGTGGTGCCGTCCATGATGCTGGCGTCGAGCTCGACCTGGCCGAGCACGTTGGGGATGCCGCCGGTGCCGACACCGGAGTCCTCCAGGTTGTCCTCGACCAGCCGGACCGCGGCGATCGCGGCGTCGATCGAGCTGCCGCCCTTGCGCAGCACGTCGACGGCGGCCTGGAGGCCGACCCGCGCGTTCGCGCTCCCCACCACGATGCCCGTATTCTTGCCACCTGCCATCGTCTGTTCCCCTTCCTGTCGGTTCGCCCGCCTGCCCGGCGCGGGGTCGACCCACCGTCGTAGCGCCGACGCGGCGCGGTTGCCCATTGTAGGGGAAAACCTGCCGGCCCTCACCCCCTGTTTCCTCTCTTCCGACGCTCGGGAGAAGCGGAGGCGAGCGGCGGCGAGCCGGGGTGAGGGGGCGAGGGAGCGCGGGTGGCGGTCTCCCGGCACACCGCCGTCGCGGCGGTCGCGGCCTTGTCGGCCAGCATCACCAGGATCTCGTGGGCCTCGCTGACCGTATCGAGATACGTCTTCTGGATCTTCGGCTCCAGTTCCCGGAACATCATGGCGAAGGTCCGGCTCGGCGGGCGCTGAGCGCTGCGGTAGGGCCGCAGGATATCGCGGGGCTTCGTCGCTCGGAGCGTGTCGGTGGTCACGGCGATGCCGCGCAGGATCTCGGTGGAGAGCCCAAACCGCGGGTCCATCCGGTCGCCCGTCGCGCCGTCGCCGATGGTCTGCAGGGCCCCCTGGCAGAGCTCGCCGCACTGCCGGAGCATGGCCGAGACTCTATCCTGGAGCTGCAAGCGGGCAATGCCGGCGGCGGCGTACCTCAGGGCGTGGTGCGGGGTGTCCTGGACGGCAGGGGTGGCCCCGAGCGCCCACGCGGCCGCGACTTTCTCGTCGGTGAAGGTGACGGGACGGGGCGGGAAGCCGCGCCGGCGCAGCCACGCTCGGGACAGCGCGGCGCCGGTCTCGGGGCGCGCGGTGACGATCCGCACCCCGTTGGTACCGAAGCACGCGAGGAGCGCGGCCGGTCCGGACGATGGTCCGGACGACGGTATTCCGCGTCGGGACAACGAAAACGGGCAGGTCGTCCGGCCGGCTGCGAGGGTGAGTGTGGCGCGGGGCCGGACGACGGACGAGGGGGCGATGCCGCGCCGGCCGCCGCCGCGGGTGCGCGTGCCATGCTCGACGGTGTCGGGGCGACCTCGGTGCCGACGCCGGGCATGCGGCGCGGGCGGACGTCGCGCGCGGCGTATAGGGCGCGGGGCGAGGGGAGCGTGGAGAGCGGTCGGGTCGGGTGCAGAGCGTGGCGCGCCGACGGAACGGGGCAGGCGGAGCACGCGCGCGAGGCTCATGGTCTTTGACGCATACATCCGGTATCCGGCGGCCAGCGCATTGAGCCGAGCTGGCCGGCAGCGTCGCGCGGGACTGAGGTCGCCGCGCTAACAAGACGAAGCCCACTGAAGGGGCTGGAGCGCGGGTGGTGCGGAGCACGGGCGAGCGGCCGTGGTACCGACATATAGTGTCAAAGACCAAAAGCCGCCGCGCTCGACGCCGACGCGGCGGCAAGCCTGTTCGCAGCCGACGCGCGCATGTACCGCGTGCCGGGCGAGCCGCCGCTGGAAGGGCGCGAGGCCATTCGGCAGGTGTACCGCGAGCTGTTCGGCGCCGTCGCCCGGTTCGACGGCCTTCCGGCCCACACCTACATCCAGGGGAACGGGGTGGCGGTGCAGTATCGGGGCCAGCTCACGGCGACGCGCGGCGGGACGGTCGCTGTCGAAGGGATCGACAACTTCGCCCTGGACGAGGCAGGGCTGATCACGGAGATCCGCTACTACTGGGACCCCGCCGCCGTCTACGCCGTCCTGCGCGGGTGAGCAGAAGAGGATGCCGCTCGGAGAGGACATCGTGACGGACGCGCGAGCCATGCCGCGACTGGCGCGCATGGCTGCGGAGCACGCGGAGCGGGCGCGGGGGTGGAGTCGCGGGCGGGTCGGTGTCCCGCCCCGACATGGCCGAGCGGCGCCATGCCCCCGGCCGAGGCGCGATGGACCGCGCCGACGTCGCTCCGCCTGGCCGTGCAGCCGGGCGTTGCGGAGCGGCGGGTCGGCCTAGAACGGGTAGCCCGGCAGCCCCTGGAGCCCCTTGATGGCGGAGATCTCGCCGGCGTGCAGGAACGGGTGCATCTGCAGCACGGCCGACAGCAGGAAGCCGACGGTCCGCATGCCAAAGCCGAGCGTCGACAGGTCGAGCGGCCGCTCCAGGTCCTCGGGCGAGAGCGCGGCGACGATGCCGTCCGTCCTGGCGTAGACGGCGTGGGCGTAGCCACGGGCCTGCGCCAGGTCCAGCGTGACCCGGGCGGCCCACTCGGTCCAGGGGGGGTCGAGCGGTGGAAGCTCGCTGACCCCGGTGCGGCCGGCCCAGGCGCTCTGGAAGAGCGGCGCGCTGCCGTCGATCAGGCCGGCCACGGCGTCCTCGCCGCAGACGGTGTGGGCGTAGTTGGCGGCGATCGACAGGACGGTCCCCCCGGGGGCGCGGTGCGCCTGCTCGGCGGTGGTGTCCCCGATCGTGCTCTCCAGCACGTCGTGCGCGCCCCTGAGCTGCTCCCGGAGGAGGCTGACGACGTCCATGTGGCGCTCCCTTCCCCGCGGCCGGCGCGGTCCCGACTGCCCCGATTGGTCGAGTCTACGATGGAGCGGACCGCGGCAGAAGCCCGGACGGCGCTCGATTCCTGGCCGGTTCTGGCGGCACGGCGCACGGAGCCCGCGACCGGCGGGCGTTGCGGATAAGCCCGCCATGCTGTGCGTGGCCGGCGCGCGCCGGGCCAACGTCGGCGGCTCTTCGGCCGTCGTCCTACAGCGTTAATCAGAACGACTGTCAGCCCGACGCCGTCCTGGGCGCGATTCATCGCGCCCCTACACGCGACGCGGCGAGCCCAGGCGGTCAAAGCCACTGCACATGGCTCTAATGTGCCTACCGACGCGAACTACATCGGTGCCGGTCGCGTAACGGGGCGGAGCGAACGCGACCTGGCTTCCACCGTGCCACGGGACCCGGCCCGCTCGCCGTAAAGGTGCCCGTTGTCGGTTGACGTGCCGGGCGCACTCGGTCTACGGCCTGCGGCACTCCGCGGCCACCAGGGTGCTCGATTGCCCGCTCGGGCTTCGCGTCAGCCCAGGGTCGGTACGGTGTATGGATACCCGAGCGGTGCCGATATCCTCGGTCATCGGTGGCAGGCGCCGGACTCCATGGGGGAACGACAGCTCAGTGCTGCCGCTATCGAACTCCAGCGCACACACGGCACGCGCGTGCCGTGTGTGCGCGCTGGACCGGCGTGCGGGGGAGATCCGCGACTCCTACGCCGGGGGGACCGCACGGGAAACACGGTCTCACCCTCGCGCGCGGAACTCGGCCCCTGCCTGGCGTGCGCGCGGGACGATCAGGCGCGAGGGCATGGGAACGCTCTCCCGCGCCCGGCTACGGTGCCGGCGGCGCGGCCCCCAGGTCGATCGCCGACAGCGAGCGGGTGTACACCGCGAGCGCGGGCGTCGCGCCAGCGTACGCCACCTGCATCACGAACAGGTGGGGGCCGGCGGCCGTGATCACCCGCGAGAACGGGATGGTGACGTACGAGAATCCACCTGGCGGCGTGGCCTGGTCGGTGCCGTCGATCGGGTTGCCGTCCATTAGCACCCGGACCTGCATCGGGCTGAAGCCGTCACAGGGCAGGCCGTCCACGGTGATCTGGCCTTCGACGAGCACCTGATGGTTACTGGTGCCCGGGACGGTCAGAACGGTTATGTCGGGCGGGGGGTACCAGGAGCCCGGCGCTACTGGGGCTACCGTGAGTGGCGCGAAGGTGTAGTCGTTGGCCGCGTTGCCCGTCCCCGCCGGCCCGGCCGGGCCGCTCGACCCCGCCAGCCCGCTCGGTCCTGACGGGCCGGTCGCTCAGGTCGGCCCCGTGGGTCCCGACGGACCGCTGGGCCCGCTTGGACCGGACGGACCGGTGGCCCCCGTCGCGCCGCTCGGCCCACTTGGTCCCTGGGGCCCGGTCTGCGACCAACTGACGGCCGTCAACCAGGGCGAGCAGTGCACCGGCGTGCCGATCGAGACGTCGCCAATGGTACGGGCGTAGGGGTCGTAGCAGGCGTACAAGACGCTGGTGCCGGTGGCGTAGGCGGTGACGCCCACCCCAGCGAGGACGAGCACGGCGATGACGGCGGCCACGACCAGGCGCCGCCCATGCAACCACGGAAACCAGCGGGACATGGCCTTCCCCTCGCCGCCAGGCACCGCGACTGACCACCGGGCACGCTACGGATATCGGACAATGGGATCGTAATCGCGTTCTTGCCGGCTGGCAACGGCGGCCGGGACAGGTGCGCCCGGGGACACACGGGGCCGGAGCTCCGTCCGGCAGCGGGAACGGCGGCTCCGTCCGCCGCGGCGGCGACCGACTGGGCCGTGCTGCTGGGGTGCTCGCGGAGTCGCAGGTCATCGCGGGACGGTACGACCAGAAGATCATGAGGTGAGCTCGCCCTGATGGTGCAGCCGCCGGTCAGCTGACGTGCCTCCGCTCGGCGACGAGGATCCGCACGGGTCCCGCGTGGCGTGCGCGGTAGAGGTAGGCCAGCCCGACGCCAGCCGCGCAGAGCGCCGCCATCGCCAAGACCGACACGCGCACGCCGAAGTCCTGGGCGAGCAGTCCGACCAGCAGGCTGCCAATGGGTGCGGTGCCATTGTTCAGGAAAATGTAGAGGCTCATCACCCGACCGCGCAGCTCGCCCGGCGCCCCGAGCTGCAGGCGGGAGTTGGCGGTGGACATGAACGCGATGCTGGCGAACCCCAGGCCGGCCAGGACGGCCAGCGTGACCGGCAGGGTGCGCACCACGGCCAGCAGGCCCAGGACGATCGTGAACGCGGTGGCGGCCGCCAACAGCAGCCACCGCGTTGGCCGGGCCTGGTAGGCCATCGCCAGGGCTGCGACCAGCGATCCCGCGCCCATGGCGGCCGTCAGCACCCCGAACCCCAGCGCGCCGGTCCCCAGGACGAAGCGGGCGATGAGCGGCAGGATCAGCGTGAAGTTGTAGCCGAACGTACCGATGAAGCCGACAAGAATGAGCGCCAGCGCCACGTCCGGCGTGCGCGCCGCATACCCGATGCCCTCGCGCACGCGGCGGAGGACCGGCCCGCGCGTGGCCTGCGGGACATCGTAGAACTCCGCCGGACGCATCAGGAGCAGCCCGCCGATCACCGCCAGGAAGCTGACCGCGTTGACGTAGAACGGCACGCCGATGCTGAAGCGCGCGATGAGGGCGCCGCCGATCGCCGGGCCGATGATGCGGGCCGTGTTGAAGAGACTCGAGTTGAGCGCGATCGCGTTCGGGAGTTTGTCCTTGCCGACCATCTCGCTCACGAACGCCTGGCGCGTCGGGTTGTCGAAGGCCGTGGCCAGGCCGAGGACCATGGCGAGGACGTAGACGTGCCAGATCTGCACGCGGCCGGAGGAAATGAGGAGCGCAAGCAGGAGCGACTGCACCGCCATGGCGGACTGCGTCGCGACCAGCAGCGGCCGCTTGGGAAAGCGGTCGGCCAGCACGCCGCCGAAGAGCGCGAAGACCGTCATGGGCGCGGCCTGGAGCGCGGTGACGAGGCCGAGGTCGAACGAGGAGTTGGTGAGTTTGAGGACGAGCCAGGCCTGCGCGACGCGGGCGATCCAGGTCCCGATGACCGAGAGGAGCTGGCCGGCCCAGTACAGGCGGTAGTTGTGGTTCTGAAACGAGGCGAACGTGCGCGCGAGCGACGACAAACTCGGCGTGCTTTTCACCACAACGCGCTCCCGGTGCCGCCGCGGCGGAGGTTCCGCTGATCCCCGGCGATTAGTGTGCTATCAACTGGCTAGACGGTCAAGAGGAACAGACCGGCAGGGGCCGGGCGTGGCTCGGCGGCTCCGTCCGTGTCCTGCCGCCAGCGCTGCCAGAGCGGCTCGACGTCGGCCCAGGCGAGCCCGCCCAGGTCGACGAGGACCGCGACCAAGCGGCTGCTCCATCAGAGCAGGTAGAAGCGCAGCTTGGCGGGGTCCTGGTCGCGCAGACCCGCCATCCGGCGGCATCAGAGCATGAGCTCGGCGTAGGCGCGCTCACGGGCGTGCTCCGCGTGCTCCGGATCGTCCATCTTCGCAGTCCCTTCCGGACGTCGTCGACGAGACGGCCGCAGTCACCGGGTGCCCCCCAGCGTTTTGCAGCCTGAGGTGCAGACAGGGGGTGTGGGGTGCAGACTCTGGTGGTGGGGGGACACGATCAGGAAGGAGCGCGCCCCATGGATCGCGAGCGCATAATCGCCGACCTAGCCCGCGAGAGCGAGGACATCATCACCGGGATGCGGGACTGGCGCACGGCGCACCCGACAGCCACGTTCGCCGAGATCGAAGCGACCGTCGACGCACGCCTCGACGGTCTGCGGGCCCGGCTGCTCGGGGAACTGGCGGTGGCAAGCGCCGCCGCGGGTGGGGCGGCGGGGTCGACCGCCGCTCGGCCAGTCTGTCCCGCGTGCGGAACGCGGCTGGCGCCCCGCGGCACCCGCACGCGCGAGCTGACCGTGCAGGGCAATCAGCCGGTGCGGCTCACCCGCGGCTATTGGGCCTGTCCGGCCTGTGGGGCCGGGCTTTTCCCCCCTTGATGAGGAGTTGGCCCTCCTGCCCGGACACCTCTCGCCCGCGCTCCAGGAGGCGGTGGTGCGGCTGGGCAGCTGGGTACCGTTCGAGCGGGTGCCGACCGAATGCAGCTTCTTCACGCGCAAGCACGTCTCGGTCGAGACCACGCGCCGCCTGACGGAAAGCGTCGGGGCGGCGCTGCTCGCCGCCGATGCCGCGGCCCTGGCGCAGCTCGAGCGCGACCTGCCGGCCCCCCCGCCGGGCCCAGCGGTGCACCAACTCAGTGCGGATGGTGCCATGGTGCCGCTCGTCCACGGCGCGTGGACCGAGGTCAAGACGCTGGCCCTGGGCACGGTGGCGCCGCCCGCCGCGGCTGACGGGACGGCGCCGGTCCCGGCCATCCACACCACCGCGGTCAGCTACTTCGCCCGCTGCACGGATGCCGCCACGTTCGGCCGCCTGGCCACGCTGGAGACGCACCGCCGGGGCACGGCCACCGCCGGCACCGTCGTCGCGGCGACCCGCTGCTGGCCAGTGCCGGGCTGGACCGCCTGGCCGACCGGGCGATCGTGCTGACGATTACGAGACGGAGCTATCGGCTCAGTCGCAGAGAGGAGGAAGTGACCGCGACGGAGTAATCAGGGACGGAGTCTCCGCGGCCGACCCGTGGGGTGGTGCAGCTTGGCCGTAAACGCCTGGTGCACCGTGGCCGAAGACGCGTGGTGCATCCACAGCCGTGAATTGACAGATGAATCACGTGACCCTGGACGGGGTGATGCAGGGTCCGGGGCGCCCCGACGAGGACATCCGCGACGGCTTCACGCACGGGGGGCGGGGCCACCGATCCACCATGCCGGGCGACGCTGCCGGCCAGGCGATGGGCGAGCGGATGGCGGCCGGAGGCGGGCTGGCCGGATGGCTGTTCGGTCGGCGCACCTACGAGGGCCTGCTGAGGTTCTGGAACCAGCGGCCCGATAGTCCCTTCGGCCCGCTGCTCACCAACACACCCAAGTACGTGGTGTCGAACAGGCTGACCGAACCGCTGCCCTGGCCCGGCTCGACGTTGTTGCACGGCCATGTCGCCGACGCCGTTGGCGCCCTCAAAGAGCGATCCGAGGGCGTGCTGGCGATCATGGGCAGCGGCGAGTTGATCGGCTCGCTGATGGCGGCCGACCTGATCGACGAGTACCTGCTGATGATCCATCCGCTCGTGCTCGGCAGCGGACGACGGCTGTTCCCGGCGGGCGTGCACGTGCCGCTGCGGCTGACCGACAGCGCCACCACGTCCACCGGCGTGGTGATCGCCATCTACGAGCCGGCGCGGGACTGAATGTGAACGCGCCTTGTCGGCCGGGAGTGGAGGAGGTCTGACACGCCCGCCGGCGGCGTGTGCTGGTCAGGCAACGCGGGGCGCGGGGGCCGTCTTCGTCCATACCCCGCGGTCAGCGCCGGCACTTGGCTCGCCGTCGTCCTCGTAGGGACGGCGGAGGTCGACGGGGCGAAGGAACGCGCAGGGGTCCACGCGTCATCTTCGCCGAGAGGCGCGACCCGTGGCTCGTCACCGTACGACGCGGTCGCACCCTCCAGGATGCCGACTATCGTCTGCTCGCCACCGGGGCGGTCGACCGCGCCCGGCACGCCCTGCGCCCCTTCGAGCAAGCAGATCCCGGTTACGGCCGCCCGCGCCGGGAGTTCGACCTGGTGCGCCTGGTCGCGTGGTGAGATCGCCATGCCGCAAGCCCGCACGTCTGCCTTTGCCGCCAACGCTGCGGCGAGCCGGCGCTCCAGCGCCCCCGGCTGGGGGGGTACGGCTCGCGGGACGCGATCCGCGTCGTTCGAGCGGTTCCACCAGTGCGGTGGGATTCAAGCACGCCCCCCAGACCCCCCGGCGAGCGCGGCGAGGGGTGTTTCTCGTTCCCCTTCCGCGCTCTATGCTGGCCCGTGCGGCGGCGGAGACGGGCGAGCGCTGGGGCGCGAAGGAAGGGGGCGGGCATGGTGGGGCTCGAGGTGCGGCTCGATCGGGCGGTGGCGGCGCGGACCGATCAGGCGATCGGCTTGCTGGGGCGGCTGGTCGGCGCGCTCAGCCTGCCGCTCGCCGAGGGCCGCCACGACGCGCCGGCCACGGCCGTGGGCGTCATGGCCGACGCTCTCGATGGGTTGGGCGCGACGGTGACAGTCGTGCCGACCGGTCCCCAGAGCGAGACGCTAATCGCCCGGATCGGGACCGGCTCCGCGGACGGTCCGGTGCTGCTCCTCGACGCGCACCTCGACACGGTTCCGCCCGGGGACGCGGCCGAGTGGGACGGGCTCGACCCGCTGCGCGCGTACCCGGGCCAGGCGACCTACCTGGGCGACGACCGCGTGCGGATCGACGCGGGAGGCCGCGCCGTCGAGCGGAGCATCCGCCGGAGGATGGGGCGTGTGTGGGAGGCGCGGGGCGGCGGCACCCGGCGCGTCGTCGTCGGGCGCGGCGCCTTCGACAACAAGGGCCCGGCGGTGGCGCAGTGGCTGGCACTGGCGGCGCTGGCCGACACGCTCGCGGGCGGCGGGCTAGATGGCGGTCAGGTGCTGGCAGTCTTCAGCACCGACGAGGAGCGGGGCGAGTCGGGCATCCGCGCGACCGTGGATTGGCTGCGCGGAGCCGGCTATCTCGACCGGTCGCGCGGCGCGGACGGGTACCTGGCGGACATCGCCGCCATCGTGCTGGAAGGGTCCTACTCCTATCTGCCGGTGGTCGGCCACCGGGGCCGGACGCTGCTGGGGCTGCGCACCCGCGGCCGCTCGGCCCACGCGGCGACGCCCGACCTGGGCGACAACGCCGTGGTTGCCATGGCGCACCTGCTGGCAGGCATGGACGACGGCTGGCCGGGGTTCGCCGCGGGGCTTGCCGGACTGTTCGACGACGGGCTGCTGGAGCCGGCCACGGCCGCGTTGGGGACGACCATCGCCGGGGGCGGGGTCGAGCGCGTCGACGCCACGGACGAGGGGATGGTGGTGGCGCGTGGCGGCACCAACGTCGTGCCCGACTGGTGCGAGGCGACGGTCGACCTGCGGCACCCGCGCGGCGCCGGCTACCCCGGGGACGTGGCAGCCCTGCCGGAGCTCATCCGCGACGCGGTCGCCGGCTGGGTCGGCACGGTGGACAGCGAGGCTCGAGTCACGCTGCTCAGCGCGTCGCCGCCGGCCGCAATAGGCAAGAGTGCCGAGGACGCCATGCGCGACCCACTGGTGGCGGCGGTGCTGCGGGCTCGTCGCGCGGTGCTGGGCCTGCCGGGCTACGTCGAGACGGCGCCAGGCGGCACCAACGGCACGTCGCTGATCCACCGGGCGGAGATCCGGACGCTGGTGGAGTGCGGCCCAGGTGGCGGACTGTCGCACCAGCCATTCGAGTTCGTCGACCTCGACGACCTGGCGGACGGGGCGCGCATGCTGGGGCGGCTTGGACTGGCGGCGCTCGCTGGAGCGCTGCCGGGCGGCGAGGCGGTGCCGTGAGCGGCACGCCGTCGCGGCGGGGCTTTACAGCCGGCGGATCTCGCCTCTAGTCTAGGCGCATCGGGGGGAGCAGCCGCGCGGCTGCCGTACCTCCCGAGGCGGCGCGGCCCGGCGACCACCGGGACCGGAGGTACGCCCGGCGGCCGCGCCCACGCGAAGGGAGCGGAGCATGCCCGCCAGCGTCCATCGCATCGCCATCGACCCCTTCAAGCCGCTGATCGAGGAGGCCGAGACCGGCCACAACCGGTGGCACGAGGACATCGCGCCGGTGCTGGAGGTCGAGCCCGGTGAGCGGGTGATCATCGAGACGCGCGACGCGTTCGATGCCCAGCTGAACCCGCGCTCGACCCACGCCGACGCCGGCAAGCTGCGGCTAGGACCGGTACACCCGCTGACCGGCCCGGTCTACGTCAAGGGCGCCGAGCCGGGCGACCTGCTGGAGATCAAGCTGCTGCAGATCGACTGCGATCCCTGGGAGCGCTGGGGCTACACCGCCGAGGTGCCGGGCTTCGGCTTCCTGCGTGACGTTTTCCCCGATCCCTACCTGGTTCACTGGCACCTGGTCGGCGACTACGCCGAGTCGCCGCAGCTTCCGGGCGTCCGCATCAAGTACAGCCCCTTCCCGGGCATCATCGGGCTTGCCCCGTCGAAGGAGCTGCGCGAGACCGCGACCCGGCGCGAGGCCGATGCGGCCGGGCGCGGGGGGTTCGCGCTGCCGCCGGACCCCGAGGACTCGGTCCCGCCGCGCGGCCCGATCGCCGATACGGGGCTGCGGACCATCCCGCCGCGCGAGACCGGCGGCAACACCGACATCAAGCAACTCACCCCGGGCGTGAGCGTGCTCCTGCCGGTCTACGTCGCGGGCGCGCTCTTCTCGACCGGCGACGTCCACTTCGCGCAGGGCGACTGCGAGGCCTGCGGCACGGCGATCGAGATGCGCTCCCACGTGCACGTGGAGTTCAAGATCCACCACGGCGAGGCGGCGCGTCGCAACGTGCGCAGCCTGCAGTTCTTCCGCGACGACTACTTCACGGACGTGTCGATGGGCCTGCCGCGCCGCTTCTACGCCACGACCGGCCTGTCGCTCCGGGACGACGGGGTGAACGAGGCCGAGAACCTGACGCTGTCGGCGCGGGCGGCGCTCTTGAGCATGATCGACTACCTGGGCACGCGGGGCTACGACCGCCAGCAGGCATACGCCATCTGCAGCGTGGCGGTCGACCTCCGCGTCAGCGAGGTGGTTGACGTGCCGAACTTCATCGTCTCGGCACTGCTGCCGCTGGATATCTTCATGTAGCGCAGTTCTCAGAGCAACGATCCCGATGATCGGGTTGCCGCGGGGCGCGATGTATCGCGCCCCGATCCGCGACGCGCTGCCGCTGCTCGGTCAAGTTGGTCGCCAAGGGTTCCGGTCCGCCGCTCGACGTTCAGGTGGTCGACCGCGGTACGCAGCGCGTCGACGCGAGATCGCCGTAGCGGTCGGGCCGTGAGCGACGATCCCCGGCCACGACGAGCGCGGTGTTCACGGAGCACGCCGCGCCAGCTCCGTCGCCCGGTCCGCGGAGGCAGCCGGGACCGCCGGGTCGTCGGCGTGGCGCTCCTCGGGTGGGCGAACGTGCCGGAAGAAGGCGTAGAACAGGACGTTGCCCGCCAGCTGAATGAGGCCACCGAGTTCGAAGGGCAGCGCCAGCGAGATGTGCTCGAACAGGTAGCCGGCCAGCGTCGGACTGAGTACCGAGGTGACCTGAGCGGGCACGTTCGACAGCCCGGCGACCGTGCCGCGCTCCTCGGACGGCGCCATCGCCATCACGAACGACTGCCGCAGCGGCATGGCGACGCGCTGCGCGCACATGCGGACCAGGTAGACCGCACCGGCCGTCCAGAAGGTCGGCGCGAGCACCATCGGGATCAAGAGCAGGCCCTGGAACATCCGGCTGAGCACCACGGTTCGTACCAGGCCGAGGCGGTGCGCCACCGGAGCGGCCGCCAGGATCGAGGCGAGCGTGGCCAGGTTGATGAGGGTATAGAGCAGCCCGATGGTGCCGGGACCCGCCCCGTAGCGCCGGTAGAACCAGTAGGTGATGAAGGGGCCAATGAAGCCGATGGCAAAGCCGTTGACGCTGTTGGTGACCCAGAGACACAGCAGCAGCGACCAGGACGGGCGGGAGAGCCTCCAGGAGTGAGCATCACCCGGGCGCGGCGCCGCCTTGCGGTTGGTGATCGGGAGGGCGAGCAGCGCGGCCGCCAGCGCCAGCAGCGCCACGGCGTAGAAGGCCGGCCGGTAGGCATCCACGCCGTGGAGCCCGAGCCGCCCGGCGAGGTCCGGGACCGCCGCCAGCAGATTCCCCACGACCGCGCCGACCGCCGAGGCGAAGACCAGGCGGCCGAAGACGGTGTTACGCACGGACGACGGGACGGCATCGGCGAGGTAGGCCTGCTGGGCCGGGGCGTACGGCCCAACGGTTCCCCCGCCCGCCCCGGCGCCGCGGCCGAAGGATCCCACCGCGGCACAGGCGAAGATGACGGCCACGGCGTGCGAGAAGGTGAAGACGACGGCGGCAACCGTGGTCACGAGCGGCAGCGCCACCATGAACACCTTGCGGCCGAGGCGATCGGAGAGGACACCGATGCCCGCGGTGAGCACCGCCGAGGTGAGCGCGGTCACGGCGAAGAGCGTGCCCAGGCGCACGGCGTCGAAGCCGATCAGGGCGAGGTAGATCGGGACAATAACCCCGGCCAGCGCGCTCGTGCCGCTCATACTCATCTGCGCCAGCAGCAGCAGGCCGACGTCGCGGATCATCCACTCCGGACGCAGCTGCAGACGCACCGCCCGGCGCTTCCCGGTCACGGGCACAGTGATCCCCATTCGTTGCAGCCTCTCGCGGGCGGCCATCCGGGATGCGAGAGGTGCTTCCCTTGATGATACATTGAATAGATGCCGGAACGACGGGACACGGCCCGCCAGCGCCGGTTCGACGACGGGCGCGCGGTGGCGGTGAGGTGCTCTGGGCACGGCTGCTGGAGATCTTCATATTCGTCCGCGAGCCCGCGCCGATCCTATCAGGCAGACACCCGGGAACCGACCGCGCCGAGGCGTCCTGCTTCGGGACGGGAACCGCGCTCCGGTCAAAGTCGAATGGACCCGGCCAAGAGCGCAACGACGTGGACGCCGAGCTTGCCGCCAGCGGTCGTGGTGGCGATCTGCTTGGAGAGGCTCGTGAAACCGGTCTCGCGCTCCTCGAGCACCCGCAGCGGCTCGATGAGGGTGATCAGCGAGCGATCCGGGCGGTGAGCCGCCAGACCGCGAGGGTGTCACCGGTCCGCCAGGACTCAGGCACGCCGGTCACTCGACCGCTCGGCCATGGCCCCGCTCACGGTGTCCGGGAAGCGCCGCTCGTAGCCGGAGGTATTCTGCGCGTCCTGATGCAGCGACAGGTCCGGGTCAATCGGGGGATGCGAGAGACGCCAACACGCAACGCTCAGTCGTCTCAGAAGTCAGCGACGAATACCTGGAGCACAACGCTGATTCCGAGACGGGATGATGAGAGAGCAAGTCTTCCGCCACAATGGGCCGAGAACCGCGTCCTGACGGCCGTTCTCGCCGGAGAGCGCACCTGGCAAGGTCGCTGTCCCCGAGCACGTTGTGGACGTCCCACAACCGCTGACTGTGAGGCGCTCTTTTGGATCTCATAAACGGAGGTCGAGGCATCTCAGTCTGCTGCGCTTAGCTACTCGACTGACCAGCTGCCGTGATGGTGTCCCCCAAACGCATCTCGCCATCGGTCAGGATGTCGGCCCGCAGCCCGCCCTGGCTGTAGTTCTCCAGGATGGACAGGCAGTAGACCTTACCGTCGTCGAGGTTATGGTCGAGGTAGCGCAGGTCGACGGTCCAGTACTGATGGCGGCGACTGGCCTTGAAGGGCATGGCCTTCGAGTCGTGGAGCTGGCGCGTCGGTGCCGGCAGCCCGTAGAGCGCACGGTTGCGGGCCAGGATGCGGCCGCAGGTGCGCGGGCTCAGCTCGATGCCGAGCTGCTTGAGCGCCGCGTGGATGCGGAACTCGCCCAGCTCCGGGTTCTCCTGCGGGTCCAGCACGAGCTCCATCGTGCGCAGGTCGACCTTGCGCACGCCGTCCTTGCGGGCACGGGACTTGTCGTCGAGCCCGCAGACGCCTTCGTTGATCCAGCGCTGCAACGTCGCGTAGACCGTGTGCCGGTCGACGCCGAGGTAGCCGGGGATGGACTTGATGTTCCAGCCCTCGCTGTGCAGGCGGATGATCGCCAGCCGGCGCTCGGCCGGGTCGGCGATCTGATGGTACGGCGGGAAGCGGCGCTGGGCGGTGAGCGGGAGCGGGGCCTCGGCCAGGACGCGCTTGACGGTGTGCGCGCTCGGGCGGTGGCCGAAGCGGGTGGCACAGATGGTGGCCAGCTCGTGCGGGCGGAAGGCGGGGTACTCGGCTTTGAGGGTCCGGATCGCCTCGCGGATTACGGCCGGCACGACCGGTGACCGCGTCGCCGACGGGGCGAAGAGACTGGCCATCCCGTCGGCGTCGAAGCGGGCCGCCTGCCGGTAGAGCGTCCGCTGAGGCGTCCCCGTCTGGCGGGCCCGCTCAGCCGGGGAGCGGCCGAAGAGGACCACTGGCCGGATCAACTCGTAGGTCAGCTGCTCGGGGACGTTCGTCAGCAGCTCCAGCTGCTGCCAGTCGTCGGTGGGCGGGATCGGCTGACGTCGTCGCGCCGGCATCGACTCCATCCGGGGTGCGGTCGCCACGGGGACATGGCGATCAGGCGGATCACGGAACCCGGGCATCATAGGAGCTTGCCAGGCGGGCTGCAAATATGTGTGGACCATGATGGGTCTTCCGACCTTTTGGTGATGACGGTGCGACGATCGGGTGACCGACCGCTGTTGCCTCGCGAAGGTTTCCCGCCATGGCGCACGCGACCATCAATCCGGACCCCACCAGTTTCCACCTCGAGGCCATCCAGCCGGGCGACGATGCGGTCACCCTCATCCTGCGTGCCCATCGCTCGGTGGTGGACTGCCCCACGTGCGGCAGCCCGACGGATCGCATCCATAGCTGGTATCAGCGCCGCCTGGCCGATC
>DATKRJ010000249.1:0-4001 GCA_035532355.1 Thermomicrobiaceae bacterium | reverse complement strand
CCGAGCAGACCGAAGCCGCCGGCGCCGGAGACGGCCGCGACCAGGTCCGCGGCCGACGAGCCGGCCATCGGCGCGCTGATGATCGGGTGCTCGATCTCGAGCAGGTCGCACAGGCGTGTGTGCAGCATGGATGCCCTCCCGCGCTTGGCGTCTCGGACGGCGGCTGTTGCGACTTCTCAGTGTACTCCTCCGGCTCGTGAATGCACTGTGCCGGTACTGCCCAACTACGTCGTTGTAGTTCCGTTGCCCACGCTCTTGTCCCCGGTGATTCCTACGAACCAGTAGGCGAACCTCGGGAGCTCTGACCAAAGCCACTGCCCCTGTGTCAAGCCCATGGGGCAGGTGGCGCGCGGGACGCCGGCATGGGCTGCCTGCTCGGCATGCTCGACGCTGAGTTGCTCCTCGGCGAGAGTGGCGCGCTGCTGGGAGACGATCTTGGACTCACGGCCGGCGCTGAAGGCGCAGTGGCATCCGGTGAGGCTGGGGCAGAGGGTTCCGCGTCCGCAGCATCGCTCGCAACCATTGTCCGGAACTCAGCCCCTTCAGTGGGCTTCGTCCCGTCAGCGCGGCGGCTTGAGCCCCGCGCGCCTGCTCCGCGCGCGTGCTCCGCCTGCCCCAAGCCGACTCGGAGGTCCGCCGATGCCTCTGCAAAACGCGCTAAGTACATCGACGCACGTGAAATCTGCACGTGACCCGGCTCCGGCCTGATCCTCGCTCATAGCTGGCCGGAACCAGCAGGAACCTGGCTAACCTCCTGGGCGCGATCATCACCCTGACTGCCGCCAGTGATGTAGCCCAGGCGAGCGACGCCCACGCGTCGGCGATGCTACGGGCTGGGGACCGGCACGACCGTCTCGCCGTTCCAGCGGTAGCTATAGACGGGCCGGCTGGGGTTCGGCGGCAGCGGGATCTGCCCCGCGTAGTAGACCCGCACGTCGATCCCCGGGTAGGACAGCCGGACCCCCGCGCCGTACCCGGTCAGATAGTAGACGTGCGCGGCCGGGTCGGCGAAGTAGATCGTGGACCCGTTCGGCAGCGTCGGGTGGTCGTGGTGCAGCACCGCCAGCACCCGCTGGCCCTGGGTGGCCTGCGCCATCGTCTGGTCCGTCGCCAGTTGGTAGTCGATGCCCCGGCGGTCACCGGCGACGATCGCCAGGAGCAGTACCGCGGCGAGTGCCCAGCGTGCGGCCGGCGGGCGCAGCCGGCCCAGCCCGTCGACCAGTCGCCCGAGCACCAGCGCCAGGCCGCCGAGCGCCCAGTACAGGTAGTAGTGGAACATGTGCCCGGGGAAGGGCAGCACCGGCGCGATCCCCAGCGCGAACCAGCCGAGGCCGAACAGGATCACTCGATCGCGCCGGACGGCCGCGCCCACGACCAGCGCCACGCCGGCCAGGCCGAGCACGGCCAGCGCCGTGTGGGCGATGAAGTCGTGCTGCTGGGGCAGGTCGATCGCCCACCAGGCGTAGGTCAGGAAGGTCCAGACCGTGCCGGCGCCGAGCTCCGGGTGGTACGGTCCGCTGGCCGGCGTTCCCTCGACCCGGGTCACCAGCAGCAGGTAGCCGGCGAGCAGGCCGAGGAAGGGGAGCGCCGACCCGCCTAGCCAGACCCGCCGGCCGGCCACCCGCCGCTCGCTCGGCGCGAGCAGCAGCTGCGCCAGCACCAGTATTGGCGGCAGGCTGGCCGCCGACTCCTTCGACAGCAGCGCCGCCAGGCAGGCGAGCACCGCGGCGATCAGCGCCGCCGCGCCGCGTGCCCCGCGTGCTCCGCGCCGGTCGAGGTAGCGAAGGTAGAGCGCCAGCGCCAGCAGGCTGAACAGCGTGGGCACGAGGTCCCCGACGACGGCCACCCAGGCCAATACCAGGAACAGCGCCGAGTGCAGCCCGAAGGCCGCCGCCGCGGCGGCCGTCGCGCTCCAGCTCGTCAGCAGCTGACGGAAGACGACCGCGGCGACCGCCACGACGGCCAGGTGCAGCACCAGGTTGGCGACGTGCCAGGCGCGCGGGTCCAGCCCGAGGTGGGGATCGAGCAGCCAGAAGTAGCCGTACTCGGCCAGCGGCCGGTACAGGCTACCCGCTTTAGGAAGGAAGTGGGCCGGGATCCCGACACGGAGCGGCGCCCGCCCCGCCTCGATCAAGGCGAAGTCGTCGGTGACGAAAAAGTAGTCCAGGCAGCGGCGGAAGAGCAGCACCGCGACCGTGCCGACGCCCAGCGTGACGCACGCCACGACGATGGCGTTGAGGGCGGCTCGCGGCCTCGGCGCTACCCCGGATTCACCCGGGCGACGCGCGGTCAGCGCCGTGCCGGTCATCCGACTACCACCTCAGCAGTTCTCAACGGTTCCCCGCTCACCCTGGCACTCTGGCATGCTGGCATGCTGGCGGGGAACTCTACACGCTCCACGCGGGCTCGAGCACCGGGCACTCGCCGGCCGCGTGGCGAACCCTCTCAACCGGGAGCGCTCAAGCTCGCCAATGCCGACCGTTTCCACGACGATCGCGAGTCCTACCAGGCCGCCAAGCACGACCTCGTCGAGGACCTGATTCGCCGGGCAGAGGCCGAGCACGCGTGACCGGGCCGGTCCCCGACGAGATTGACATACGCCCGTCACGACGCGCACATCCCCGTCACGACAACGAGACGGGTCAGGATCCACGATCGTAGCGGGCTCCGGTCGGCGCGGGCTGGCCGGTCGACCCCTGCCCGGCTCGGGCCTGGTCCGGAACCGGCCCCGCGGCGGGCGCTGATCGAGGAGGATAACCGATGGCACCTACCGCTGAACGGACCGCTCGAAGACCGCGCGGTGCCGGGTGGCTACAGAGCGCCGGCATGGTGGCGGTCACGCTGGTCGTTGCCGCCCTGCTGCTCGCGGACTGCACGTCGCCCGGGCGCGAGCAGGGCGCCAACGTCGTCATCAGCTGCGACCAGTTCCAGCAGTCCGGCCAGCAGCACCTCACCCGCGCGGTCGACCTGACCGTCGGCGGTGAGTTGCGGGTTACGCTCTGCTCGAACCCCTCGACCGGCTTCCAGTGGGAGGACGCGGCCGTTGCCGACGCGACCGTGCTCTCGGTGACCGACCACCACTACACCGCCCCCGGCAGCGGGACCCCAACCCTCGCCGGGGCACCCGGACAGGACGAGTGGACGATCAAGGCGCTGAAGGCGGGCCAGACCACCGTCGCGTTCCGCTACAGCCGGCCGTGGACCGGGGGCGAGCAGGGCGTCTGGACGCTCGACCTGACCGTCAACGTGGCCTCGTAAGTCGCTCCGCCTGGACGTCCTGGGAGACGCGGCGTGGGCGCCGGGTAGGGGTGGCGCGCCACCCCTCGTCCATCGTCCGTCCTGCCGCGATACCCGTGTGGCAACGGCCCGGACGACCTCCCCGTTTTCGGCGTCCTGTCGCGGAAAACCGTCGTCCGGCCCTCGTCCGCCCCGGCCTGTCGGCTCCTGCCCCGCGCTCGGCGACACCGGTCGCGGCGCTCGGGCAGGGCGCTACCTCCCGGGGGACCAGTCCATGTCGCGGTCGAGCGGGTAGATCGGCCGGCGCAGCCGCCGGAAGGCGAAACGCGACCAGCTCGAGCTTGACAGCCCCGGCGCGTCGACCTCCACGATCTCCCGCACCAGCGGCGTGAAGTCCGCCCGGTAGTGCACCGACGACTTGAGGGCCAGTATCTGCCGCAGCGTCGGCTCGATGCCGACCGAGCGCAGCGTGTTGGCGTCGTTGGGCGCCCGGCGGAAACTGGTGCAGATCACTTCGATGCCGCCCCGGCCGCCGATCTCCAGCACCGCCGTCGTGCCCATGTTCGATGGCGCGCCCGTCCCCATCGGCCCGCCGTTGACGAAGCAGCCGTCGCTGATCGCCCGCACGTGGGCGCTCGTCCGCACCGGCGCGCCGTGCAGGTCGTCCACCTTGCCGCCGATCTCGGCCTCGATCGTCGCGCCTACCCCGGCCCCGACCGCCTGCCGCACCGTCTCCGGGTCGTACATCAGCGCTACCACCGCCG
>DATKRJ010000248.1:0-2976 GCA_035532355.1 Thermomicrobiaceae bacterium | reverse complement strand
GCCGCAGGTGGGTCTCCGGCGACGGCGGGTTCGGCCAGGGCGGGTCGACGAAAAATCCGCGCAGCTGCTCCGGTCGCACCCCGTCGGCCGACTCCCGGTACTGGATCATCGTGCCCCCTCAGCGCTCCCGACCCATCAGGGTCCCGCGGCTGGATTATCGCCCCTCAGGCGGCCAGGAGGAGCGGAACGGCGCTCGCCCCCGTACCCGGCGCACTACAGATTCGCAACAACTTCTTCAACGGGGCTTGACATTGGGGCACGGCCGTGTTATTGTACGTACATGGTCCCGAGGAGTTGTTCGACGGACCGACGCACCGCCACCGAGGTCTCGACCGGAGTGGTAGGGCTCTGGCCAAACCGGGCAACCGGGGAGGTCGATCGCACCGGCAGGCAACTGTCGACGCGGTCGTCGGTACAGATCAGGACGAGGCAGGGCTCCAAGCCCGCGCGTCGCCCGGATCCCGGGCCGGTGGGGCGGCGTCGGATCGACGAGGCTTGTCGGGGCCGTCCCTTTTGCCTCTCGACCGTTGACCACTGCCCCACCCGGCATATCGCCGCCCGCGAGGCTCAGCCCAGCAGCGGGATCGTGCTGAACTGCTGGCCGAGCACCGCCTTCGAGTCCGCCTGCAGCCACTCGTCCAGCACCGAGGCGTAGACGCTGCGGAAGTCCACCGCGAACTTCAGGTTCCCGCTGTCCAGGTTCGTCAGGTCCGGCGGCTGGCCGTAGAAGCCGCCCTTGACCGCCTTGCCCACCACGAAGAGCGGCGCGGCCGTGCCGTGGTCGGTCCCCAGGCTGGCGTTCTCGGCCACGCGCCGGCCGAACTCCGACCAGGTCAGCACCAGCGTGTCGTCCGCCTTACCCTGCGCGTCGAGGTCGGCGTAGAAGGCCGACAGCGAGGTGGACAGCGTCGCCAGCAGCTGGTCGTGGTGCTGTGCCTGGGCCGCGTGCGTGTCGAACCCCCCGAGCATGATGTAGCCGATGCGCAGCCCGTGCCCGCCGGCGATCATCGCCGCGAACACCTTGAGCCCGTCGGCCAGCGGCCCGCTCGGGTAGGTCGCCTTCGGCTGGTACCCGGTCACGATCTGCTGCAGTAGCGTCGTCGTGATCGCCGCGCTCTCGGCGGTCGCCTCCAGCAGCGCGGCGTAGGGCGCCGGCGCCTGGTAACTGCTGTACAGCTTCTTCAGCGTGTCCTCGCGCGAGCTCGCCGCCTTCGGATAGCGCGGATCGGACATCAGCTGGTAGGTCGTCGGGCTGTCGACCACCGGCGGCGGGGTCGGCGGGCAGCACAGCGCCGGCGGCAGCGTCGCGCCGAGCGCCAGCGCACCCAGCGGATGACCCTGGCTGTCGACCATCCCCTCGACCAGCTGCGACAGCCAGCCGTCGTGCGTCTGCAGCGTCGGGTCCGCCGTCTGCCAGATGTCCATCGCCTGGAAGTGGGACAGGCTGGGGTGGTCGTAGCCCACGCCCTCGACGATGGCGACGTGCCCCTGGTCCCAGATCGGCTTGAGCTCTTTCAGCGCCGGGTTGAGACCCAGCCTCCCGTCAAGCGGTACGACGTCCTGCTGCTTGATGGCCAGGTGCGGCCGCGCGCTGTAGTAGGCGCTGTCCTGATAGGGGATGACGGTGTTGAGGCCGTCGTTGCCGCCCGCCAGCTGGATGATGATCATGGTGCGGCCCGCGTCGGGCCCGGCGCTGACGGCCGGGCTGGCATCGGCCTGGGCGATGCTGAGCGCCCGTGCGAACAGGTTCGGCATGTAAATGCCGCCGGCCAGCGAGACGACCGAGCCGCGCAGCAGATCGCGCCGGGTGACCATGATGAGGCTCCTCCTTCAGTCCTGTCAGTTCAGGTGGTATTCCGGCAGCGCCAGGATCAGGTAGATCAGCGAGCGGCCGTTCTGGTCGAACCAGGCGGCGAAGTTGCTGCTGTAGGCGGTCGACGAGCCGGCGTAGTCGTGGAGCAGTTGCCGCTGACTGTCAGCCACGTTGCCGTCGATCAGCAGGGCCAGCAGTTGATCGACGAAGTCGCGCGGGGCGACCGGCTGCTGGCCGTTGAAGATCGTCTGGACGTCGAGCGGCACCGGCTTGCGGCTGGCCGTGACGTAGTTGCCCAGGTTGAGGCGCATCAGCCAGGTGCCGCTGTTGAGCCAGGCGGTGCCGCCGGGCCAGCCGGCCACGTTGGGCGGGTTGAACAGCTGCTGGCCCATGCGCGTCATGGCGTACGGGACGTAGGGCCCCTCGGCCTTGACGCCGAGCTGGCGCAGCGTGCCGGCCGCGTACTCGGCCGGGCTCTTGATGCCGGCCCGGTAGGCGTCGTTGGCCCGGAACTCGGGCAGCAGGAAGATCGCCCGCACCGCCTCCCTGGTCGAATAGTTGTTCTGCTTGAGCACCCCGGCGATGATGTTGACCGTCTGCTGATCCGGAGTGGGGGTCAGGAAGTAGACCAGCAGCCTGTGCGCCAGGAAGAGCGGCGTCGCCTGCTGCTGCAGGATGATGTCGATGATGTCGTCCGGCCCGAAGTTGCCGGTCTGGCCGAGGAACGCCTTCTGGCCGCTGTCGTGCTGGCCCGGCAGGAAGACCGAGGTGGTACCGACGCCGTCCTTGCTCGGCCGGCGCAGCACCAGGCCGGTGAAGGCCCGCGCGCTCTCCCGCACGTCCGTCTCGGAGTAGTGGCCCGGGCCCATGGTGAACAGCTCCATCAGCTCGCGGGCGTAGTTCTCGTTCGCGTGCCCCTTGCGGTTGGTGGCGGTGTCGAGCCAGAGCATCATCGCCGGGTCGCGGGTGATGCCCTTCAGAATCGTGCCGTAGTCGGCCAGCGCATTGGCGCGCAGGAACTGGTTCTGGACCATCATCTCGGCCGGGCGCGCCTTGGTCAGAGCCGAGGTCAGCAGCCCGTGCCAGAAGAGGGTCATCTTCTCCTCGAGCGGCCGGGCCGTCTCGACCATGCGCACGATCCACCAGCGCATGATGTCGGCGGC
>DATKRJ010000247.1:0-5151 GCA_035532355.1 Thermomicrobiaceae bacterium | reverse complement strand
CGCGACCGGCGGCACAGTCGCGCCCGGGGTCGAGGTTGCCCTGCCACGCCTTCGCCGAGTCGGCGAGGTGGGTGGCGAGAGGACAGTCCACAGCAGCAGCATCAGCACGACCGGGACACTCCAGGCCACGAACGACGCGCGCCATGCATCCGGGCCCAGCCAGACTCGCATGAGCGGGAGCGTGACCCCGGCAGCGACTGCCTCCCCGACGATCAGGCCGTCGGTGTACAGGGCCGAAGCGAGCCCAATCTGCCGCGGGAACCACTGGCGGACGAGAACGGGCAGCGCCGCCTGCGCGATCGCGACGCCCAGGCTGAGGATCCCGGTGAACAGGTACAGCGGAACCACGGCAGCCCAAATGCCTCGCAGCGCCGCCCCGGCGGCCAGCAGCAGTAGTCCCGCGGCCACGGTTACCCGACCGCCGAAGCGATCGGCCAGCCGGCCAGACGCCCAGGCCATGCCGCCCATCACCAGCACCGGGAGCGATATCACGAACCCGGTGGCCGTGTGAGAGAGATCGAGGTCGCGCTGGAGCAGGGGTAACACCGGCGGCACGCCGAGCATGACCGTGCGCAGATTCGCACCGACCAGGGCGAGCAGCGTCAGCAGCACCACTGCGTGTCGCGGCCGGACGAGGCGCTTCGTGCCGTCCCCTCGCCCTGCCTCCGCCACCCGCTCCACCTCCGCCCCACCTCACACCCCAACGGGGCGTCAGGATACGCCGCGGTTGCCCGGGACAAAAGCAGCTGCCGGCGCTTGACGCTGCCGATGTCTGCTCACTAGGATGGTCAGCGGCGTCGTACCGGACCGACCTGACGACCGCCGCCGGACGTGGTCCGTCGCGTGGCGATCGGTCGGCTCACACAGGGGAGGCAACGGGATATGGTGGCCCAGCCCGGTGGATTCGGCGCCCTGGCCGGCATCCGTGTCCTCGAGATGGGCTCACTCATCGCGGGACCGTTTGCCACCCGCATCATGGCCGACCTCGGCGCGGACGTCATCAAGATCGAGCCACCGGGCAAGGGCGATCCGCTGCGCGAGTGGGGCGAGGTCAGCGACGAAGGCTCGCTCTGGTTCGCCGTCCAGGGGCGCAACAAGCGCTCGGTGACCGTAAACCTGCGCACCGCCCGCGGCCAGGAGCTCGCCCGGCGCCTCACGCGCGAGTGCGACGTCCTGGTGGAGAACTTCCGCCCCGGCGCGCTGGAACGCTGGGGCCTCGGGCCCGAGCGGTTGCTCGCGGATCATCCCGGTCTGGTCATGGTGCGCATCTCCGGCTTTGGCCAGACGGGGCCGTACAGCTCCCGGCCGGGCTTCGGCAACGTCGCCGAGTGCATGGGCGGGCTGCGCTACATCACCGGCTTCCCCGATCGCCCGCCGCTGCGGGTCGGCATGAGTCTGGCCGACCACATCGCCGCGCTCTACGCGGTCGTCGGCGCGCTCGCGGCGCTCCAGAAGCGCAAGTCGACCGGGCGCGGCCAGGTGGTCGACGTCGCCCTGAACGAGAGCGTCTTCAGCCTGCTCCAGGACGCGCTGCCCCAGTACGCCCGCACCGGCAGGGTGCAGGAGCGGAGCGGCAACGATCTCCCCTTTGCCGCCCCCTCCAACTCCTACCGCACCGGCGACGGCGACTGGATGGCAATCAGCGGCAACGCCGACAGCATCTTCGTCCGGCTGATGCGTGCCATCGGTCGGGAAGACCTCGCGACGGATCCTGGTTTGCGTGACAACCTGGGGCGGGTCGCCCGGGTGCGCGAGCTCGACGACGCGATCGCCACCTGGACCGCGGCGCACACCTCAGCCGAAGTTTCGGCGGCACTCGAGGCGGCCGAGGTTCCGTTCGGCCCGATCTACAGCATCGCGGATATTGCCTACGACCCGCAGTACCAGGCACGTGACATGATCCTCAGCGTCCCCGACGCGCGCTTCGGTGAGGTCGTGATGCCCGGCGTCCTGCCGGTCTTCGGCGAGACACCCGGCAGCATACGCTGGTCGGGACCGGAGGTCGGCGAGCACACCGTAGAGGTCCTCCGGCAACTCCTCGACCTGCCGGAGGACGAGATCGCGCGGCTGCGGGAGCAGGGAGACATCTAGCTCCCGTGCCGTGACAAAATGCGAACGGGATGAGGAGGCGCCGATGCGACTTCCTGAGCGGGTGCTCGTCACCGAGGTCGCGCCGCGCGACGGCCTGCAGAACGAGGCGACGCACCTGACGACCGCCCAGAAGGCCGAGCTCATCGCCCGGCTGGCGGCGGCCGGGCTGCGCGACATCGAGGCGACCTCGTTCGTCCACCCGCGCTGGATCCCGCAACTCGCTGACGCCGAGGACCTGCTCCCCATGCTGTCGCATCCGGCCGGGGTGCGCTATACGGTTCTGATCCCGAACCTGCGTGGCTACGAGCGGGCCGCGCCGCTCGGCCCCGACGAGGTGACCCTCGTCTGCTCAGCCTCCGAGAGCCACAACCGCGCCAATCTCAATCGATCCACCGCCGAGTCGCTCGCCGGGCTGGCGGACGTCGCGGCGCGTGCCCGGACGGACGGCGTGCCGCTGCGCGGGGCGATCTCGACCGCCTTCTGGTGTCCGTTCGAGGGTCGTGTGCCCACGGAGCGCGTCGTCGAGGTCGCGCGCGCCTACGCGGGGATGGGCGCCGCCGAGGTGTCGCTGGCCGACACGCTGGGGACGGCCGATCCGTGGCACGTCGTGACTCTGGTACCCCTGATCCGCGAGGCGACCGGTCTCCCGGTGAGCCTGCACCTCCACGACACGGCCGGCATGGCGCTGGCCTGCGTCGTCGCCGCGCTGGAGGTCGGCGTCGACCACTTCGACGCCGCGCTCGGCGGCCTGGGCGGCTGCCCCTACGCCCCCGGCGCGGCGGGTAACCTGGCGACGGAGGATCTGGTCTTCATGCTCCACCGCATGGGGGTCGAGACCGGCGTGGACGAGGATCGCCTGCTGGACGCCGCCCGCTTCGTACGCGACGCGGTCGGCCATCCCCTCCACAGCCGCCGACTGGCACTGGCCGATGTCGACACCCTCCCACCCGGCGCCTGATCCGTGCCCTCGACCGAAGTTCCCTCAACGCGGCGCGGGTAGACGGGGTAGCGACAGCGGCCGCGACTGGTGCTAGCCTGCGGCTGTCGGACCTGCGTGGAGGGACATGCCATGGGCGTCGACGACTACCCGATCATCACGGTCCGGGACGGGGCCTACGAGCGCGGCCGTCAGCACGGCGAGCAGGCACGCGATCGCGTGGGCCGCACCGTCGAGATCTACCGGGCGGCCTTCAGCAATACCGCCGGCCTCAGCTGGCCCGACGCGCTGGAGCGGGCTGCCGGCTTCGCCCGGGTCATCGGCACCCAGGATCCGGCCATCCTCGAGGAGATGCGCGGCATCGGCGACGGCGCTGGCTTCTCCCTGGAGGAGATCGTGGCGGTCAACTGCCGCACCGAGATCCTCTACGGCGGGCGCAAGCGCGGCATTCCCGACCCCACCGCCCACGAGTGCACCACCATCGCCGTGTCACCCTGGGCCAGCGCGAGCGGGACGACCTTGCTCGGCAAGAACTGGGACTGGAAGGCCGCCTGCCGCGAGTCGGTGATCGTGCTCCAGGTCGCCCAGGACGATGGGCCGGACTTCGTCATGACGGTCGAGGCGGGCATGGTCGGCCGCGACGGCTTCAACGCGGCCGGCATCGCGATCTGCGGCAACCTGCTCCGCTCGGTCCACGACGGCGGCAAGCCGGGCGATCCTGTCCCGATCATCCGCCGCCGCGCGCTCAACAGCACGCGACTCGACGCCGCCTTTGGCGCCGTCCTCGACGCCAACCGCTCCGCCTCGACCAACTACGTCATCGCGCACGAGTCGGGCGTGATCGTCGACTTCGAGGCCTCACCGGAGCAGGTGTACCCCGTCTACCCCGAGCGCGGCCTGCTGACTCACTCCAACCACTTCACCGCCGTCGCCGCCCAGGTGCAGGGGATCGGCCTGTTGACCGGGCCGGACACACTCTACCGGCACCAGCGCGTGCGCGACTTGCTCGAGCCGAAGATCGGCCAGATCACGGTTGAGGACGTCCAGCAGGCGCTGACCGACCACGTCGGCTACCCGCGCTCGGTCTGCCGGCACCCGGAGGGACCGGAGGGCACCGACCAGACCATGAGCATCGCGTCGGTGGTGATCGACCTCGGGGCGCGCGTGATGTACGTCGCCAGCGGCCCGCCCTGCAGCCACCCGTTCCGCGAGGTCCGGCTGCCGGCGGCCGCCGGGGAAGGAGCCAGAGATGCTCGACACGCGGGTGTTGCCGCTGGTTGAGGTGGCCGGCAGCCACCGCGAGATGGGCCGACAGTTCGGCGAGCAGCTGCGGGACCGGGTGCGCGCCTACTCGCGGATGTGGCTGGGCAAGGCGTCGGCGCGCAGCGGACTGAGTCGGGACGAGTTGCTCGGGCAAATGGACGGTTTCGTCCGGGCCATCGAGGAGCATGCGCCGCAGCTCGCCGAGGAGGTCCGCGGCGTCGCCGAGGGCGCCGACATCCCCGAAATGGAGGCCTTCTCCATCCAGGTGCGCATGGAGCTGCTCCACGCCGGCCCGCCGCCGCCCTCGTGCACCACCTTCGCCCTCACCGGGGCGCACACCGCGACCGGCGACGTCATCGTCGGCCAGAACGTCGACCTGGACGCCGAGGTCGAGGACTTCGGGCTCATCCTGAAGATGAAACCGGACGATGCACCGGCCGTACTGATGTACGTCAGCCCGGGGCTGGTGAGTTACGTCGGCATGAACGAGACCGGTCTGGCGGTCCACGGCAACCTGCTCAACGCGCCCGGCTGGCGCGCGGGGTTCCCGCGCTACCTGATCACCCGACTGATGCTCGAGCAGTCCACCGTCGCCGACGCCCTCGAGGCCGGGCTGATGCCGCGCCGCGCCTCGTCGCGCAACCTGATCCTGGGCGACGCCAACGGCAACATCGCCGACCTGGAACTCACGGTCGACGACCACGGTGTCCTCTTCTCGGGTGACGGAGTCCTGGTCCACGCCAATCATTACCTGTCGGATGGCCTGCGGCAGCTGACCGAGACCCATGCGCCACCGGCGAGCTCCATCCACCGGCAGCGCCGCATGGCCGACCTGCTCGCTGCCGCCGAGCGGCCCATCC
>DATKRJ010000246.1:0-5869 GCA_035532355.1 Thermomicrobiaceae bacterium | reverse complement strand
GTCCAGGAGCGCGACGGGTACATCGCCATCGGGGCGCTGACGCGTGAGGTGGACCTCGAGCACTCCGAGGTCGCCCGGAGCCGCGCGCCCATCCTGATCGACACCGCCCAGGTGGTGGCCGACCCGCTGGTGCGCAACCTGGCCACCGTGGGTGGCAACCTGGCGCATGCCGATCCCGCCAACGACCACCCGGCCACCATGCTCGCGCTGCGCGCCCAGGTGGTCGCCACCGGCGCCTCCGGCCGGCGCGTCATCCCGATCGACGACTTCTTCGTCGACACCTTCACCACCGCGCTTGGACCGGAGGAGATCCTGACCGAGATCCGCGTCCCCCTGCCGCCGGCACGCTCGGGCGGCGCCTACGTCAAGTTCGAGCGCAAGGTCGGCGACTACGCGATTGCCGGGACCGCCGCGCAGGTAACGCTGGCGGCCGACGGGACGGTCGCGACCGCCGGCATCGGCCTGACGAACGCGTCCTACCGGCCGCTGCGGGCCGCCGATGCCGAGGCGTACCTGACCGGGAAGGCGCCGACCGAGGAGACCATCCTCGAGGCGGCCCGGCTGGCGTCGGTCGCCTCCGACCCGGGCGGCGACCTGCGCGGACCGGCCGACTACAAGCGGGCGATGGTGCGGACGGTGACCGCCCGGGCGCTGCGTGCGGCGCTGGCGCGCGCCGGCGCAGCGGCCTAGACGGGTAGAGGGAGGCGAACGGTGAACAAAGTCCCCATCTCCGTCACCGTCAACGGTACGGTGCACCGGGCCGAGGTCGAGCCGCGCATGCTGCTGGTCCACTTCATCCGTGAGGAGCTGAGGCTGACCGGCACCCACATCGGCTGTGACACGACAAGCTGCGGCGCCTGCACCATCCACCTCAACGGACGGCCGGTCAAGTCGTGCACCGTCTTCGCCGTGCAGGCCGACGGCGCCGAGATCCGCACGGTCGAGGGACTGGAGCAGGGCAACCAGCTCCACCCGATCCAGGAGGGCTTCTGGCAGGAGCACGGGCTCCAGTGTGGCTACTGCACGCCCGGCATGATGATGACCGCGGTGGCCCTGCTCGATGAGAACCCCAACCCGTCCGAGGACGAGATCCGCCGGGCCATCTCCGGCAACCTGTGCCGCTGCACCGGCTACGTCAACATCGTCCGGTCCATCCAGTACGCCGCCCGCAAGCTGCAGGAGTCGGCGGCCGAGGTCGTGCCGGCCGGCGGAGGGGAGTAGACGCGCATGACTGCCACACCGATCCATGGTCTGGGCCACTCGGTCAAGCGCAAGGAGGACCCCCGCTTCATCCGCGGCAAGGGCAACTACGTCGACGACGTCAAGCTGCCCGGCATGCTCTACCTCGACATCGTACGCAGCCCGCACGCGCACGCGCGCATCACGAAGATCGACGCCTCGAAGGCGCTCGCCATGCCGGGCGTGCTGGCCGTCATCACCGGCAAGGATCTGGAGGCAGCCGGACTGGCCTGGATGCCCACCCTGATGAGCGACCGCCAGATGGTGCTGCCGATCGACCGGGTGGTCTACTACGCCCAGGAGGTCGCCGCGGTCGTCGCCGAGGACCGCTACACCGCCGCCGACGCCGTGCTCGCCGTCGAGGTCGAGTACGAGCCGCTCGAGCCGGTGGTCGATCCCTTCAAGGCGCTGGAGCCCGACTCGCCGCTGGTGCGGCCCGACCGCGAGCAGAAGACCAACCACATCTGGCACTGGGAGGCGGGCGACCAGGCGGCGACCGACCAGGTCTTCAGCGAGTCCGAGGTCGTCGTCCAGCAGGACCTCTACATCCCGCGCATCCACGTGGCCTCGATCGAGACCTGCGGCTGCGTCGCCTACCACGACCACGCGACCGACAAGCTCACCATCTACATGACGAGCCAGGCGCCGCACGCCCACCGCACCGTCTTCTCGCTCGTGTCCGGCATCCCCGAGAATAAGATCCGCATCATCTCGCCGGACATCGGCGGGGGCTTCGGCGGCAAGGTCCCGGTCTACCCGGGCTACGTCCTGGCCACGGTCGCGACGCTGACGACCGACCGGCCGGTGAAGTGGATCGAGGACCGCTCCGAGAACCTGCAGGCGGACTCCTTCGCCCGCGACTACCACATCCATGCCGAGCTGGCAGCCAACAGGGACGGCAAGATCCGGGCGATGCGCGTCAAGACGCTGGCCGACCACGGCGCCTTCGACGCGGCGGCCAACCCCTCGAAGTTCCCGGCGGGTCTGTTCAGCATCTGCACCGGGTCCTACGACATCGAGGCGGCGCACGTCGCGGTCGACGGTGTCTACACCAACAAAGCGCCCGGCGGCGTGGCCTACCGCTGCTCCTTCCGCGTCACCGAGGCGGTCCACACGGTCGAGCGCATGGTCGACGTGCTGGCCGACGAGCTGAACATGGATCCGGCCGAGCTGCGCTTCAAGAACTTCATCCAGCCCGAGCAGTTCCCTTACAGGTCGGCCACCGGCTGGGAGTACGACAGCGGCAACTACCCGGTCGCGCTCCACAAAGCGCTGGACGCCATGGGCTACCAGGAGCTCCTGCGCGAGCAGGCCGAGAGGCGAGCCCGCGGCGAGCTGATGGGCATCGGCATCAGCACCTTCACCGAGATCGTCGGCGCCGGGCCGTCCCACACCTTCGACATCCTGGGCATCAAGATGTTCGACAGCGCCGAGATTCGCGTCCATCCGACCGGCTCGGTGCTGATGCGCATCGGCGTCCAGACGCAGGGCCAGGGGCACGAGACGACCTTCGCCCAGATCGCGGCGGAGGAGCTCGGGATCCCGGCCGAGAACATCATCGTCGAGCACGGCGACACCGACACAGCGCCCTACGGGCTCGGCACCTACGCCAGCCGGAGCACGCCGACGGCCGGCGCGGCGACGGCGGTGGCCGCGCGCAAGATCCGGGAGAAGGGCCGCCAGATCGCGGCGCACCTGCTGGAGTGCAGCCCAGACGACCTGGAGTGGCTCGACTACGCCTTCCGGGTCAAGGGCGCGCCCGAGCGTTCCAAAACCATGACCGAGGTGGCCTTCGCCGCCTACACGAATTTCCCGCTGGGGCTCGAGGGCGGGCTGGAGGCGGTCTGCTACTACGACCCGCCGAACCTGACCTTCCCCTTCGGCGCCTACGTCTGCGTGGTCGATATCGACCGCGGCACCGGCCAGGTCAAGATCCGCGAGTTCCTGGCGATCGACGACTGCGGCACGATCATCAACCCGATGATCGTCGACGGGCAGATCCACGGGGGGCTGACGATGGGCATGGCTCCATCGCTCCTCGAAGAGATCGTCTACGACGAGCACGGCACGATGCTCACCGGCACGCTGATGGACTACTTGCTGCCGACGTCGATGGAGACACCCTCCTGGAAGACGGACAAGACCGTGACCCCCTCGCCGCACCACCCGATCGGGGCCAAGGGCGTGGGTGAGAGCCCGACCGTCGGCTCGCCACCGGCCATCGCGAACGCCGTGGTGGACGCGCTCAGCCACCTGGGCGTCCGCCACATCGACATCCCGATCACACCCTGGAAGGTCTATGCGATCCTCCAGGAGCACGGCGTCGCCGAGTAGTGACGCGGGGGAGCCGGCGGTTATCCGCCGGCTCCCGTCAGCCGAGGACGGCAAGCCATGTCCAGCGCGCGGCCATCCGGCGGTGAGGTCGTCCCGGCTCTGGGCACCCTCTCCGAGGACATCTTCGAGCGCGCGGCGACCCTCAAGCGTGCCGGTCGGCCGTTCGTGCTCGCGACTGTGGTCTGGAGCCAGCGGCCGACGTCGGCGCGCCCCGGCGCGCGCGGGATCGTCGCCGAAGACGGCTCGCTGTTCGGCTGGGTCGGCGGCAGCTGCGCCCAGCCGACGGTGGTGCGTGAGGCCCTCGCGGCGCTCTCGGACGGCGAGGCGCGCATCCTCCGGCTCAGCCCGGACACGGCCGCCGAGGTGGCCCGTCCCGGCGTGGTGCTCGCCGCGATGACCTGCCACAGCGGCGGCATCCTGGAGATCTTCCTCGAGCCCTTCCTCCCGCCGCTCCGGCTGCTCGTGGTCGGCGAGAGTCCGGTGGCGGACGCGCTGGTGCGGCTCGGACACGTGATGGGCTACCGCGTGATCGCGGTACGGCCGGAGGCAGCGGCGACCGCCCCGCCGGAGGCCGACGAGGTGCTCGACTCGCTCGACCTGGCGTCGAGCGCGGCCGGCGGCCAGGCTGCCGCGGTGGTCGCCACCATGGGGGTCTACGACGAGGACGCCATCGAGCACGCCGTGCGGGCGGGCATCGGCTACGTCGCGGTGGTCGCCAGCCGGCGACGCGCGGAGTCGGTCCTCGCGTTCCTGCGCGCGAGCGGTCTGCCCGATGAGCTGCTGGCGCGGGTGAAGGCCCCGGCCGGCCTCGACATCGGCGCGAGCGCGCCGGAGGAGATCGCGGTCAGCATCCTGGCCGAGATCATCGCCTGCCGTCGTTCGTTGCCGGTGCTGGGGGTAGCCGCGATCGCGGAGCGGCGCACCGCGATCGATCCCGTCTGCGGTATGACGGTGGAGATCGCCGACGCGCGGCACTCTGAGGACTACCAGGGCGAGCGCTACTATTTCTGCTGCCCGGCGTGCCGGCGCGAGTTCGCGGCCAACCCGGCGACCTTCCTGACGTCGGTCTAGCCCCGGCGGGCCGGTCCCGCGCGGCGGTGGCTGGGTCGGCACACGCTACAGCGGAGGTCGAGTGAATGGCGGAGCCGAAGACGGTCGTGGTGGACGGGTCGAACGTGGCGTATGAGGAGGTGACGCCGGAAGGCAAGCCCAAGGTCGCCAATCTCGTGGCCGTCCGGCGTGAGCTGGAGCGGCGCGGCTACCGCCCAATCATCATCGTCGACGCGGCGTTCCGCCACCAGGTCGACGACCCGCGACAGCTCGAGGCACTCATCGACGACCAGGTGGTGCGCCAGGCGCCGGCCGGCACGGACGCCGACTACTTCGTGCTGACGACGGCCGCCGACGAGCACGCGGCGGTCGTGTCGAACGATCTGTACCGTCCGTACGAGCACGAGTTCCCCTGGGTACGCGAGCGTCGTATCCCCTTGATGATCGTCGACGGCAACGTCGAACTCTACGAGCCGAAGCGGCGGCGCGCTCGCTGAAAGTCGCACCCCTCGTCGCCCGAATCTCCCTATCAGGACAGACGAAAGTCCCTTGTGTCGCACCCATCATCCCAGTACGCTGGTCCTGGGACGCCCGTATGTCGGACCCGGCGCCCGGTCGGCCGGAGCCGCGCTGGCGGCAGGCGACATCGGGGGCGCCGGTCCGAGAGAATCCGTGGACGGTGAGCGGAATTACCCGCAGGGGGCTGGGGTTGGACCTCAACGACCCGCGCGAGCTCGACGTGCTGCGATCCGAGGTCGAGCAGGCCGTGGCGGCACTGGAGCGCGTCGACCTGGAGTTGGCGGCGCTCCAGGCGGACTTGGTAAGCCTCGGCCGCCACCGGCGCGCCATCCTGCGCGAGCGCGGGGAGATCCTGCACCGCCTGTCGTCGCTGCGCCCGGCCGTCAGCCCGGCGCTCCATCCCCCGCCGCCCCCCAGCCGGCCGCTGTCGACCCCTATCTGGGTGCAGGCGAGCGAGGCGCAGGCGATCGTCTTCGGCGCGGGCCGGACGCTGCGCCGGCTGCTCGGGGACATCGACTGACCCGCATCCCGACTCTTCCGTGCCCGCGGTCCGGCGCTTTCAGACCACCGTAGCACCGGGTTTGATCGATCTCCCTCCCGCCACGCGATCCGTGGGGCTGCAGCCTTCCAGCGAAACCGCTATAACAGTCTTGACGCTGTCGCGGCCGTCAATCCGCCGCCGGATGTCGCCGCGTACGCGGTGCCGTGCGGTAGGCCGGCCGCGACG
>DATKRJ010000245.1:0-6680 GCA_035532355.1 Thermomicrobiaceae bacterium | reverse complement strand
ACCCGCCGGTGCATCTCCGCCGGGGCCACCGCGGTGTTCTCGAGCGCGAACGCCACCTCGCGCTCGACCGTGCCGTAGACGAAGGAGCGCTCCGGATCCTGGAACACGAAGCCGACGTGGCGAGCGAGCGCGCGGGTGGGGGTGCGCAGCACGTCATGTCCGGCGACCTGCGCGCGACCCGCGATCCGCCCGCCGTGGAAGTGCGGCACGAGCCCGTCGAGCAGGCGCAGCAGCGAGGACTTGCCACTGCCGGAGGCCCCCGCGAGGAGCGTGAGCCCCGGTTCGAGGACGGCCGTGATGTCGCGCAGCGCGGGCGCCTGCGCCGCGGGATACGCGTAGGTCAGGTGGTCGAGCTCGACGAGGCTCACGGCAGGGCCGGCACGGCCAGGAGCAGGCAGGCCGCCACGAGCACCGGGTCGAGCGGCGGCATCGTGATCGCGGGGTAGGGTTGCCAGTCGGGCGTCCCGCCCGCGAGACGGGCCACCAGGAACAGCGCGACCGCGGCCCAGGCAGCCCCCACCGCGACCCGGTCGCGCGCGTGCCACGGCGCGCTCGCGAACCGTGTCCGGGCGACGCTGCCGTAGGCGCGGGCCTCCATCGCCTCGGCGAGGGCCAGCGCGTCCTCGATGGCGCTCAGCATGGTCGGCACGAGGATGTCGGCCCAGGAGCGCGGTCCGCGCGGCCGCCAGCCGCGCATCCGCTCGGCATCGCGCACCGCGAGCGCCGTGCGCCCGATGCCGGGCACGAGGTTGAGCGCGACGGCCAGGACGAGACCGCTGCGCTCGAGGCGCGCCGGAAGCGCGTCGATGAGCTCATGGGGTTCGAGCACGAGCGAGACCGGCGCGACCGCCAGCACCGCCCCGACGAGGCCCAGGGCGACATCTGCGCCGTAGGCGACCGATTCGGCGGTCAGCGGGCCGCCGACGAGCGGCCACGCCTCGGGTAGGACGGCCAGGACGTGCACGCCGCTGTGGCTGAGCAGCGCGTTGAGACCCACGGCGAGCGCGCCGAAGAGGCTCGCGGCGATCAGGGTCGGGCGCAGCGAGCGTTCGGCCGGCAGGCGCGCCGCCAGCACGTCCAGCGCCACGAGCACGACGAGGGCGCGGTACAGCGGATCGTTCGACGCGAGATCGACCACGAGCGCGGCGGCGGACCAGAGCAGGAGCGCCCGCGGGTTCACGGGGTCCGCCGGCGGCGCATGGCCGCGAGTCCGATCGCGAGGAGGAGCAGCACGGCCAAGGCGAGGACGCCTGCGGCCGGGACCGCGGCGGAGGTCCCGGAGGACGACGGCCCGCCGTCGGGAACCGCCGCCGGGGTGGCGGGCACCGCGGATGATGGGGCCGCAGTGGACGTCCCCATCGTGGCCGGTGCGGCCGCGGAGGCCACGGGAACCATGGTGGGGGGCGCCGTCGCGGTCGTGGGCGCGGTCGGCACGGGGACCGGGCGCGCCGGTCGGGGCGTGGGGGACGGTTGGGGCGAGGCTCGCGGCGTGTTTCGCGTGGCGAGCGGACCAGCCGTCGGCGAGCTCGTCGGTGGGCTCGTCGGGGGGCAGCGGCCGGGCGCCGCCGGTGGCGCGGGCGATCCGGTCTGGGCGTCGTAGCGGAAGCCCTCGGCATCGCCGTCGCCGAGTGTCTGGCTGCTGATGCCCAGGCTCGAGAGCGTCCAGGCCCCGCCGCCCCGGGCCACGAACATCACCCAGTAGGGGCCCGTGTCGGTCCAGCATCCGGGCGGATACGTGGTCGGCTCCCCGTCGAGCTGGCAGACGGCCAACCCGAGGCCGGCGTACCCGCTCGTCGCGGATTCGACGCCGCTCAGCGCCAGCGCCTGCGCGCCGCTGATCGTGGCCGCCCCGAAGGCGACGCAGCGCACGAGGATGCGGCCGTCGCCGTGCTCGACGACGAGCGCAACGTGATGGAGCCCGTCGGCCGCGGCGCATCCGGCGGCGGCCGGGCGGACAGGGGCGGCCGCGCCGGCGAGGCCGAGCAGACAGGCGATCGCCACGAGCCCGAGACCCCGACGCCCGAGCCAAGGAACGCGGGCCGTCACGCGCTCCCCGCTCCGCGGCCCGCCGCCGGCGTGGGTTGACGGCGCCCGATGCGCGCCGGACATCGGCCTACGGGCGCGCCGCGCGCCGGGCCAGGGGCACCACGAGCGCGCCGGCGGCGAGGCCGAGCAGGCCTGCCACCAGCACGAGCAGCGGGGCGTCAGGGCCCCCGTCCTGGCCCTGCGGCAACCCGCTGGAGGTGGCCGGCAGGGTCGCGGCCGGCACTCCGCTGGCCGTGGGGTGCGAGGGACCGCAGGCCCGTGTCGTGACGGGGCGACCGGGTGTCCAGGGTGCGAGCCCCGGGAGGGGCACGCGCTCGAGGGCCGCTGGGACCTCGCTCGTGGTGAATGCGTCGGGCGCCGCGTTGCCGGGGAAGATGAACCCGCCGTCGGGGGCCTGGAAGCGGCGCAGATCGTCGAGAACGGTGTGCGCGGCCACGGTCCAGGCCGGCGAGACCGGGGATTGGTGGAGCGCCGTGAGCGCCTGGAGGACGAGCGCGTCGGAGTCGGGGTCACTCGGCGCCCCCGGTCCGGCCTGGTACGGGAAGCCGCCGGCGGCGCCCTGGACGCCGTGCAGATAGGCGAGCGCGGCGGGCACGGGCGCGGCGTCGCCCACCGCAGAGAGGGCCATCAGGGCGATCGCTGTCGAGTTCGTGTCCCCCGTCGTGGCGCCCGACGCGGTCTCGTAGTTCCAGCTGCCATCGGCGTCCTGGAGGGCGGCGAGATGGACCACCGCGGCGGCCGGCACCGGCTGCCCCGCGGCGCGCAGGGCCAGGATCGCGAGCGCCTGGCTGAACGTCGCGCCGTCCCCGACGACGCCGGACGCGGGGCGATAGAAGCTCGCCAGCCGGGCCAGCACATCGAGCCCGCCGAAGGCACGCGGATCCCGCCGACCGGCGGTGAGCGCGAGGAGCAGCTTGGCGGTCTTGCCGGCGTCCGCGGTCGCGGCGGCCACCTGCGAGGCCAGGAACGCGTAGGCGGATCCGTCGGCGCAGGTGGTGAGGGTGGCGGGGTCGTCACCCGCGGCGACCGTGCCCAGGATGAAGTCCTCGGTCTCGCCCGGCGAGCCGTCGAGCGAGCCGTCCGGGCGCTGCTGACCGGACAGGTAGCGCAGCGCCGCGAGCGCGTGCGCGCCGTCGGTCGAGAGCCCGGCGGATGGCGCGAAGGCCGTACGGACCGGCAGCGGCAGCGCCTCGAGCCCCTGCGGCACCTGGCTCGTGGTGAACGGGTCGGGGGCCGCGTTGCCCGGGTAGCGGAAGCCGCCGCTCGCCGCGTCCTGGAAGCCGAGAAGGCTCGCGAAGGGCGACTGCCCGTCCTTCGTCCAGCTCGTGCCGATGTCCTGTCCCGACGCCGCGAGGGCCTCGATCACGAGCGCGTCAGAGTCGGGGTCGCTGCCCGCGCCCGCCTGGTAGGGGAAGCCGCCGTCGGGCTGCTGCTGCGCCCGCAGGTAGGCGAGGGCGCGGGCCAGCGCGGGATCGGTGTCCGCGGCCCCGGCCGCCACGAGGGCCATGACGGCGACCGCCGTCGAGTTCGTGTCCCCCCCGACCGAGGCATCTTTCGTGCCCTGGTAGTTCCAGCTCCCGTCGCTGTCCTGGGCGGCGCGCAGCGCAGTGACGGCGGCCGCCGGCACGGGGACCGCCGGCACCGCCGCGCCCGACAGTGCGAGGATCGCGAGCGCCTGGCCGAACGTGGCCCCGTCGCCGTAGCGGCCGCCGACGGGGTCGTAGAAGCCCTGCAGGCTGGCGAGGAGGTCCACGCCGGCGAACGCCGCTGGATCGCGCCCGGCGGCGACCAGGGCGAGGATGAGCTTGGCGGTCTTGCCCGCATCGGCGGTCGCGGCGGTGAGGTGCGCGGCGAGGAAGTCGAGCGGCGTGGATCCGCTCGCCGGGCGCAGCGTGCCGGGGTCGTAGCCGGCGGCCGCCGCCCCGAGGACGAGGTCCTCGGTCTCGCCCACGGATCCATCGAGCGAGCCGTCGCGCGCCTCGTGCGCGACGAGGTACCGCACCGCCCGGGAGGCGGGATCGTTCTGCGCCCGGGCGACCGGTGCAGTAACCAGGGTCGAGAGGATGACGACGGCCAGTATCGCGCTGGTCGCACCGAGACGCGCTCGCATGGGAACCCTCCGCAGCGCACGACATCCCACCCGCCTGTGAGAGGCCGAAGCGTCCGAAGGCCTCCCATCCCGTGGCGCGCGGGTGGGGTTTCAGCAGTCCGCTCGGACCGGGTCTCCTGGCTCGCGGATCAGCACGCCCCGACCGCCTTCCCGGGACCTTTCGGTCCCCGTGGCATCTGGTCGGTCGCTCCCCGCTCACAGTTGCGCGACAGCGCCGGACTCGCACCGGCTTCCCCGCACCCGAACGGCTATTCAGTTGCCGCGGCAGTATGGGCCTCTCGACGCCCGGGCGGCAAGCCGGATGTCAGGTCTGGCGAGCCGTCGCGACGGCGCCGAGGGGGATGGCGGGCAGCCCCGGATCGGCCGGCGCGGCCGACGACCCGTCTCTCCATGCGCGCGGTTGTCATGCCGACGGGCGCCCGCCCGAGTCTGCTGCTCCGGAAGCATCGGCGCTGCACGCTCAGGGGTGGGGCCAGATCTGAACGTCATTCCGACGCGCCGCGGCGGCGATCCGCGACGCCCGGTTCGCGGCGCCAGTGCTCCGGCTCGCGCTCGCGGAACGCCGGATCGCGGTGGATCTGGTGCCTGCCTCGCTCGTCCGCGATCGCGCGGTCGAGGAGACCAGGGCAGCGATAGCGGCCGGCGGGCAGTCCGTCGCTGTCTTCCTCGCCGCGAGTCGCGCCATCGTCGCTTGTGTGGCCCAGGGCTCAGCTACGACCGGCGTCCACGCATGCCGCCCCTCCTTGCGCGGGGCGGGTCGAGTCGCACTCCGTTCCGGGCAGGAACACACGGGCGGTGGGCCCTCCCCTTTCGGGACGGGCAAACAGGCCAGGGCCGACGGCGATGGTCGCTTGGACTGCCGATGAGCACGAGCCACAGCCTTGACGAGAGGCGCGGCTCGCCGACACTGCCCTGCACGAGACCGGCCGGTCACTGCCCGCAGAACAACCCAACCTGTTCCTCGGTGGCTTTCACGTCCAGACGTAAATCGAGTCATGCACAGGTTCGGGCCGGCCGCTGGGCACCCTGACCGGAGAGCCTTATCGGCCAGAACCCGCTCCCGCGTAGTCCTTCACCAACTGATCACGAGTATCAGCCGACTCGCCGGTTCCCCCCGTTCCCGCTGGAGGCTCAGGGTCTGTGCATGAAACCCGGACGATGATCGGGGACCAGCAGATCACGGGGACCAGCAGATCCCTTGCCGTTCGCGCACCTCTGCGGGACCGTAGGCGTCATGGAGGGTCCGGCCATGGCAGATCCGGCGGCGCGACCGGCATGAGATCGGCGCGGGCCGCGTCGAGTCCTCGCCCACGGTCCGCGCCGGGGAACGCTCAGCGCCCCCCGCGCCGGCCAGGTCAGTATCGGGCAGAACGGCGAGGGGCGCCCAGAACAGGCCCTTCCGGCGAAGTGAGTTGGGTCAGGGCCAGTGGGCCGGCGGCAGCCGTGCAGGGCGCAACACGGGCTCGACGGACTCGGGTGTCGTCCTGAAGGGACGACACATGGGCGCTCGCTTCCGTGACGGGTGGCCCGCCCGATCAACCCTCGAACATCTGCTGAGGCTGCGTCGAGGACCCTCACGGCGATCCGTGGGAGGTCCATCTGGAACCCGAGATGCCCGGCCGCGAGGCCACGCAGGTCTCGCGAACGGCGCCTCGGAACAGGGATCCCTGCGGCAGGCCCTCAGTCGGGTGACGCCTCGCCGGCCGACCTCACGTCGGCCAGTTCAGCCAGTCGCGCGTGGTAGGCGCCGCGGCACGCTTCCATCTGTCGGATCGCTGCCTCGAAGGCTGGCGTCCCAGGAGCTGCCGCGGCCAACTCGCGCTCGGCCTCTCGCCAGGCAGCCAGCAGATGGGCGGTCAACTCCAGCATGGCGCCTCCACGGCACCGCACGACGTGCTCCGTCGTTACGTGTGCGCAACGAGTATGCGCGTCCTTGCAACGCTTCTGATAGGCGACGCGCCACGCGAGGGCGCCGTCGGCCGGCCGCGGGATGCCGACCGACCGAAGCGGCGGCCGGGTCAGTCCTTGTTCGCGCGAACAAGGTGGCTGCAGCGTGCCCTGTCTCGCCCACCGACGGGGCCATGTGAACCGACGAGGGGGACCGACGTTGCACTTCCGATGCGACGCATGCGTCGTCGATACTCAGAGAATCCTCCTCCCCACCAGCTGGCGGGACCGGCGCCGACGGGCGAGACAACCGGGGTGTGGCCGGCGTCCGGGGCCCCGGTTCGCCACTTCGGCCCATTCGGCCTCCTCTCCAGTGGCGGAAGACGGGAACCCGATGCGGTCCCTGCCGCCCGCGCCCTGGCCTGCCATCTCAACGGGTCGGCTCCGCGCACCGGAGAGCCAGCAGATGGTGCCACCGCAACGTGGCCGCGGTTGCGGTCAGGTGCGAAGCGCCTCCTCGATCCACGCGGGATCGGGCACGCCCCCGAGCCCAGAGCTCGTGCGGTAGAGGCGGCAGCGCGGCGCGTAGTCGCCGGGGTCCCGGAACCCGGGCTCGATGTCGACGCCATCGACGCGG
>DATKRJ010000244.1:0-7299 GCA_035532355.1 Thermomicrobiaceae bacterium | reverse complement strand
GCCGATCAGCGAGGAGTTCCAGGAGAAGAACCCGGACACGGGACAGGTCTACACCGTGCAGTACTTCGAGCGCGCCCGCTTCGAGTGGCACCCGGGTGAGGATCCGGTCCACTTCGACGTCGAGCTCGGCCGGCTGGGCGCGCAGATCCTGTCCGCGCGCTACGGCGTGATGTACTGACGGTGTCCCACAGACCGAGGTGATCGAGGCCGGGAGGGCTGACCGCTCTCCCGGCCCTTACGTTGGCTGGTCCGTCCGCCGCCGACCACGGCGTGCCGGTCCGCCAGGCCCCCGCGCCCATGGGACTGCCACCACCGACCCCGTGCCACCCATCATGGAACGTCGACGAACCACCCGACCGGCGCCGGTATCGTCTCGCGAGGTTGCACCCACCCGCGACAGGTCGCGTCAGTCGGCCATCTCCGGCTGCTTGGCGGTCCTGACGTGCCGCGCCGCCCGCCGGCGCAGCCGGGCGTTGTCCGGGATGAGGAAGATCGGCGGGATGACCAGCAGCACCAGGAAGGACAGACCCCGGAAGATCTCCTGTAGCCCGCGGGCCTGGTCGTGATAGTGGGCCAGGATCAGGATGATCGCCGCGGTGCTGAGGACGCCGCCGGTGTTGCGGAACATCCCGCGCAGGCCGGTGATACGCGCCACGGCCTCCGGCATCAGTTCGATGGCGGCGTTGTTCGCCGCCGGGCCGCCGATTCCCACGCCGAAGCCGGTGATCGCGATCAGGATGGAGAGCAGCAGCAGGTTGCTCATCGGCCCGCCGAAGACAATCGGGTTGTGCCAGCCCTGGGAGAAGAGGAACAGGCCGATGCTGATTAGCACGATGCCCACGATCATGGGCAGGCGATAGCCGATCCGGATCAGCAGGAAGGAGCTCAGGATCGACATGCTGATCATCGCGATCGCGCGCGGCGTCAGGATGAAGCCCGCCTCGGTCGCCGACATCTGATAGGCGAGGGTGGCATAGAGCGGCACGAAGCTGAAGAAGCCGAAGACGAGCCCGCCGTAGAGGAAGTTGTAGACGTTGGCGGCCAGGAAGGCGCGCTCCTTGAGCAGCCGTAGCTCGATCATCGGATCGGCCGAGCGTCCCTCGTGCCGCACGAAGAGGACGAGCGCCGCCAGACCGAGAACCCCCCAGAGCGCGACCTGCGGCCCGAAGTTGATCTGATTGCCCCAGACGGTCATGCCGTACATCAGCCCCACGATCCCCAGGCCAAACGATGCCGCGCCGAGCAGGTCGATGCCGCGGCTGCCACGCGCCTGCCCGCCAGTCGGCAGCAGGAAGATCCCGAGGATGAAGAGCGTCACGCCGATCGGCAAGTTGACCGAGAAGATTGCCCGCCAGCCAAAATGGTCGATGACCCAGCCGCCGACGTTGGGGCCGACGATGCCGCCGATCGGGAAGACGCTGGTGAACAGGCCGATGGCCGTGCCGCGACGTTTTGGTCCGAAGACGTCGCTCACGATCCCGGCCGCCGACGGCATGAACGCCCCGCCGCCGATCGCCTGGAAGACGCGGAACAGGATGAGCAGGTAGACATTCGGCGCGATGGCGCACAGGAAGGAGCTGGTGGTGAAGAGCACGACGCAGGTCAGAAAGAGGCGCTTGCGGCCGAACTCGTCGCTGAGCTTGCCGGCCATCGGGAGGATGATCGTCTGGGTGAGGCTGTAGCCGGTGATGACCCAGCCGATCCAGACGAGATTGGCCTTCAGGCCGGCCATCATGGTAGGGAGGCCGACGGCCACGATCGTCGAGTCGATGCTCGACATCAGGAGGGCCATCGACACGACGAAGAAGACGACGATGTCGCGCGGCCGGACACCCCGATCGACCGCCTCGTCGAGCTCGAGCGCCGCGGAGCTTGCCGGAGTTCGCGCCATCCCCAGCTCCCACCTCGCGCGCGGAGTAGGCTACCGGGTCCCCCAGGTCGCCGCGGCGGCCCGCCCGGATCGGTCACTACCCCTCCGCCCGCACTGTAACGCAGCGCTGACACACGGGCAAGCCTATTGACGCGCAAAGTGTTCGAGGCAGGGCATCGGCCCTGCCTCGATCGTGTCGTCCCGGTGGATGGTGGCGAGGTGGCTAGTCGGCGATGGCGTCACCGACCGGTAGCTCCGGCAGATCGGCCAGCGGCGGCTGGGGTCGCGGCTCGAGTTGCTCCTGGAGGCTGGGGTCGATCTCGGCCGGTTGCTCGGCGAACTCGAGCGCCCGGGCGATCACCTGGTCCATGTTCTCGACCCAGATGAACTCCATCTCCTGAGCCACCTTGTCCGGGATGAGGACCAGGTCGCGCTTGTTCTCCAGCGGCGCGATCAGGCTGCGAATGCCGACGCGATGGGCGGCCAGCGTCTTGTCCTTGAGCCCGCCGATGGCCAGGACGCGGCCGCGGAGCGTGATCTCACCGGTCATCGCGGCGTCCGCGCGCACGGCCCGCTTGGTCAGCGCCGAGATGAGGGCGGTGGCCATGGTGATCCCTGCCGACGGGCCGTCCTTGGGGATAGCGCCCTCCGGCAGGTGGATGTGCAAGTCGTACTTCTCCTGGAAGTCGGCCGGGATGCCGAGCGCCTCCGCCCGCGAGCGCGCGTAGCTGAGCGCGGCCCGCGCCGACTCCTGCATGACGTCGCCGGCCTGGCCCGTGATCGTCAGCGAGCCGCGACCGGGCATGACGGCGACCTCGACCGGGACGAGCTCGCCGCCGATCTCGGTCGTGCCCAGCCCGATGGCGACGCCGACCTGATTCTCGCCGATGGCGTGCTCGAAGCCGAAGCGCTGTGGCCCCAGGTACTCCTCGAGTCGCGCGGGTGTCAGCCGGATACGCTTGGTGCGCGTGCTCCGCTTGCCTCGCACGATGTCCCGCGCCACCTTGCGGCAGATCGAGGCGAGCTGCCGCTCCAGCGAGCGCACGCCGGCCTCGCGGGTGTAGCCGCGGATGATCGCGAGCCACAGCTTCTCCGGGACCTCGACCTGCTCGACGGTCAGCCCGTGCGCCGCCACCTGCTTCGGCAGCAGGTGCCGCTTGCCGATCTCGACCTTCTCGTGCTCGGTGTAGCCGCTGATCTCGATGATCTCCATGCGATCGCGCAGCGGCTTGGGGATGTAGGCGAGCGAGTTGGCGGTCGCGATGAACAGCACCCGGGACAGGTCGTACGGGGTGTCCAGGAAGTGGTCGGTGAACGCGTGGTTCTGCTCCGGGTCGAGCACCTCGAGCATGGCCGCCGAGGGATCGCCGCGGTAGTCCGAGGACATCTTATCGACCTCGTCGAGCACCACGACCGGGTTGATCGTGCCGGCCGACTTCATGGCCCCGACGATGCGGCCGGGGAAGGCGCCGATGTAGGTGCGCCGGTGGCCGCGGATCTCGGCCTCATCCCGCACCCCGCCCAGGCTGACGCGCACGAACTTGCGCCCCATCGCCTCGGCGATCGAGTGCCCCAGGCTGGTCTTGCCCACGCCCGGAGGCCCGGCCAGGCAGAGGATCTGGGCGCCCATGGTGCCGCGCCCCTCCGTCAGCTTGCGTACGGCCAGGAACTCGATGATGCGGTCCTTGACCTGATCCAGCCCGTAGTGGTCGCGATTGAGGATGGCCTCGGCGTGGTCGAGGTCGAGATTGTCCTCGGACGCCTCGCCCCAGGGCAGCGCCAGCATCGTGTCGATGTAGTTGCGCACCACCGTCCCCTCGGCGGAGACGGTCGGCATCCGCTCCAGGCGGGTGACCTCCTTGCGCAGCTTCTCCTCGATCTCCGTGGGCAGCCCGCGCTGCTTGATCTTCTCGCGCAGCGTCTCCATCTCGTTGCCGCCCTCACCCGAGAGCTCGTCGTGGATGGCCTTGAGCTGCTCGCGCAGGTAGTACTCGCGCTGGTTCTTGTCGATCTGCTCGCGCACCCGATCCTTGATGCGCTGCTCGAGCCCGACCAGGTCGAGGTCGGTGGTCAGGTGCACCGCGAGCATCTCGAGCCGATTGATCGGGTCGAGGTTCTCCAGGAAGCTCTGGCGCTGCGAGGCGTCGCGGATCAGCTGGGTGGTGAGCAGGTCGGCCAGGTGGGACGGGTCGGCGATGGACTGGATCATCTCCATCACGTCGTTGCTAAAGGTGCTCTTGGCCTCCTGGTAGCGCTGGGCGAGCTGCTGGGTGTGGTGGACCATGGCCTGGGCCTCGGGCGTCATCGTCACCCGCTCGGCGGCCTGCTCGGCATGGACGGTGTAGAAGGGGCGCGGGCCGTCGTACTGCAGGATCTCGACCCGGCTCAGCCCCTCGAGGGCCACCTGGATGTTGCCCCCTTGCTGATGCTCGATCGACACGATCTCGGCGAGGGTCCCGATCTTATACAGGTTCTCCGGCTGGGGGTCGTCGACCGATGCGTCGCGATGCGCGACGACCACGATGCGGTGGTCGCGGCTCATGGCCTCCTCGACCGCCTGGATCGAACGGGTACGCCCCACCAGCAGCGTGACGACGTTTCTCGGGAAGATCACCACGTTCTTGAGCGGCAGCAACGGATATCGAATGGAGTACATGTCGTAGCGACTCATCATCGGCCGAGTCCTTCTTCACCCTGTATCGAGATTTGCGGGTACGGTCGGAACACGCCATCAGGGCCGGGACGGGCCCGACGAGGGTCGCCTGTGACTCGAACCGGTTCCCGCTGCACAGAGTAGTCTACCACGTCTTCGCCCCCGGCGGCCCCGGGGCCAGATCTGGATCCCGTGTTCGGTTGACACCGGGGCGTGCCGCTAACAGAACGAACCACACCGGCACCGGTAACTAGTCCGGTCGTACCAGATCGGCAGCGGCCGGCACCGCGCCCGCGTGCTCGCGGCGGGCGGCCTCGAGCAGGCGCGCGTCACCCAGCAGGTCGAGCGCCGTCATCGCCAGGCCCTTGGCGCCGTTGCCGATCGCCGCGTGTCCCTGCGGCGTGATCGTCGCCTGGGCGACCTCGCGCGAGTGCCAGCCCGCCTCCGGTCCGCAGATGCGCAGGTAGGCCTCGACCGCGGGCACCCGGTGGCTCACGTTGCCGAAGTCGGTCGAGCCACTGCCTCCGTGTGCGGGGCCGTCCGCGACCTCCAGGCCGAGGGCGCGCAGGTTCTGGGCGAAGGCGTCACCGATCGCCCGGCTGGGGATCATGTTCAGGTACGGCTTGAGGTAGTGCTTCCACTCGAGCCGGGCGCCGGACGCCAGGGCCCCCGCCTCGGCGCAGCGCACGACCTTATTGACGACATCCTCCGCGTCGTCGGGGTCGGCAGCGCGGATGCGGAAGCGCGCCGCCGCGTAGGGCGGGATGACGTTCGGGGCGCCACCGCCGTGCGTGATGACACCGTGGATGCGCACGTCGGACTTGACCTGCTGGCGCAGCGCGCCGACGCCGTTGAACGTCTGGATGACGGCGTCGAGGGCGTTGATGCCCTCGTGCGGAGCGGCCGCGGCGTGGGCGGCACGGCCGAAGAACTCGAAGTCGAGGCCGTAGGCGACGAGCGAGGAGGTGGAGCCAATGCGCGTCTCGGTCATCGGGTGGACCATGATCGCGGCGTCGATGTCGTCGAAGTAGCCGGCCTCGAGCAGGTAGATCTTGCCGCCGGCCCCCGGCACGGCCGACTCCTCGGCGGGGCAGCCCAGCACGACGATGGTCCCCGGCAGCGTGTCGCCGAGCGCCGCGAGCGCGATTCCCGCGCCGACCGCCGACGTCGCGATGATGTTGTGGCCGCAGCCATGGCCGACCTCGGGCAGCGCGTCGTACTCGGCGATGATCGCGATCCGGGGGCGCGCCGCGGTGCCGCCGATGGTCGCCCGGAAGGCGGTCGGCAGTCCGGCGATGCCGCGCTCGACCCGTGCGCCGGCGCGTTCGAGAAGCGCCGTCAGCCGCGCGGACGCCTCGACCTCCTGGAGCCCCAGTTCCGGATGGGCGAACATCCAGTCGCTCAGGACGACGAGGTCGCCTGCCGCCGCGTCCACGGCTCGACAGGCCGCCGCTTTGCCGTCTCCGCCCGTCATCCGCGCCTCCCTCTCGTGCGCGACTTTGCCCGCGCGGGCCCGAGCGCGGGGTGCGGTCACCCTACCCCAATCGCCAGGGAGACGCCAGAGGCTCGGCGTGGGCGTGGTCCGCGGTCCGCGGTCCGCGTTCGGCCGCATCAGGCGCCGGTGTCCCGCACCCGGCTCACCCGGGCGTAGGTGGCCGGTTCGGGACTGAGGTTGATCCCCGCGCGCGAGATCGTGGCCGTGGCCGAGAAGTCCTGTCCGTCGATGTTGGTGGCGATGTCGGCGCTCCCGCCCGGGACGCGCACGTGTCCGCTCCCGTGGCTGACTCCGCGGGGGTTGGACCACGTCACCTGCACCTGCAGCGTGAAGGTCGCACCAGAGTCTTCATCCGTGACCGGCACCGCCACGTCGAGCGCGGCCGTCCCGAGGTTGGCGGCCACCGTCAGGTCATTGCCGGATAGGGGCGCCCGCCCCTCGGCCTCCAGGACGGTAGCGTTGGTGCAGGTATTGAACTGGGTGAGGGCCACGTGCGCTTCGGAGAGCGTCTGTACCTGGTTCCCACCATGCCGGGCGTTGCCGCTGAGGGCGGTCACGTCGACCTGCGTGCGCACGCAGCCGGCGGAGCTGACGAACGACGCGCTCGCCTCGTCGCGCTGGAAGTGGTCGCTGGCGGCGGCGAGGGTCGAGGCCAGGACCGGAATGAGGATCAACAGCCCGGCCACGATCACGGCGACGGCGAGTGCCCGCTTCATCTTGATGCTTCCCCCGCGTCCGCTTCGAGCAGATCGATCATGCGTGGCAGCTCCCGCTGCCGGAATCGGTGAACTGGCCGCCCGCGGCGGGGACGAACTTCCAGTCGTAGCCCGTGGCGTGCAACGTCAGCACCAGCACGCCGAAGCTGGTGTTCTGTCGCACCTGACTGTTCGGCTGGATGGCCGAGAAGTTGACGAATCCCTTGCCGCCGGTGCCGACGACGAACTCGCGCATGCCGTTCGTCGGATCGGCGTTGGCCGACGGGTCCTGTGGCGCGAAGCGCTCGTAGTCGTGGTCGTGCCCGTTCAGCACCAGGTCGGCGTGGGCCGCGTAGAGGTCCTGCCAGAAGGCGTCATACGCCACGTTGTTCCCCACGATGCCGGAGCTGAAGCGCGGCTGGTGCCAGACGGCCATGGTGCAGGTGGTTGGGTTCGCGGCCAGGTCCTGGGCGAGCCACTGCTCCTGCGGGCTGCCGGCGCCGCAGCCGCCGACCTCCGAGCAGTTCGAGTTCAGGACCACGACGTGCCAGCTGCCGATAGTGAGCGAGTAGTAGCCCTTGCTCGG
>DATKRJ010000243.1:0-2520 GCA_035532355.1 Thermomicrobiaceae bacterium | reverse complement strand
CACCAGCGCGGCCTGTCCCGCCGCTGGATCATGGAGGCGGTCGAGCACTCGCTGCGCCGCCTGCAGACCGACTACATCGACCTCTACCTCAGCCACTGGGACGATCTCGACACCGAGCCCGAGGAGACGATGCGCGCGTTCGACGATCTCGTCCGGGCGGGTAAGGTCCGCTACGTCGGCACCTCCAACATCAGCACCTGGCGCCTGATGAAGTCGCAGTGGGAGGCCGACCGCCACGGCTGGTCGCGCTACGAGGCTATCCAGCCGCTCTATAACCTGGCGCGCCGCGAGCCGTTCGAGCGGGAGATGCAAGCCGTCTGCCGCGACCAGGGGCTCGGCGTCATCACCTACTCGTCGCTGGCCAGCGGCTTCTTCTCCGGCAAGTACCGGTCCGGCCGCTCGCTGCCGGACAGTGCCCGCGCCACGGGCGTCCAGCGCGGCTACATGAACGAGCAGGGCTTCCGCATCCTCGACGCGGTCGACGCGGTCGCCGCTAACCTCAACGCCACGCCGGCCCAGGTCGCGCTCGCCTGGATCATGGCCCGGCCCACGATCACGGCGCCGGTCGCCAGCGCGACGTCACCGGAGCAGGTGCGCGAGCTATTGGGCGCCGCCGAGCTGACGCTCGATCCCGAGGCCCTGCGCATGCTCGACGCGGCCAGTGCCTGGGAGCAGGCATAGCCCGCTGGCGGCGGATCGCGCGGACACGCGCGGAGATGGACGGAGGATAGCTTGGCTGAATCTCAGACGGGCGGGGCGAGCATGGGCGCGGGTATGCCCATAGTCGACCAGGGGCCGAAGCAGCTGGCGACCGGACGCCGGGCGATGGTCTCGACGTCGCACCCGGCGGTGACGCAGGCGGCGCTCGCCGTCCTGCGCGACGGCGGCAACGCGGTCGACGCCATGCTCACGGCGATCCCGCTGCAGCACGTGGTCGAGCCGCAGATGTCGACCCTGGCCGGCGGCTTCGGCATGCTCTACTGGGAGGCGAGCACCGGCAAGACCACCTACCTCAACGCCGACCTCGACCACCCGGCCGGGGCACCCATCCCGCGCCGCGGCACCCCGGAGCCGTCCGGCCAGCGCATCGCCGTGCCGGGCACGGTCGTCGGCATGCAGGCCGCGGCCGAGCGCTTCGGCACCCGGCCCTGGGCGTCCTACTTCGCGCCGGCCATCGCCGCCGCCGAGGACGGCTACCCGATGTACTCCTTCCTCTACGGCGAGCTGGCCGGCGCCTGGGCGCGCGTGACCCACTACCCCTCCGGACGCGAGCGCTACGCCCCGGAGGGCTACCTGCCGCCGGTCGGCAGCACCTACCGGCAGCCGGCCCACGCCGCGGCCCTGCGGCGGATCGCCCGGGATGACGGCGTCGCGTGGTTCCAGCTCGGCGAGTTCGCCCAGCACTTCGTCGACGCCGTCGTCGCCACTGGCGGTACCATGACCATCGAGGACATGACCTCCTACGCGGTGCGCTGGGACGAGCCGCTGCGCTTCCGTGCCTTCGGCCACGACCTGGTCGGTGCCCCCATCCCCGACTACGGCCCGTTCTTCGTCGACTTCACCCTGGGCGTGCTCGAGCGCGCCGGCGTGTCGCCGGACGAGCCCTGGCTGCGCTCGCCGCGGGCCATGCTGCTGATCGCCCGGGCGCTGGCCGCCGCCGAGGACCACGTGGCCCGCTACGCGCGCGACCCGGCGGCGTTCGACCTGCCGGTCGAGACGTTGCTGTCGCCCGAGTACCTGGAGCTGCAGGCGCGGCTGCTGTCCGGCAGCTTCCCCAAGGTCGACCTCACGCCGGCGAAGCCCGACCTCTCCGCAGCGCCTTCGGCCGGCGGGAGCGAGACCGGCAAGACGGACAGCAACCACCTCGTGATCGTCGACGAGGCGGGCAACTGGCTGTCGATGCTCCACACCGTCTACGGCACGCCCTTCGGCACCGGGCTGGTGGTCGACGGCATCAGCGTCAACAGCGGCAACGGCTTCCCCGGCGTCGCGGTCGGGCCGGGTCGCCGCATCGTCACGCCGCTGACGCCGGTGCTGGCCATGCGCGACGGGCGGCCCTGGCTGGGCATCGGCACGCCCGGCAGCGCCTGCCAGACGATCGCGCTGGTGCTGCTCAACCTGCTCGGCTACGGCATGGGGCTGGAGGAGGCGATCGACGCGCCGCGCTTCCGGCTGGAGACCATCGACATGGCCGAGTATAGCTGGACCTCCGGCCGGCTGACGACGGAGACGCGCATCCCGGCCGAGACGGTGCGGGGGATCACGGCGCTGGGGGTCGAGGTGGCGCCGCTCGGCGACTACAACTGGCACCTCGGCTCGGTGCAGGCGGTCATGCGTGACGGCGAACGGCTGATCGGCGCGACCGACCCGCGCCGCTGTGGCCACGCCGCCGGGTATTGAGGGCGCGGGGCGAGCAGGGCGGCGACAGGGCGCTGCCGCTACACACATGGCGAGGGGCAGGCGCGGCGGCTTGCCCCAGGATCCCCTTGGTCGACGCGGGCGCGATCAATCGCTCCCCTG
>DATKRJ010000242.1:0-5547 GCA_035532355.1 Thermomicrobiaceae bacterium | reverse complement strand
GTTGAGCGTCTCGACGACGAGCCGCGTCCACTGGTTGTGGCTGCCGATGTCGCCCAGGACGATGGTGTCAGCGTCGACGAACTCCGGCAGCGCGTCGAGCGCCACGCCGTAATGCATCGGGCTGGCCTGGCCATGGTCGCGGCGGATCTGGTCGCGGACGTGCCGGCGCAGCCCGTCCTTGCCGCGCGCGATGCGCGCCCGCAGCTCGTCGTCGACCGGCCGCTGCTGGTCGCCGCAGGCCTCGATCAGCCGGTCGAGCGCGCCCCGGACATCGGCGACGCCACCCGCGACTGAGCGCGGGTCCGGCCCCTCACCCTCGTTGCCGAGCCAGATGCCGGCCACCGGCGCGTGCGTGAGGGCGAAGATCGTGTCGGCGTGGCCGGTGGCGCCGCGCTCGCCGACGACCAGGATCAGGTCGGCCTCGGCCGCCAGCTCCTTCTGCAGCGGCGTGCGGTCGTAGAGCGCGAGCTGGCCGGTGGAGAGCGGGTGCGCGTCGGGCAGGAAGCCGGCGGCGTCGCCCGAGGGGATGACCGGCGCCTCCAGCAGTGTCGCCAGCTCGGCCAGCTCATGGTCGGCAAAGGTCGCGCGCACGCCCTTGCCGGCCCAGATGACCGGCCGGCGGCTGCCGCGAACGAGCTCGACCAGGCGGGCAACCTCGGCGTCGTCCAGTTGCCGGGGCTCGAGCTCCGTCCGCTCGTAGGCGTCCATCTCGGTCGCGTCGGCCAGCAGCACGTCCTGCGGGATCTCGACGTGGACGGGACCGGGGCGGTCGCTGGTGGCGATGGCGAAGGCGCGGGCGAGCACGTGCGGGATGTCCTGCGGCCGTTCGATGGCCACGCTCCACTTGGTCACCTCGGCGAACTGGCGCACCAGGAAATCCGGCGCGTCCACGCCGTGGAACGACTCGTGGGAGGCGCCGGTCGGCACCGCGCCGCTGATGTGGACGACCGGTGAGGCGGCCATGTAGGCCTGGGCGACGCCGGTCAAGGAGTTAGTCGCCCCCGGCCCGGCGGTGACCAGGACGACGCCGGGCCTGCCGGTCAGCCGGCCGTAGGCGTCGGCCATGCCCCCCGCGGTCGTCTCGTGCTTGACGGTGATGTGGCGGATCGTAGGCGCGTCGGCCAGCGCGTCGTAGATCTCGAGCACGTGCGAGCCGACGAGCCCGAAGACGTGCTGGACTCCCTCGGCGCGCAGGGCCTCGACGACGGCCGCGCCGCTGCGCTGGCGAACCCGAACTCGACTGCTGGTAACCATGGGACGCTCCTCGTGCACTTACGCGCCTGGTGCCAGAAACCGGGTACATGGTCATCGAACGATGGCAGCAGTATCGCCTCTGCCCGGGGAAAGGCAAAGGCCCGATGGCGCGGCGTCGAACGACCCGACTCGCCGGGGCGGTGGTAGTCTGCACCGGGCAACAGTCGACGCGGCGTCGCTGCCGACAGACCGGCGCAGAAAGGGGCGATCGATGAGCAGGCTGCCGATCCGGATCGTGACCAAGAACTACGACCACCTGGCGCCACTCGCCTGCGGCGACGTCGTGCCCGAGGACGTCGCGCTCGACCTCGATCGCGCGACACCGATGACCCGCTTCCTGGACGACCCGTCCTACGATGCCGGCGAGATGTCGTTCAGCCAATATCTCATTCGGCAGGCCCAGGGGGAAACCCGCTTCGTCGGCCTGCCGCTCTTCCCGACGCGCGCCTTCCGCCACCGCTGCTTCCTGGTGCGCCGCGGCAGCCCACTGAACGACCTGACCGACCTTGCCGGCCGGCGCGTCGGAACCAACGGCTGGCCCGACACCGGCAACACGTGGAGCCGGGCGGCGCTGCGCGAGGTCGGTGTCGACCTCTGGGGCATCCAGTGGACGGTCGGGCAGGTCGAAGATCAGCCCGGCGCGCCGACCAATCGGCCGCCGATCGCGCTGCCGCCTAACGTCCGGCCGGCGCCGGAAGGGAAGTCGCTGGTCGGAATGCTGCTGGCGGGCGAGCTCGACGCGCTGATGATCCCCTACCCGCCGGCGGGCTTCTACGCGCCGGACAGTCCGATCGTGCGGCTGATCCCCGACTACCGGACGGCAGAGCGGGACTACCTGCAACGAGTGGGCTTCTACCCGGCGCACCACGTCATCGCGCTGCGGCGCGAGGTGTTCGAGCGGGATCCCTGGGTGGCCCAGAGCGTGTTTCGGGCCTTCGAGGCCTCGCGCCTCGCCTGGCAAGAGGAGCGGCTGCACCTGGCCGAGACGACGCCCTGGATGCTGGCCGAGATCGAGGAGTCGATGGCCCTGCTCGGCAACGACTGGCAGCCGAACGGACTGGCGGTGAACGCCGGCATGATCGCCGCGCTCTGCGCGGAGGAGTACGCGCAGCGGCTGGTCGAGCAGCCGATCGACCCGCGGACGCCATTTGCCCTCTGGGAGCAGGCCGGGGGCGCGTAGTGGTTCGGCAGCAGCTGTTTGCCGCCGTGGTCGCCCGCCTGCGTCGCACGGAGTCGTCCGACCTCACCCAGTGTTTGGGACCACCCAAGGCGGCTTCCGCCACGCGTGGGGCCCACAGGATACCCGGCAAGTCCTGGAGCTGGCCTGCGGCCGGTGGAACAACCGACGTTTGTGGATCTTCGAGGAGGACACATGGAGGCCTGGTGGTGCGAAGCCCTGTGGCTGCAGTTCGGCGCGGCCATTGACATGCTCGACAACGCGCTGGTAGCTTGCCCCGAGTCCCTCTGGCGACAACGCCTCTGGCCCGGCCCGTCGGACAACCCCCTGCCACCTGGGGGCGCGGAGTTCTGGTATGTTGCCTATCACGCGCTGTTCTGGCTTGACCTGTACCTCTCCGGTTCCGCGGAGGGATTTGCACCCCCCGCGCCCTTTGGCCTCGAGGAGCTGGATCCCGCTGGCGTGGTGCCCGCGCGACCCTTTACCGGGGAGGAACTGCGCACCTATGTCGCGTTTGCCCGCCAGAAGTGCCGCTCCACCGTGGCGTCGCTGACGGACGAGCAGGCGCGCCGGGTCGTCGACATTCCCTGGGCCAAACGTCGGGCCTTCAGCTACCTGGAACTGCAGCTCTACAACATGCGCCGCGTGCAGGAACACGCAGCCCAACTGAGCCTCGCGCTCGGTCAGCACGGCATCGATGCCGCCCCGAGCTGGGTCGGTCGCGCGACGAGTGACCCCGCCCATCCCTGAGCGCCGGTTGGGCGTACGCCGTGCGACGCCTCAGCCGAGCAGTCGACCCTTTCCCCAACCGAAGAGGACGACGAGCACGCCCGCGACGAGCAGCCACGGGCGCCGGTACCAGGCCGCGACCGATATCACGATGTTGCCGATGAGGCGCACCGCCTGCATGCCCGGAGTCATGTGCCGCCCGACGTAGCGGCCGAAGCGCGACTCCCGGTACGGCTTGAGGTCAGCCCAGCGGACGAGGGCCAGCGAGACCAGCGGCGCCGGCAGCATCTGCACGGCCAGCGCCGGGCGCAGGCGGTGCTGCCACAGCAGGCAGTAGGAGAGCGTGCCGGACGAGCAGTCGATGGCCAGCTTCAAGGGGTGGATCTGGTGGTAGAGGAGCCGCTCCCGGCGGTCCATCGCGCTCCCCCGGTGCGTCGCGGCTCAGGCGCCGGCGGTGACGTCGCGCAGGTGGCCCCGCACGTGGTCGATGGCGACGAAGCGCAGGATGGAGCCGAGTGGTCCTTCCAGCCCGGCCGCGGTCCGCACCGGCACGGCCAGCAGCGCGTCGTCGACGGCCTCCATGGCCGCGATCGTCGCCTCCCGGTTGCGGGCGAACTCCTCGAGCAGGCCGGCGACAGGCACGTCCGCCCGCCGGGCAACCTGCCGGGCGTTGTAGGCGTCGATGCCGCCACCGGACGGGGCCGGCGAGGATGGCCCGGCGGCCTCCACCGGGCGCTCGACCGCCTGCCGCGCCAGGTCGATCAAGCGCGGGTAGGTCCACTCGACCGAGGCCAGGTGGGCGACGATCTCGCGTCCGGTCCAGCCGCCCTCGTAGCGCCCGCGCGCCAGCACTTCCTCCGGCAAGACACTGAGCGTCGCCAGAGTCTCGTCGCCGCTCGCGCGCAGCGCCGCGAGCAGGTCGGTCTTCGACGGGGAAGGTGGCAGGCTCACGGTGCTCTCCGATCTCATTCCGGCTCTCGTCATCGCGGTCGGGCGCGGGCCGTTCACTCCACGAGGAACCGGTGTACGGCCACCTCGTCCCAGTTGAGGCCGGCGCCCGGCCCTGGCGGCGGCAGGACACGACCTCGCTCGATCGTGATCGGCCGCTCCAGAATCGGCGCGGCCTTGTCGAGGTGCTCCAACAGCCGTGCCGTGGGCGTTACCGCCAGCAGATGCGCGCTGAACTCCGGGAACGTGTGGCTGGAGAGCGGCATTCCCGCGGTGTCCGCCAGCGCGGCGGCCCGCAGCCAGCCCGTCACCCCGCCGACCTTCATGACGTCGAGCATGCCCTCGTCGCAGGCACCGGCCGCGAGCGCGCGGGCCACGTCCCCCGGCCCCCACCAGTTCTCGCCCAGCTGCACCGGGGTCGCCGCGGCCGCCGCCACGCGCGCCGCCCCCGCGAGGTCGTCGGCCAGCACCGGCTCCTCGATCCAGCCCACGCCGCGCTCGTCGAGCGCGCGGGCGCGGGCCATCGCCTCCGGTACCGACAGCGCCTGGTTGTAGTCGACCAGGACCGCGACCCCATCGCCGGCCGCCAGCCGCACCGCATCGACCGCGGCCAGGTCCTGGGCCAGCGGTCCGTGGCCTACCTTGAGCTTGAGGTGGTCGAATCCCAGCTCGAGGGCCTCCTCGACTTCCGCCAGCAGCGCGTCGAGACCGGTCGAGCGGAGGCTGGCGTAGGCGTGGACAGGGCGGACCCGTCCGCCGAGGAGCTCGGCCAGCGGCAGGTCGGCGGCGCGCGCCAGCGCGTCCCAGGCCGCCATGTCGAGGCCCGCGAGCGCCATGCCGACCAGTCCCGGCGTCCCCAGCAGCCGGAACCGCTGCTGCAGCCGCCGCTCGAGGTCGAGCGGGGCAACGGCCTCGCCGCGGACCAACTCCTCCAGGTTGGCCACCAGCCGGGCCAGTGGCACCAGCGCCGCCGTCGTGTAGGCGAAGAGGTAGGCCGAGCCGGTGACGCCCTCGCGTGTGCGAAGGTCGACCAGCACGAACGGCGCGCTGCGCACCGCGCCCACCGCCGTCTCGATGGGACGGGTCAGCGGCACGTCAACCGCCCGGATCCGCAGTCCCGCGACCGTCAGCCGCGCCGCCGCCGACATGCCCCTGACCCTCACCGCCCGAGCCCGCCCGCCGATGGTCGCCACGATAAGCACGGGCCCGATAAGCGTCAAGCCCGCCGGGGAGTTGCGACCGGTGCGCTCCCCGGTCAGCACGACCGGCGCGGTGTTTAATGGACTTCTAATTGAGTCCTGGTATCCCTGAGGACGGAGTGGCTGACCGGGAAACGAGATAGACGGGCTGAGGGATGAAGAAACTGAGTATCGCGACGCTGATCATCGGCGCCTTCGTGTTCTATAGCTTCCTCCACGCGCAGACGAGCGGTGCCGTGC
>DATKRJ010000241.1:0-4989 GCA_035532355.1 Thermomicrobiaceae bacterium | reverse complement strand
ATCGACCCGATGGCCCCCGTCCGCGCGAGCACGAACCGCCCCAGCGCGTTGTACTGCAATGGCACGTCGCTGTAGTTGAAGTGCCTGGATCCCGCCACGGAGATGAAGTACGCCGGCCCGCCGGCCTGCTGATAGGCCTGCAACAGCAGCCGGCAGTTCTGATCGTTCGCGCAGCCCTGGGGGTACCCCTCGGACATGAACAGAAACGGTCGGGCCACGGCGGCAGCCTGTGCGTCTGGAATGGGACTGCCGTCCAGGTTCGCCCCCGCCCGGCAGCGCGCGTCGCGCTCGCAGACCGCCAGCGTCGTCGCGCCGCCGAAGGAGTGGCCGAACAGGCCCACACGGCCGAGGTCGAGCCGGCGGTAGAAGATGCTCGACGCGTCGCCATCGACGGCCCCGAGCTGGTTCATGACGAAGGCGGCGTCGTCGACCCAGACCCGTCCGATCGCGTTGGCGTCGCTCTCGCTCGCGGCCTGCGACGCGCTGTCTGGGATCGACCCCTGCCTCGTCGAGCGGACGACGGTGCCGTCGGCGAACACCACCAGGTTGGACGAGTCGGACTCGTTGATCCCGACGACGACGTAGCCGTGGCTGGCCAGGTTCTCCGCGTACGCCGTGTAGTCTGGAATCGCCGGACCCAGACCCGGCTGCATGAGCAGGACGGGATACGGTCCCGGCGACGACGCCACCGGCACGCCGGTGTATGCGTGCGACGGCGGGGTGCCCGTCTTGACGACGGCGGTCAGCAGGGTGTCGAGGGACAGGCGCCGCGGGCCACCGGTGTCGTTCTGGGCGTTCTGCCAGGCAGCGGGGACGTAGGGCGCCGGGCGGCTCGCGGCCGTGACGGCCGCGGGATACCAGATCCAGATGGCGAGCCGTCGTGGTGTGGTGGACGCCCCGGCCAGCGCGTCCATGCGACTCTGGTCGACCCAGTCCTGCTGGACGCGTCCGACCCGGTACGTCCCGCTCGGCGCCGGCAGCGACTCCGGACCGGTGTGGGCGAGCACCGCGTACCCGCCCGCGAGGAGCAGCACCGCCAGGATCGCCAGCGCCAGGATGACGCGGACCACGATACGTCGCCTCGGCCGCCTCGTGCGCACCGCCCCGTCCCTCCCGGCCCGTCGCCCTGACGGCCGATCCGCCGCCGCGCGCGTCGCCCTCACTCTGCAAACACCGTGGCAATGGTTCCTGTGACGGACCTGTGACGGACCGGTGATGGGCCGGTGGCGGCGCCGGGCTGCACCGCGGGACGATGCCCCCACTGGTCCGTCGGCCAGTTGTGCGCGGCGCGCCCGCGGTGCAGTATCACTCTTGATAGTGATAGTGGTGTGCCGCGGAGGGCGGTGGCGTGACGGCGTCGCGGAGCACGCGCGCGGACCTGGTGCTCCACCCGGTGCGAATGCGCATCCTGCAGGCGTTCCTGGGCGGCAGCGCGGGCCGGCAGCTGACCGCGCGGGAGCTGGCCCGGGAGATGCCGGACGTCCCCCATGCCACGCTCTACCGCCACCTCAAGCGCCTGGTCGACGGCGGGATCCTCACCATCGTCGCCGAGCGCCCGGTCCGCGGGGCGACCCAGAAGGTCTACGCCCTGCCGCTCGAGAGCGCCATCCTCGACGACGCGGACCTGGCCACGCGGTCGCGCCAGGACCTGCTGCGGGACTTCACCACCTTCCTCGGTGTGCTGCTCCACGACTACGCCGCCTATCTGGCGCGCGCGGACGTCGACCCGCGGCGCGACGGCGTGATCTACCGCGGCTTCGCCGTCTATGCCGACGACGAGGAGTTCGTCCGCCTGCAGGCGACGGTCAACACGGCCCTGCTGCCCTTCGTTGGCGCGCGGCCCGCGCCGGGGCGCCGCCGCCGCCTCCTGACCGCGATCGCGATGCCGGCTCCGGAAGGTCCGGAGTCCGACGGGACCCACGCTGTGGAGGACATGCCATGATCGTCGCGACGACCGAGCACATTACCGGCTACCGGGTGGTCGAGACCAAGGGCCAGGTGTTCGGCCTGGTCGTGCGCAGCCGCGGACTGGGCGGCAACGTGATGGCCTCGCTGCGCTCGCTGGCCGGTGGCGAGATCATCGAGTACACCCAGCTGCTCGAGGAGGCGCGCAAGCACGCACTCGACCGTATGGTCCAGAACGCCACCGCCATGGGCGCCAACGCCGTCGCCATGATGCGCTTCGACTCCTCGGAGATCGGCAGCTACATGAGCGAGATCGTGGCCTACGGGACCGCGGTCGTGGTCGAGCCGGAGCAGTGAGCGCCACCTTGCGCGGCTGGCTGATCGCCGTCGGCGTGCTGGCCCTGGTGGTCGCGGTGCTGCTGCTGGCCTTCGGCTGGGTCGTGCCGCTGGCCATCGACCTGGTCGTCTCGAGCGTGGTGCTGGTCGTGGCGCTCATCTTCGAGCGGCGGGGTTACCGTCCGCGGGTCGATCGCGCGCATGGGCGCTGGGAGGCCACCGGCGAGCGTTTCGTCGATCCGACCAGCGGGCACCTGATCGAGGTGCGCTACGACCCGGCCACCGGCCAGCGCGACTACGTCGACCTCGGCGCGCCGTAGCGGGCACGCGCACCTGGGACACCTGGGAATGGAGGAACGCCGTGGCCCTGTCCCGAACGACGCTCCTGCTGCTGGCTCCGCTCGCCGTGATCGAGCTGGGGCTGCTGGTCTGGGCGCTCTACGACCTCACGCGGCCCGAGCGACGCGTCAAGGGCAACAGCAAGCTGGTCTGGGCACTGGTCATCATCTTCGTTGGCACGCTCGGCCCGCTGGTCTACCTGCTGGCCGGCCGGGAGGAGGCGTGATGGGCGACGCCGTCGTCTGCCGGGGGCTGGTCAAGCGTTTCGGCGACGTGGTGGGGCTGGACGGCCTCGACCTGACCGTGCCGACCGGCTCGATCTTCGGCTTCCTCGGCCCCAACGGCGCCGGCAAGACGACCACGGTGCGCCTGCTGACCGGGCTCACCCGTCCGACCACCGGGAGCGCCAGCGTGGCCGGCCTGGACGTCGTGACGAGCGGGCTGCGCCTGCGCGAGCGCGTCAGCTACCTGGCGCAGCAGCCGGAGTTCTACGGCTGGATGCGCGGCCGCGAGCTGCTCACGTTCGTCGGCGAGCTGTTCGGGATGCGCGGCGCGGCGTTGCGCGCGCGGGTCGACGAGGTGCTGGAGCAGACCGGCCTGTCCGAGGCGGCCCACCGCCGGGTCGGCGGCTACTCGGGCGGGATGCGGCAGCGGCTGGGGCTGGCCCAGGCGCTGATCAACCGGCCCGACGTCCTCTTTCTCGACGAGCCGGTCAGTTCGCTCGACCCCGCCGGCCGCCACGAGATCCTCTCCATCATCGCCGACCTGCGCGACCACGCCACGGTCTTCATGTCGACCCACATCCTGGCGGACGTCGAGCGCGTCTGCGACCGGGTCGCGATCATCGACCGGGGCCGGCTGGTCGTCTCCTCGACCGTGGTCGACCTGCAGGAGCGCTACGCCCAGCCGATCTTCCTGCTCGAGCCCGACCCCGGGCAGGCGGCGCAGGTCGCCGCGCTGACGGCGCGCCTGGAGGCGCAGCCCTGGGTGGCCAGCCTGGCCGGCGACGGCGGCGTGCTGCGGGTGATCGCCAGCCGGCCCGCCGACGCGGCCGCCGGCATCCTGCCGCTGGTCGTGGCATCCGGCGTCACGCTGGCGCGCTTCGAGCGCGGGCGGCCCAGCCTGGAGGACATCTTCCTGCGGCTGGTCGGCGAGGCCGAGCATGCGAAGACGGAGGCCGCCTGATGCAGGGCTTCGGGATTCTGCTGCGCAAGGAGCTGCGCGAGCAGTGGCGGACGTCCCGTCTGCCGGTGGTGGCCATCATCTTCTTCGCCCTCGGGCTGCTGTCGCCGCTAACGGCCAAGTACACGCCGGAGATCGTGAAGCTGGCCGGCGGCGGGCTCACCATCACGGTGCCGACGCCGACCGCGGGCGACGCGGTGGACCAGTTCCTCAAGAACATGGGGCAGCTCGCGCCGTTCATCGCCATCCTGCTCGCCATGGGTGAGGTGGCGCGGGAGCGTGAGCGCGGCACGGCTGCCTTCGTCTTGACCAAGCCGGTGACGCGCCCGGCCTTCCTGGCCGCCAAGTTCGTGGCCCTGCTGGTGACGCTGGGGGTCGGCGTGCTGCTGGCGGGGATCGCGACCTACTTCTACACGGCGGTGCTCTTCGAGACGCTCCCGCTCGGCGGCTTCACGGCCTCGGCGGCGCTCTCCCTCCTGGCGATCATGGTCACCGCGGCCCTGACCTTCCTGGCGAGCACGCTGGTGCGCTCGTCGCTGCCGGCCGGTGGGATCGGGCTGGCGGCGTTCCTCGGGCTGGCCATCGTCTCGAGCCTGCCGCGGCTGGGCCGCTTCACGCCGCAGGGACTGCTGCAGCCGGAGCGCGCGCTGGCCCTCGGCCAGGGCGCGGCAGGTCTGCTCGGCCCGCTGCTGGTCAACCTGGCGCTGGTCGTCGTCTCCCTCGTCCTCGCCTGGCTTGCCTTCCGCCGCCAGGAGGTCGAGGGGTAACCGCCGGCGGCCCTCACCCCGGCTCGCTTCCACTCGCCGTCCCCTCTCCCAAGATTGGGTGAGGGGACGGGGTGAGGGCCAACCGTGCTGTCGAACGAAGCTGGGAGACGGAACTCAGGACGTGGCAGGGCCGTCCCCGGAGTCGCGGATCCGATAGCCCGCGCCGTGCACCGTCTCGATCACGTCCGGATCGCCGAGCTTGCGGCGCAACCGGCTGATCGTGACCTGCACCGTCTTGGTGAAGGGGTCGGCGAACTCGTCCCAGACCTCCTCCAGCAACTCCTCCGCGCTGAGGACGCCCGGCGCGGCACGCAGCAGCGCCTCCAGCAGGCTGAACTCCTTGGTCGAGAGGTCGAGCGGCAGGTCGTCACGACGGGCACGACGGCGCAGGGGGTCCAGCTCGACACCGCCGACCCGCAGGACGCGGGCATGCGCGGTCGGTTTCCGGCGGGCGAGGGCC
>DATKRJ010000240.1:0-2743 GCA_035532355.1 Thermomicrobiaceae bacterium | reverse complement strand
GCTGGTGGCAACCGTGGCCGCGATCCTGGCGGAGACGGGGCTGGCGGCGGAGCAGCTGGCGCTGGAGATCACCGAGACGGCGCTGATGGACGCCGCCGCGCTCGAGACGATCGAGGCGCTGCGCGACCTCGGGGTGCGCCTCGGCATCGACGATTTCGGCACCGGCTACTCATCGCTGGCCTACCTGCAGCGGCTGCCGGTCGACTTCGTCAAGATCGACCGCGGCTTCATCGATGGGCTGGGGCAGGACGCCAACGACACGATCATCACCTCGGGCATCATCGGGCTGGCCCACGCGCTGCGCCTGAGCGTGATCGCCGAGGGGGTCGAGCTGGCGGAGCAGCTCAGCCAGCTCCAGACGCTGGGCTGTGATTTCGCCCAGGGGTTCTACTTCGCGCACCCGCTGCCGGGCAGCGCGCTGGGGGGCGACGCCAGCGCGTCGCGTCCCGCGTCGGACCACCGCGCATTGCCCGAGCACGCGGCTGCGCCCCGGGTGGGTGGCGCGACCGCGCCGGGCGGCGCCGGCTGACGCGACCCGCCGCGCCGCCACCCCAGTCACTCGTTGCTGTCATCGCCGGGCAGCCATTCCCCTCCGCGAGCCTCTCAACCGAAGCGAATACCTGGGCCGGAGCCTGCGCATTCGGCGGATTCAGAGCCATGTGCAGTGGCCTTGACCGCATAGTCTCGCCGCGTCGCGTGTAGGGGCGCGATTCATCGCGCCCGGGACGTCGTCGGGCAGACGATCGCGCTGAAAAACGCTGTAGCGGGGCGCCGCCGCGTGGGCGACGTGCCGCACATGCCGGAAGTAGACGTCCTCCCCACGGTCGAGGGCGGCGGGGCCCATCGCGCGGTTGGCCGTGGCGAGCTCCGGGTCATCATCGGGCAGGAAGATGACGGTTGCGCCCTCCGGGATCTTCTCGAGCAGCGCCGGGTCGTCGACGATGGCGTCGGCGAGCTGGAACGCGAGCGTCAGATTCCGGTCGAACATGCGGTTCCGGTCCACCTGGGGCCTCCTGCGCTGCTGAAGGAACTGGGCCTGATACTGCGTCCAGTTGCTCCGCAAACCGGTCGTCGGTCGTGAGATCCGCGACGAATGTCCGGGTCCGCGGCGGCATGCTCAGCCCTCACCTCGCTGACAACCCGCCCGCCGGTAGGCCAGTGCGGCGCGCCGTCCGTGGGGCCGTGGCCCGCACGGGTGCGCTACCGGTGAACTTCGCGCCGCACCAGCTCCGCGACGTGGTCGGCGACCTCGGCGGTGCTGGCCCGGCCGCCCAGGTCCGCCGGCAGGATCTTTCCTTCGGCGGTCGTCGCCTCGACGGCGCGCATGACCCGCGCGGCGGCGTCGGCCTGCCCCAGGTGCTCCAGCATCATCGCCCCCGCCCAGATGGCGCCCAGCGGGTCGGCCAGCCCCCGTCCGGCGATGTCCGGCGCGCTGCCGTGGATCGGCTCGAACAGCGAGGGCAGCGCCGGGTTGACCGTCAGGTTGGCGCTCGGAGCCAGCCCCAGGCTGCCCATCAGCGCCCCACCCAGGTCGGTCAGGATGTCGGCGAACAGGTTGCTCGCCACCACCGTGTCGAAGCGCTCCGGCGCCCGCACCATCAGCGCCGCCGCCGCGTCGACCAGCAGCGAGCGCAGCTCGACGTCCGGGTAGTCGCGCGCGACCTCGTTGACCACGTCGTCCCAGAAGACCATCCCGTACTGCTGGGCGTTGCTCTTGGTGACGCTCGTCAGCTGCTTGCGCCGCGTGCGGGCGACCTCGAAGGCGTACCGCACCACTCGCTCGACGTTGAAGCGCGAGAAGACCGTCGACTGGATCGCCACCTCGTGCGGCGTGCCGACGTGGACGCGCCCGCCGACCCCGGCGTACTCCCCCTCGGTGTTCTCGCGCACGAAGAGCATGTCGATCTCGGCCGGCCCTTTGTCGCGCAGCGGGCCGGTCACGCCGGGCAAGAGCTTGATCGGGCGGACGTTGACGTACATGTCGAGCGACTTGCGCAGCGGCATCATCAGGCCCCAGAGGGTCACGTGGTCTGGTATACGGGGCGGGTCGCCGACGGCGCCCAGGTAGATGGCGTCGTAGCCCTTGAGCGTCTCGATCCCGTCCGGCGGCATCATCGCGCCGGTCTGGCGGTAGAAGTCGCTGCCCCAGGGCAGCTCCCCCCACTCCAGGCGGGCGCTCCCGACGACGGCCGCCTCCAGCACCCGCTGCCCCGCCGGGATGACCTCCTTGCCGATGCCGTCCCCGGCGATCACCGCGATGCGGTACGACTCCATCCCGCGCTCCCCTTCCTCACTGGCCCGCTCGGTCGAACGTAACTCGATCGGTTAAATCCGCCCTATCAGGTGATCTGGATGCAAGACGTGGAACCCCTACAGGTCGATCTCGTATTTCAGCCTGCTTCGGCAGGCTTCTCGCTGCATGCTCCGGGAGCGCGGGGGTTCAACCCCGCGCGGGACGGCACGTCCGTCATTCCCTCCGCGTATCTCCCTGCCGGACGGCGCCGCCCGCCGACGCCTCCTCGGTCCTGGGACCGGCCTGGTCGACCTTGAGCTGGACGAGCGTGGGCGGGAAGAGGAGGTCGAGCGTCCAGTCGAAGGTCACCCGCAGCCGCTTCTCCCAGCGCGGCAGCTGCGCCAGATAGTAGGACCGCCAGAGCCACCAGGCAACGAATCCCGAGAAGGTCATCCCGAAGGCGTCGACGACCGCCGAGCGATGGCCGAGCGCGACCATCTGGCCACGGGT
>DATKRJ010000239.1:0-19470 GCA_035532355.1 Thermomicrobiaceae bacterium | reverse complement strand
GGCGCGGTTGGCTGGGTCGCCTCGGAGCGGGCCATCCATCCGGCACCGAACACCTACCCGTGGTCGCTGGCCGACTATCCGAACCTGAAGGCGGAGCCGGTCACCTTCCGCAGCAGCACCGGCGTGACGATCGCCGGCCGGTTCATTCCCGGGGCCAGCAAGGCAACCATCATCCTGTCGCATGGCTACGGCGACAATCAGAACCAGATGCTCCCCTGGGCCGACTTTCTGAATCGCTCGGGCTTCAGCGTCTTCACCTACGACATGCGGGCCCGCGGCGCCAGCGGTGGTCGCGACGTGACGCTGGGTGCGCTCGAACAGTTCGACCTGGTCTCGGCCGTCGAGTACCTGGCGACGCGCCCGGACGTCGATCCCAACCGCATCGGCGCGCTGGGGGTCTCGCTCGGCGGTTCGACGACCATCCTGGCAGCGGCCCGGGACGCGCGGATCAAGGCAGTGGTCGACGATTGCGGCTTCAGCGACGCGCCCGACGTCATCAGCACCAGCTTCGAGCACTTCATCGGAATTCCGGCCTGGCCGTTCGCCCCGGTCGCCGTGCGCATCGCCGAGTGGCGCGCCGGCGTCGACGTCAACGGGGTGCGACCGATGGATGTCATCGGCTCGATCAGCCCTCGCCCCATCTTCATCATCCATGGCACGGTGGATCAGGACGTGCCGCCGGACAACAGCGTGCGCAACTACGACGCTGCCCGCCAGCCGAAGCAGATCTGGTGGGTAGCGGGGGCAGGACATAACCAGAGCCGCGAGGTGGCAGGGGCCGCGTACGGGCAGCGCATCAACGCCTTCTTCCACCAGGCGCTCGGCGTCTAGAGCGACTTGCAGAGGAATCGGCGGAGCGCCGAGTCGGCGCCGGGCACGCGGAGCACGCGGAGCACGCGCGCGGGGCTCAAGCCGCCGCGCTGAAGGACGAAGCCCACTGAAGGGGCTGAGTTCCGGCCAATAGCTGCGAGAAATGCTGTAAGGAGCCGCGCGACACCCCGGCTGCCGACACTGCAGCGGGGCACGGAGGCAGGAGACGGACGCGACGTCCGTCTCCTGCCGCAAGGTCGTGACCTCAAACGCGCGCTACTTGGAGCGGGTCCAGTTCACGAGGTTCCAGAGCTCCGACGTCCAGGGCGACAGGTTGAGATTCTGCAGTGTCTTGGCGGCGCCCGAGACGCCGTTGCGGGCCACCTCCGGAATCTCGACCACGTTGGTGATCACCAGGTCGTTCATCTTGATGAACAGGTCGGCCTGCTTGGCCGGATCCAGCTCCGTCTGGGCCTGCTTGTAGAGCGCGTCGTAGTCGCTGTTCTGCCAGCGCTCGACGTTGTTGCCGGCCCAGTTATTCGACTTCTGGCAGACGTTGCTGGGGTCACCCCACCAGCTGACCATATAGTCCAGCGGGTACGGCGTCGTCGGGCCGTTGGTATACATCTCCAGATCGGTGTAGAAGTGGTTGGACGTATCCGGATTGCCGGCGTCCGACGAGAAGTAGACGCTGGCTTGAACCGACTTGATCTCCATGTTGATGCCGAGCTGCTGGAAACTGGCCTTGACGATCTCCTGCTCCTTCTGGCGCAGGCTGTTGACCGAGGTCTGGAAGACGACGTTCATCTTGACGCCGCCCTTGGCCCGCGTGCCGTCGGAGCCCTTGGCCCAGCCGGCCTGATCGAGCAGCTGGCCCGCCGCTGCCAGGTCATACTTCCACGACGTGTTCTTCGAGTTCATCGCCGTGGGTGCGACGAGCACGTTGGCGGTGGGCGTACCGGCCTGGCCATACAGCGTGGTCGCCATGACGTCGCGCTGGACGGCGAGATTGTAGGCCTGACGCACCTTGAGGTCGGCCTGGAAGGGGTGCGGGGTGTCCTTCTGGGACTTCTCGCCGTTCACGTCCTTGTTCGGGTCGGTCAGGTTGACCAGGATACGTTCGACGTTGATTCCCGGGTAGACGATGAGCTGGCCGACGCCGCCTGACGAGAGGGACTGAAGCACGTTAGCCTCAACCTGCAGGTTCCACGAGTAGTCCACGTCGCCGGTTTGAATCGCCGCGCGGGCCGCGCTGGTGGCGTCGCCGCCGCCCTTGAGGTTGACCGTGTCGAAGAACGGCTTGCTGGCGTCCCGGAAGTTGTCGTTGATCGAGTACTGCACGTTGTCGCCGGGGGTGAAGCTGTCGACCTTGTAGGCGCCGGTGCCGACCGGCTTGAGATTGAACGGGGCGTTGCGGGCGTTGGTGCCGACGAAGCTCTGCAGGATGTGCTGCGGCAGGATGTAGCCATAGGCGCCGCAGAAGACGCCGAACCAGCCCGGCGTGGGATTCTTGAAGTTGATCTTGACCGTGTTGTCGTCGGGGGTGTCGATCGTGTCGATCACGGCGTAGTTGCCGGCGGTGGTGGCGGAGGTGTCCTTGTTGGAGATGTAGTCGAAGGTGAACTTGACGTCGGCCGAGGTGAAGGGCTGGCCGTCGGACCACTTGACGCCCTGCTTGAGCTTCCAGGTGACACTCTTGCCGTCCGACGCCACGCCGCCGTTGCTGAGGCTCGGCACCTCGGCCGCCAGGATGGGCTGGAGAGCGCCATCCTTGTCGAAGTCACCCAGCGGCTCGAGGACGACGCGGGAGGCGTCGAAGTCCTTGGTGCCCTGAGACAGGTGGCCGTTGAGGATGGTGGGGGCCTGCCACCAGAGGAGCTTGAGCTGGCCGCCGCCGCCCCGCTTGCCGCCGCTGGTCGCGGTGGTCGCCGCCGCGACGGGAGACGCGCCGGCGACAGGGCTGGCTCCCCCGGTCGTGGTGGTCGAGGCACCGGTGGACGTGGTGGTCGTGCTGCTGGTGGTCGCGTTGGTAGGAGTCGTGCTGGTACCGCCGCAGGCGGCCAGCAGGGCGGCGATGGCCGGGGCGCCGAGGCCCAGGCCGGCGGTGCGTTTCAGGATGTCGCGACGATTCAGGCGGCCGGTAAGGGCCTCCTGCATCAGTGCGTCATATCGTGACTCGGGCATGATCGAGACCTCCTCCACACTGAGTCAAACCAAGAGCGCGCCTGCGCGCGGCTGGCGGCGCATCGGGCCGGCTAAGCCTCATGCTCGCACCGCACGGACTGGCACACCACTGGAGTGTACGTGGTCCGTAGCCAATTCGGTTCTCTTCGCCGTTGGAGACTCCGGATTCCGAGCGATTGGGCCGGCGGAAGTGGCCGCCGGGCGCCGCGCCGCGCCACCGACCCGCCCGACGGACCGACTCAACCGGCGCGAAAACGCCGTACGTCCCGGATCATCGATCACTCAGGGTAATCGATTCTGGAGGGCAAGTAGAACGAGGGTGGACAGAGGCGGGGCCCGGGTTATCCCCGGGCCCCGAACGGCTGCTACTTGGACCGTGTCCAGCCGGAGAGGTTCCACAGGTCCGACGACCAGGGCGACAGGTTGAGGTTCTGCAGCGTCTTGGCGACGCCCGAGACGCCGTTGCGGGCGACCTCGGGGATCTCGACCACGTTGTTGATCACCAGGTCGTTCATCCCCGTGAAGAGCGCGGCCTGCTTGGTCGGGTCGAGCTCCGTCTGGGCCTGCTTGTAGAGCGCGTCGTAGTCGCTGTTCTGCCAGCGCTCGACGTTGTTGCCGGCCCAGTTGTTGGACTTCTGGGCAATGTTGCTGGAATCACCCCACCAGCTGACCATGTAGTCCAGCGGGTAGGGAATGGACGGGCCGTTGGTGAACATCTCCAGATCGGTGTAGAAGTGACTGGCCGTGTCCGGATTGCCGGCGTCGGAGGAGAAGTAGACGCTGGCCTGAACCGACTTGATGGTCATATTGATGCCGAGCTGCTGGAAACTGGCCTTGACCAGCTCCTGCTCCTGCTGGCGCAGCGTGTTGACCGACGTCTGGAAGACGACGTTCATCTTGACGCCGCCCTTGGCCCGCGTGCCGTCGGAGCCCTTGGCCCAGCCGGCCTGGTCGAGCAGCGTGTTCGCCGCGGCCAGGTCGTACTTCCAGGAGGTGTTCTTGGAGTTGAAGGCAGGCGGCGCGACCAGCACGTTGGCGGTGGCCGTACCGGCATCGCCGTAGAGCGTGGTGGTCATGACGTCGCGCTGGACGGCGAGGTTATAGGCCTGGCGCACCTTGAGGTCGGCCTGGAATGGATGCGGCGTGCCCATGTGCGACTTCTCGCCGTTGACGTCGGTGTTCGGGTCGGTCAGGTTGACCAGGATGCGCTCCACCGAGACGCCCGGCACGATGGTCACCACGCCCGGTGCGCTCGGAGTCGCCAGCGATTTGAGCACGTCGGCAGTTACCTGCAGGTTCCAGCCGTAGTCCACGTCGCCGGTCTGCACGGCCGCGCGGGCCGCGCTAGTGGCGTCGCCGCCGCCCTTGAGGTTGACCGTGTCGAAGAACGGCTTGCTGGCGTCCCGGAAGTTGTCGTTGATCGAGTACTGCACGTTGTCGCCGGGGGTGAAGCTGTCGACCTTGTAGGCGCCGGTCCCGACCGGCTTGAGGTTGAACGGGGCGTTGCGGGCGTTGGTGCCCACGAAGCTCTGCAGGATGTGCTGCGGCAGGATGTAGCCATAGGCGCCGACGAACACGCCGAACCAGCCCGGCGTGGGATTCTTGAAGTTGATCTTGACCGTGTTGTCGTCGGGCATGTCGATCGTGTCGATCACGACGTAGTTGCCGGCGGTGGTGGCGGAGGTGTCCTTGTTGGAGACGTAGTCGAAGGTGAACTTGACGTCGGCCGAGGTGAAGGGTTGCCCGTCGGACCACTTGACGCCCTGCTTGAGCTTCCAGGTGACGCTCTTGCCGTCCGACGCCACGCCGCCGTTGCTGAGGCTCGGCACCTCGGCGGCCAGGATGGCCTGCAGGTTGCCGTCCTTGTCGAACTCCCCGAGCGGCTCGAGGACGACGCGGGAGGCGTCGAAGTCCTTGGTGCCCTGGGCGAGGTGGCCGTTGAGGATGGTGGGGGCCTGCCACCAGAGGAGCTTGAGCTGGCCGCCGCCGCCCCGCTTGCCGCCGCTGGTCGCGGTGGTCGCCGCCGCGACGGGAGACGCGGCACCCGTGGTGGCGGTAGCGGCACCGGTGGTCGTGGTGGTCGAGGCACCGGTGGACGTGGTGGTCGTGCTGCTGGTGGTCGCGTTGGTGGGAGTGGCAGTGGTGCCGCCGCAGGCGGCCAGCAGGGCGGCGATGGCCGGGGCGCCGAGGCCCAGGCCGGCGGCGCGTTTCAGGATGTCGCGCCGGCTCAAGGCGCCGCTCAACGCCTGCCGGTAGAGGTCGTGCATGCGAGGGTCTTCCATCGGAACGTCTCCTCCTACTCGGGCCCGACACGACGATGGGTACCGTTGAGCGAGCGCCATGCTCGCTCGGGAAAATGGCGGCCAGCGCTTTCCGGCCCTTCAAATGGGGTACGTTGTGAATCTACCATAGGTACCAAGACTTAATCAACGATTAATCTGCCAAAGTCACGTGTGACAAACGCGGCGCGATCGCACTCGGACGGGCCTACCGGGGGGCCAAGGGGAGGTAACGTGCATGGGCGGCCCGCGACGCATGGTACGATTCCCGGGCTGAAGCCGTTCGATGGCTACTGGGAAGGGCACGCGGGAAGAATGAGCAGCCGACCGGAGCGCCGCTCGCGCCGTGCGGAGCGGCGTGTGGCTGAGCAGCGGGCGCGTCGCAGGCGACAGATGCTCCTCCTGGGTGGGTTGGTCGCGGTGGCACTGATCGCGGTAGTCGCGTTGATCGTCGCCACTCGACCACAGAGTCAGGCGGGCAGCAACCTGCCGGCCGTGGTGGCCGCGGCGACGCCGGACCCCGCGATCCCGCTCAACGGGAAGACGATGGGAAGCCCGAGCGCGAAGGTCACGGTGGTCGAGTGGGGGGACTATCAGTGACCATTCTGTGAGCAATTCACCCGTGTGGTGGAGCCGCAGTTGATACAGGACTACGTGGCGACCGGCAAGGTCAAGTTCGAGTTCCGCGACATGGCGTTCATCGGAGCGGAATCGACCGCCGCGGCCGAGGCAACCGACTGTGCGATGGATCAGGGCAAGTTCTGGCCGATGCACAACACCATCTACGCCAACCAGCACCAGGAGAACTCCGGGGAGTTCTCGACCGCGCGGTTGGAGCAGATGGCTCAACTGATCGGGCTAAACACCGGCACGTTCAATTCCTGCCTGACGAGTGGCAAGCACGCCAAGGACGTCCAGGACAGCGTCAATGCCGGCCAGACGGCCGGAGTCAGTTCGACGCCGACGATCACGGTGAACGGCCAGGTCGTGACGGGCGGGGACAGCTATGCGACGTTGAAGCCGGCGATCGACAAGGCGCTGGGGCAGTGAGCCGCTGGGATTTCTGGCGCGCGGCCTCGATGGTGCTGGCGGGGGCCGGCGTCGGGGTGGCGGGCTACCTGACCTATACGCACTACAACATCGGAGCGCTCGTGTGCTCCGTCGGGGACTGCCACGCGGTCCAGACCAGCCAGTACGCGACGATCGGGCCGGTGCCGATCGCGATCCTGGGGCTCGGCATGTATGTGGCCGTCATCGCCCTCGGAGTGCTCCGCTGGCGGCGAGCGGACTGGCTGTCGACCGCGACCATGGGCGCCTTTGCGCTGGCGCTGGCCGGGACCGTCTACTTCGCCTACCTGACCTACCTGGAAGTGGCCGTGATCCACGCGATCTGCCAGTGGTGCGTCACCTCTGCCATTCTGACCCTGGGCATCCTGGTAGTCGAGGGAGTCGGCACCTTCCGGATCGTCGGGACGGAGGGGAGCCGGGCCTACTGAGCGTACCGGCGCCATTGCGCACGGGCGCCACAATCCACGAGCAGCGTTGGGGGAGGGTGAACGGCCCTCCCCTTTCTGGTGCAATTAGCCCGATTTGCCGAGGAATCGGCGAACCGCCGAGTCGGCGTGGGGCAGGCGCGGGGCGTCCGCCACGACGTCGGCGAGGCCCGTCGCGCGGGGCTCAAGCCGCCGCGCTAACAAGACGAAGCCCGCTGAAGGGGCTGGGAGCGCGGGTGGTACGGAGCACGGGCGAGCGGCCGTGGTACCGACGCATTGTGTCAATGACCATAAGTCGCCGCGCTGACGCGACGAAGCCCGCTGAAGGGGCTGAGTACCGGACAACGGTTCCGAGAGATGCGGTAGCGGACGTTTCGACCGGTCCGGGGTATGCAGCGAAACGCCGGCCGAGTTCCGGACAAGCGTTTCGAGAAGCGCGGTAATGCCTCCCGGCGACCCCGGTGCGCGTCGCGTCCGTGCGCCCGGCACCACCGTCCCACTCCGGCACCGGCGAGCGTCGTGGGCGACGCCCTGCCGCCGGCACGATCGCTTGCGAAGCACTCCAGCCGCACGCACACGGGGTCGCCACTGCCCGGCATCCCGCCGGCGGCGGGAGGTGGCATGCGGGTTGCTTCTACGCACCCGGTACCGATCGAGAACGCCCGTGGACATGCGGTTCTCTCACCGCCTGAGTCACGGTGCGACGGAGGCGAGCCGCGTGATTCTGCTCTCCCAACTGCTTCGCTATGAGCTTATCGACCGAAGCGGGCGGCGCGCCGTACCGGTCGACTTCACGATCGACCTCGGCGCGGACCATCCGCCGGTGACGGGTCTGCTCTGGCGGCGGGCACGGGAAGCGACGCGCTTCCTACCCTGGGAGGCCGTCGATTCGCTCGATCGCGACCGGCAGCGCTTCGTGGTCGCCGACTTGTCGGGGGACGACACCCCGGTGGAGGAGTCCACGGACCGGCGGGTGCTGCTGCGGCGCGACGTACTGGACGCGCTCGTCATCGACCTCAGCGCGCGACGCGCCATGCGGGCCAACGACCTCATGCTCGAAGCCGAGGGCGGCGCGCTCCGGCTGGCGGCCGTCGACGCCAGCGCCTGGGCGGTGCTGCGGCGTCTCAGCCGTGGGGTGGTGGGGCACGACGCGGACGAACCGAGTGACTGGAGCTACGTCGAGTTCCTGCGCGGTGATCCACAGGCGCCGACCTGTGGGGTGGACTACAACCGACGCATCACCCGACTGCCTCCCGGCGAGATCGCGCGGCTGATGGAGGCCCTCCCCTACCTGGAGGCCGCCGAGCTCGTGACGCTGTTGCCGGACGCTCTGGCCGCCGACACGCTGGAGGTGATGTCCCCGCAACGGCAGCTGCAGGTGTTCGAGGAGCTGGACGAAACGGTGGCGATCAGGCTCGTGGCGCTGATGGCGCCGGACGCCGTGGCCGACCTCGTGGGCCACCTGCGGGCCGAGATGGCCGAGCGCTACCTGGGTCTGCTCCCTCCCGAGTGTCGCGAGCGGGTGGTCGATCTCCTGCGCTATCCGGAGGACACCGTCGGCGGCATCATGACCAATGACGTGGTCGTCGTCCCGCCATCCGCGACGATCGGGCAGGCGGTCGACATCATCCGAGGCCAGGTCGCCACGCCAGATCTCGTCTACTACGTCTACGTCGTCGAGGACCTCGCGAGCCGAGAGCTGCGCGGGATGATCACCCTGCGCACGCTGCTGCTGGCCGAAGTGGACCAGCGCGTCGCCGACGTCATGGATCCCTACCTGGTGACGCTCCACCCGCTGACGCCCGCGCGAGAGGCGGCGCAGCGGGTGGTCGACAGTCAGCTCTTCGCGCTGCCGGTGGTCGGCGCCGACGGGCGGCTGCTGGGCGCGGTCACCGTCGACGCAGCGGTGCTCCAGGTGGCGCCGGAGAGCTGGCGCAAGGACGTGCCGAGGGTGTTCGCATGACGACGACACATCCAACGGGGATGGAACCGGTGGCTCCCGCGACACAGCCGCCGCGGCCGCCCGAGCTCCGACGGATCAGCCCGGGCATCCGCATCAATATCCGGGGCCGGAGCGTGCGGCTGCGGGGGCTACGCCGAACGCCGTCCGGCCCGCTGCGCTGGCTGGCGATCCTCGGCCCGGGCATCATCGCGGGGTCAGCCGGGAACGACGCCGGCGGCATCGCCACCTACTCACAGGCCGGCGCGAAGTTCGGCTACGACATGCTGTGGGTGATCGTGTTGATCACCCTGTCGCTGGCGGTGGTCCAGGAGATGTCGGCCCGGCTGGGCGCCGCGACAGGGCGAGGACTGCTGGACCTGATCCGTGAGCGCTTCGGCATCGGCTGGTCGCTCTTCGCCGTGGGCATCGTCCTGGTCGCCAATGGCGTGCTGATCGTCGGCGAGTTCATCGGCATCGGCGCGGCCGTTGAGCTGCTCGGAATCAGCCGATACGTGGTGATCCCGGGCGCGGCCGTCGTGCTCTGGTATCTCGTGGTAAAGGGGAGCTACGCCCGGGTCGAGAAGGTCTTCCTGCTGATGGCGCTGGGGTTCCTCGCCTACCCGGTGTCGGCGATCCTGGCCCATCCGCAGTGGGGCGCGGTGGCCCGCGGCGCGGTGGTGCCGACGATCCACTTCAGCAGCGCCTACATCTTGCTGTTCGTGGGCTTGCTCGGGACGACGATCACCCCGTACCAGCAGATCTTCCAGCAGAGCGCGGTGGTCGACAAAGGCGTGGCCCGGCGGCACTACGGCGAGGAACGGATCGATACCTACGTCGGTATGGTGCTCTCCGACCTGATGTCGGCCTTCATGATCATCGCCACGGCCGCCACGCTCCACGTCGTCGGGAAGACCAACATCGGCAGCGCGGCGGACGCCGCGCAGGCGCTCGAGCCGGTCGCCGGCCGCTTCGCCGCGGCCCTCTTCGCGGTCGGCCTGCTGGGGGCGTCGCTGCTGGCGGGCGCGGTGCTACCGCTGGCCACGGCCTTCTCGGTCAGCGAGGTGTTCGGCTTCCCCAAGGGCGTGAATCTCGACTTCCGGCGCGGGAAGTTCTTCCTGAGCCTGTTCACCGTGTTCGTCATTCTGGGCGCGGTGCTGGCGATGATCCCCGGCCTGCCGGTGATCCAGGCGCTGGTCTGGATCCAGGTCCTCAACGGGATCCTGCTCCCAGTCATTCTGGTGTTCATCCTGCTACTGGTCAACGACCGACGGCTGATGGGCGACCTCCGGAACACCAGACTCTACAACGTGCTGGGCTGGGGCACGCTGACACTGGTCTCGGTCGCGATCACGATTATGATCAGTACGCAGCTCCTCGGCGCGGTCGGCGTGCACGTCCTGGGCGGGTAGTACCGCCGGGCCCGGAGTTCCGCTCACCGGTGGTCGTGTGCTAGCCTGCCGGCCTGAGCGCCGCGCGGAGGATTGCCGCCGACCGGACACTGGAGACGGGGAGGAGGGCCGACCGTGGCCATGGCCGACGTGCTGCGCGGGGAGCGGGTGCGCCTGACCGCGCTCGACGAGGGCGACCTGCCGAGGCTGGCCTCCTGGCAGCAGGACGGAGAGTACCTGCGGCTGCTCGACGCCACGCCGGCGCACCCCCGCTCCGCGGCGCAGCTGCGCGGGTGGCTCGCCGAGGAGCAGCGGGGAGGCGGCAACTTCATCTTCGGCATCCGCCCGCTGGAGAGCGACGACGTGCTCGGATTCGTCTCGGTGGGTGAGATCGTCTGGAACCAGCGGGTCGGCTGGCTGACGATCGGCATCGGCGACCCGGCGGCACGCGGGCAGGGCTACGGGACGGACGCCACGCGGCTGGCGCTGGGGTTCGCCTTTGGCGAGCTCAACCTGCGCCGCATGCAGCTGACGGTCTTCGCCTACAACGAGCGCGGGATTGCCCTCTACGAGCGGCTCGGCTTCCGGCGGGAGGGCGTCTTTCGAGAGTTCCTGGAGCGCGACGGCCGGACCTGGGACATGTACCTCTACGGGATACTGCGCCGGGAGTGGGAGGCGCGAGGGTAGTCTCAGGCCGCGACCGGAGTCAGCCTCGGCTCGCCAGCGCCTCGTCGACCACGAGCACGGCCGCGCCCTCGATCCGCCCCGCCCGAAGCGCGTCGAGCGCCGCGTTGGCCTGCTCGAGCGGGAACGGCTGGACCTGGGTGCGGACCGGCACGCGGGGCGCCAGCGCCAGAAACTCCTCACCATCACGACGCGTGAGGTTGGCGACCGAGCGGACCATGCGCTCCTCCCAGAGGATGGCGTAGGGGAAGGAGGGGATGTCGCTCATGTGGATCCCGGCGCAGACGACGACCCCGCCCCGCGCGACCGCCCGCAGCGCCGCCGGCACGAGCTCCCCGGCCGGCGCGAAGATGATCGCGGCGTCGAGCGGCTCGGGCGGGAGCGTGTCGGAACCACCGGCCCACACCGCGCCGAGGCCGAGGGCGAACTGCTGGCCGTCCTGGTCGCCGGGACGAGTGAAGCCATACACCTCGCGCCCCTGGTAGCGGGCCACCTGGATCACGATGTGGGCCGCCGCACCGAAGCCGTAGAGCCCGAGCCGCTGACCGTCCCCGGCCAGGCGCAGCGAGCGGTAGCCGATGAGCCCGGCGCACAGCAGCGGCGCCGCCTGCAGATCCGGATAGTCGGTGGGCAGCGGGAAGCAGAAGCGCTCGTCCGCGACGGTGTACTCGGCGTAGCCGCCGTTGAGCTGGTAGCCGGTGAAGCGGGCGAATTCGCAAAGGTTCTCGCGGCTGGAGGTACAGAAACGGCAGTGGCCGCAGGTGTAGCCCAGCCAGGGGATGCCGACCCGCGTGCCGGCCGTGAAGCGCGCCGCGCCGGGGCCGGTGGCCACGACGTCGCCGACGATCTCGTGCCCCGGGACGATCGGCAACGTGGGGTCCGGCAGTTCCCCGTCGACGACATGGAGGTCCGTCCGGCAGACGGCACAGGCGTGCACGCGCACCAGCACCTGCCCCGCGCCCGGCCGCGGGACCGGCAGGTCAGCCAGCCGGAGCGGCCGGCCCGGTGCGTCGAGAACCATGGCGCGCATGTCCGTGCCTTTCGGGTGCGGGTCGGCCCGGGAGCCCGATCTCCCACCCCGGATTGTACGCGTGCAGGCGCGGGCGCGGACTACTGCCGCAGGCGTGGGTCGAGGCGGTCGCGCAGCGCGTCGCCGAGGACGTTGAAGGCCAGCACGGCAACCGAGATCACGACCGAGGGGAAGACGACCCCCCAGGGATCCTGGACCATGAAGCGGCTCGCCTCTCCGATCAACCGGCCCCAGGAGGGGATATTCGGCGGGGGGCCGAGGCCGAGGAAGCTCAGGCCCGCCTCGAGCAGGATCGCGGTGCCGGCCGAGAGGGACATCTGGACGAGCAGCGGGGCCATGATGTTGGGCAGGACGCCACGCACCAGGATGCGCCCCGAGGTGGCGCCGACCGCCCGGGCGGCCAGGATGTAGTCGTTCTCCTTGACCGCGAGCGACGAGCTGTAGGCCACGCGGGCGAACTGTGGCACGTAGAGGATGCCGATGACGATGATGATGTTGGTGAGCGACGAGCCGAGGAACGCCACCACGAAGATGGCCAGCAGGATGGGCGGGAAGCTCAGGATCGCGTCGACGATGCGCATCAGGACGACGTCGACGGGAGAGCCGAAGAACGCCGCCGCCATGCCCATCAGGACGCCGAGAATGACGGCGATCCCCACGGCGGAGACGCTGACCACCATGCTCAGGCGCGCGCCGTAGAGGATGCGGGCGTACACGTCGCGCCCAAACTGGTCGGTGCCGAGCCAGCCCAGCGAGCCCGGCGCGAGGAAGCGATGGGTGGCGTTCATCGAGTTGGGGTCGGAGCGGGTGAGCAGGGGCGCGGCGATGGCGACGAACAGCAGCAGGAGCACGAATCCGCCGCTCAGGAGGACGCGTGGGTTGCCATAGAACCAACGGACCCAGCTCGAGAAGCCGAGCGAGCGCCGCGGTGGTGCCAGCGTGGTGGTGTCGCCGATCGCGGTTCTCGCCATGCTCCCAGCCTCACTCGTAGCGGATGCGCGGGTCGAGCACCGCGAACGACAGGTCGGTGACGAAGTTGATCAGGATGAAGATGGTGGCGACGACGATCACGATACCCTGGACGACCGGGTAGTCGCGGGCGCCGATGGCGGTCAGCAGGTAGGAGTTGATGCCGGGCCAGTTGAAGATGTCCTCGACGAGCACGCTGCCGGCGAACATGAAGCCCACGTGGAGGCCGAGGATGGTCACCACCGGCAGGAGGGCGTTGCGCAGGACGTGGCGGTAGAGCACGATCCGCTCGTTCACGCCCTTGGAGCGCGCCGTCCGGACGTAGTCCAGGCCCATCTGCTCGAGCATCGAGGAGCGCGTCATGCGCATAGTGGTCGCCATGGGCCCCAGCGACAGCGTGATCACCGGCAGGATGGCGGCGCGCAGGAAGCCGCCGAAGTCGTCCGCCGGCGAGACAAAGCCGCCGGAGGGCAGCCAGTGGAGCTTGAGCGAGAAGAGGAGCACCATCAGGAGGCCGCTGACGAAGACGGGCGTCGAGAAGCCGAGCAGCGCGAGCGCGGAGATCGTGGGGTCCCAGGCAGTACGCCGCAGCCGCGCGGCGGCCATGCCGAGCGGGATGCCGATGACGATCGCGAGCACCTCGGCCGGGATGATGAGCATCAGCGTCCGCGGCAGGCGCCGCATCAGCTCCGCGCCCACGGAGGTGTCGGAGGTGAACGAATTGCCGAGGTTGAAGCGCGCGAGGTTGCCGAGCCAGTCGACGTACTGGACATAGAGCGGGCGGTCCAGCCCCAACTCCTGGTGGACGCGCGCGATGGCGCTGGAGTCGGGAGTCGAGTCGATCCCGCCGAGGATCGTGATGGCCGGATCCCCGGGCAGCAGGTGCAGGAACAGGAAGACGACCGTGGCGATCAGCAGCAGCAGGACCACGGTCGAGATGGACCGGCGAATGATGTAGGCAATCACGGGCTGGACTTCCTCGAACTCACGACGGGACGTCGAGCCACTGGGCGCGGCACCGAACGCTCAGGGACGGTGCCGCGCCGGCCGCGAACCGTTACTTTTTGAACCAGACGTTGAGCATGAAGCGCTCGGACGCCAGGCCGATGCCGGGGATGTGCGAGTACCCCTGCATGCCGGCGATGCTGGCCTCCACCTGCGGCCGCCAGAGGATGAAGATGAAGGGCGCGTCGACGAACAGCTGCTGCTCGACCTGGGCGTAGATGGCCTTGCGCTTGGTGTTGTCCGTCTCGGTGCGACCCTGGTCGAGCAGCGCGTCGATCTTCGGGTCGTCGAAGTTCACGCCCGCCGCGTAGCTGGCGCCGCCCTTGCCGAAGTAGGTGGTGTAGAAGTCGGGGTCGGGCCACGGATCGCCCAGGCCGTCCATCATCATCTGGTAGTCGCCGGTGGAGCGCCGCTTGGTCAGCGTCGGGACGTCCTGCTGCACGATGGTGACGGTCGCGCCCCACTTCTGTAGCTGCGACTGGACCGCCTGGGCCGTATCGCTGTGGACGGAGATGTTCGCCACGTCAAAGGAGAGCTTGAGGTCGGAGGGCTTCAGGCCCACCTGCTGCAGCAGTGAGGTTGCCTTGGCTGTATCGTAGGTCCAGTGGCCGTCGAGCTGCTGGTTGTACCAGAAGCTACCCGGTGGAATCAGGCCGACGGTGATGGGCTGGCCCTTGCCGCCGAACGCGACGTCGATGCAGGCCTTGCGGTCGATGGCGAAGTTGAGCGCCTGGCGCACCTCGGGCTTGTCGAGTGGCGGCTTCTGCGGGTTGAGGCGCACCAGGTTGAAGGTGTCGTACCCGAGGTACATCTTGTCGGCGGAGTTCGTCGAGAGCTCGTCCATGTTCTGCCAGGGGACGTACTCGACGAAGTTGATCTGGCCGCTCTTGAACGCGTTCATGCGCGCGGTGTCGTCGGCGATGACGGTCTCGACGATCTGGTCGAGGTAGGGGCGGTTGGGCACCCAGTACTTGTCGTTCTTGACCAGGGTGTACTTGACCTGCGGCTCGAAGGTGCCGAGCTTGAACGGTCCGGTGCCGTTCATCTTCTTCTTGAAGTCGTTGCCGGCCTGGCCCCAGGCCTTGCTGACGATATAGGCCCACTGGCTCGCCAGAACCGACAGCAGCACCGAGTAGGGCTGCTTGAGATTGACGGTGACCGTGGTGCTATCCGTGGCGGTGTAGCTGTCGAGGTTCGCCAGCTCCTGGCGCAGCTCGGCCGCGGTGGCGGAATCCCGGATGCGGTCGAACGTGTAGACGACGTCGTCGGCCGTCAGCGCGGTGCCGTCGTGGAAGGTGACCCCCGACTGCAGGTGGAAGACATAGGTCTTGGAGGAATTCTGGATCTCCCAGGAGCTGGCCAGGGACGGCACGATGTTGCCCTGCTGGTCGTAGGTCACCAGCGTGTCGTAGACGTTGCCCTGCAGTGATGCCGAGGACGCGCCGTAGGCGATATGCGGGTCGAAGGCGATCGGATCGCGCAGCAGTCCGAAGTTGAGCGTGCCACCGGGCGTGCCCGCCGGGACCGTCTGGGCCGCACCCGGGGTGGCGACACCACCGGGAGGCGCGCTCGTCGAGGTCGTGGGTGTCGCGCCCGTGGTTCCCGTCGTCTGGGTGCTCGCGCCGGTCCCACCGGTAGTCGCGGTCGACGTCGATGAGGTCGTGGTGGCGGTCGGCGCGGTCGAGCCGCCGCAGGCGGCCAGCAGCGTCGCGATACCGGCCCCGGCCCCGACGACGGCCGACCCCTTCAGGAGCGCGCGGCGCGACAGCGCTCGACCGACCAGGCCTCGCGCCGTGCGCTCGACCCGACCCGACCCGACCACGACATCGCGGGATTGGTCCATGTTCGCCTCCTCCTGGCGGATGATACCTGCAATGCCCTCGACAACGCTCGTCCGGCCCGGCGGCCCGACTCACCTCAGCGGGCCGTGCCGGCCGACCCGCGGCTCAGTCGATGACCTCGGCGCCGCGCGCGCGCAGTTCGTCGTCCGAGTCCATCAAGAACAGCTCGCCGCGGGCGATGCGCGCGAGCCAGCCCTGCTCGAGGGCCACCCGGGCGTGGGTGCGCTCGAGGACGGCCGGCGCCTCGTCACGTCGTACCACGACCACGCCGTCCTCGTCGCCGACGATGATGTCGCCCGGGAAGACCACGACCCCGCCGCAGGCGACCGGCGTGTTGAGCTGGCCGACGCCGTCCTTGGTGGGACCCGTTGGGGTGAGGCCGATGGCGAAGACGGGGAACCCGACCTCCCGGGTCTGGGCGACGTCGCGGACCAGCCCGTCGGTGACGACGCCGGCGATGCCTTTGGCCCTGGCCATCGAGCTCATTATGCCGCCCCAGACGGTGTAGTTCGGATCATACCCGCCCGCGATGACGATGACGTCTCCCGCCTGGGCCAGTTCGATGGCTTTGAAGGCCACCAGGTTGTCCCCGGGGCGTGCCTTGACGGTGACCGCGGGGCCGCAGAGGGACGGCATCGGCAGGTAGATGGGCTTGATGCGGGCGTCCATCGTCCCCTGCCGTCCCTGGACGTCCGAGATGTTCGCCGCGACGAGCCCCTGGAACGCGGCGACGAGGCCGGAATCCGGCCGCTGGATGGATTTGACGATGGTGAAGCCGGGTTTGACCGTGGCCATAGATCCCTCTTCCCCGTTAGCCGCCGAACTCGTCGTGGACGAAGCCCAGGATGCGCTCGACCGCGCGGCGGACGATCTCGGCGCCCTTCTCGGCGCTGGCGACGGTCGGGTTGCCGACGACCCCCGTCGCCGAGCGGGCGCGCATGCCCTGGTACTGGGTGATGTCGCCGTAGGGAACGGCCGCGGTCGGGGTGCGGTTCTCGATCCGGTCGCGGACGACGAGGTCGGGTTCGAGATACAGCATGATCGAGGTGCCGATCTCGGAAGCGTGGCCGTTGGCGTGCGGGCCGGTCTCGACGATGTCCTTGACGAGCGCGGCGGCGTAGTCCCACCAGAAGACCTGGGCGCAGCGGACACCGTAGCGGGCCTGAAGGTCGAGGGCGACCTCACCGATCGGGCCGATGTTGCCGCGATGGGAGTTAATGAATAGAATGCGCTTGATGCCCCAGGGGATGACGCTCTCGGCGGTCTCGCGCACGTAGGCGGAGAGGGTGGCCGTCGAGATGTTGAGCGTGCCGGGGAAATCGCCGAGGGAGCGAGAGAAGCCGACCGGCAGCGTGGGCAGGACGGGAGCGCCGAGGGCGTCGCCGACGCGGTTGGCGATGTGGGTCACCACGATCGTGTCGGTGCCGGTGGGCAGGTGCGGGCCGTAGACCTCGACAGCGCCGGTGGGGATGATGGCCAGGTCGGTGCGCTGCCGCAGGGCGTCGAAGTCGACCCAGGGCTGGTTCATGACGTACACAGTCGCTCCTCCTCAGGATCGGGACTTTCCGCGCCGGCAAACCGGTCTTGACGGCGGGCCGGGCGGGCACTAGCCTTGCCGTGAACGCTCCCGTGAGCGCTCACAATCTAGCACCGGCCCGCGCCGCCGGTCAATAGGGGGATCGCACGGGGGAGACGGATGGACAACGCGGGGCGGGAGCGACCGCCGACGCTCGAGGACGTGGCGCGGCGCGCCGGAGTGTCGCGCCAGACGATCTCTCGGGTGATCAACGACAAGGGCGAGGTTGCCGAGACGACGCGGCAGCGGGTGCACTCGGCGATCCTGGAGCTCGGCTACCAGCCCAATTCGCTGGCGCGCAGCCTGGCGACGCGGAAGTCGCCGGTGCTGGGGCTGGTGGTGCCCGATATCACGCAGCCGTTCTACCCCCAGATCGCGCGCGGGGTGGAAGACGGCGCCTTCGCGGCGGGGTACAGCGTCTTCCTGTGCCACACGGCGGGCAGCCCGGACCGGGAGCGCCAGGCGCTGGAGCGGCTGGGTGGGCAGCGCGTCGGTGGGGTGATCGTCTGCAACTCACGCCTCGAGGACGAGATCCTCGCCGCGGCCGTGCGGGCCTACCCGGTGGTGCTGGTCAACCGCGAGGTGCCGGACCTCGAGGGGACGGTGATCTGGACCGGATACGAGCCGGGCGGGCGGCTGGCCACCGGGCACCTGCTGGAGCTCGGGCGGCGTCGCATCGCCTACCTCGGGTTGGACTACCCCAACCAGATCGACGAGGTGAAGGCGGCGGGTTACCGGGGCGCGCTGGAAGGGGCCGGCATCCCGGAGCGGCCGGAGCTGCGGCGGCGGGTGGCGAACACCTTCCAGGGAGGCTACGAGGCGATGGCGCTGCTGGCGGCCGAGGGGGTGACGGTCGACGCCGTGTTCGCCTTTAACGACCTGATGGCGATCGGGGCGATGCGCTGGGCGCTCAGCCACGGGTGGCGGGTGCCTGAGGACCTGGCAGTGGTGGGGTTCGGCGGCTCGGACCTGGCGGCGATGGTAACCCCGGCACTGTCGACGATCGCGGTGCCGCTCTACTGGATCGGCTTGACGGCAGTGCAGGAGATCCTGAATCTGATCGAGGGTAAGGGCCGGGCGCGGCGGCGGGTCGACGTGCGACCCGAGCTGATCGTGCGGGGCTCCTCGGTGATGGAGCAGCAGCCGGCGGCGCTGCGGGGCGCGTCGGCATGAGCGGAGAGGGTGCCATGGTGGGCGACACGAACTGGGGCGAGGTCGAGGACCTGATTCGGAAGGCGGAGGCGAGCGGCGGCGTGGTGGGCGTGACGCTGGTCGGCCCGGACGGAGCCACCTTCAGCCACAACGGCGACCGCCAGTTCGGGGCGGCCAGCACGGTCAAGATCCCCCTGATGGTGACGATCTACCGGCAGATCGACCGGGGCGAGCGCGCTCTCGACAACCAGTACGTGCTGCGCAACGAGGAGAAGGCGGTCGGCTCGGGCGTGCTGCTGCACCTGCACGAGGGGCTCAGCCCGACGCTCGAGGATCTGATCTACCTGATGATCTCGATCAGCGACAACACGGCGACCAACATCCTGATCGACATGGCGCGCATGGACCACGTCAACGAGGTCATCGGCTCGCTCGGGATGCAGCACTCGACGCTCGCGCGCAAGATGCAGGGCAAGCCGGCCGAGGGGCGGCAGCAGGAGAACTGGGCGACGTCCAACGACTACGTCAAGGCGCTGCAGGCAATCCTCGCCAAGCGCGCCGCGTCGCCGGGGTCGTGCGACCGCATGATCGCGATGCTGGAGAAGCAGCAGAACACCAAGCGGATCTCGCGCTACTTGCCCGAGGGGCCGGACATCCGCTGGGGCTCAAAGACCGGCAGCGTCAAGGGCGTGACCAACGACGTCGGCTTCATCACCACCGGCAAGGGGACGCTGCTCGTCAGCGTCTTCTGCGAGAACCTGGCGGACCAGCACGTGGGGGAGCAGTTCATCGGCGACGTCAGCCGCGCGGCGATGAAGGCCACCGGCGTGGCCGAGCCGCTCTACACGTCGTAGAGCGAGTGGCCGCGGGACGGTGCGTGGCGAGAGATCGAGCAGCCGCTCGAACCGGCCGCGCCTCCGCCAGCCGACACCGCCTGGCGTAAGGCGGCCGAGGACCGACCCGCGTTGGCCGGCAGCGTCGCGCGGGGCTCAAGCCGCCGCGCTGAACGACGAAGCCCACTGAAGGGGCTGGAGCGCGGGTGGCGCGGAGCACGGGCGGGCGGCCGTGGTACCGACGTATGTTGTCAATGACCATAAGTCGCCGGGCTGACGCAACG
>DATKRJ010000238.1:0-4598 GCA_035532355.1 Thermomicrobiaceae bacterium | reverse complement strand
GACCAGCGCGGGGTCCAGCGCGGCTCGTCGAGGGGGTTGGTCCGCTCGGTCAGCCGGCGCGCCTCACCGCCGTCGACGTCGACGACCCAGACGTCGAGGCTGCCCGCCTGCCCGCCGACGAAGGCCAGCCGGGTTCCGTCCGGTGAGAAGCTCGGCGAGCGCGTCTCCCAGGCTCCACCGACCAGCCGCCGCTCCTCGACCGAAGCGGCCGCGTCGACCAGCCAGACGTCCGAGCCGCCCTCGGCGTTGCCGCGCACCACCGCCAGCCGGCGCCCGTCCGGTGACCAGCTCGGTCGCACCCCGGCCACCGGCCGCTCGCTCAGTGCCCGGCGCTCGCCGGTCGCGAGGGCGCAGCACCAGAGCTGCCAGCCGGCACCCGGCCGGTCGAGCAGGTAGGCGAGCGTCTCACCGTCCGGCGACCAGACGGGGAAGCCGACGCTCGGCACGTCGACGAGCTGCTCCACCGTGTCCATGCCTCTCCCCTTCACTAACAGCGGCTCTCGCGATGGTCGGCGGGCCGATCAGACTCATGCGGGCGCGATGCATCGCGCCCCGACGGGCCGCGGGAGCACGAGGATCGGACAGGAGTTCCGCTGATTGCGCTAACGCACCCGGACCGACGGCACCGGCGGACGCGAGAGGCCGCGCGAGAGGCTGCCGGCGGGATACGACGACACGGCAGCGCGGCACCCTTCCCCACACCAGTTCGACGTCAGCGCGGCTCCGTGTCTTCCCCGAGATCTCGAAGCGCCGCCAGGCAGCGCCGCAGGACCGCCTGATCCTCGGCGTTGCAGGACTCCCCGTCGATGTCCGCCGCGAGTCCGACCTTGTACGATCGCTTGGCCACCTCCAGCACGTACGACGTCTCCGTCCCGACCAGCCCGTCGATCCCGCCGAGCGTCTCGGTCAGGAACTCGCGAAAGCCGTCGTTGTCGCGAAACAGCGCCTCGACGACGATGTCGTAGGCGCCCGCGGTCACTCCGACGTAACGCACCTCCCGCAACGCCTGCAGATGCCGAACCACGTCCGTCGACTTCCCCGGCCGGATGCGCAACCCGACGATGGCGTGGATCCCGTACCCGATCTTGTGGGGGTTGGGGACGGCGACGATCTGCATCACGCCGCCCTCGAGCAGGTGCTTGAGCCGACGCCGGACCGTCGGCTCGGGAACGCCCAGGCGTCGCGACAGCTCCGCGTGCGACAGTCGCCCGTCGACCTGCAGCAGGGCCACCAGACAGCGATCGACCGCATCTAAATCCGTCATCTACTACTCACCTATCGTCGGAATCCGCTCGTATGGATTATGTTGGCGCCGGGGTACGCCTGTCAATGGATCAGCAGTCGACGGAAACGATTGACAGCCGCGGGCGACGGTGCTAGATTGGCCGTGCGTGGGATCGGATACCAACGTGCGCGGCAGCGAGCCCGAACCCGCGTCGCTATGATGTGGCGGCCGTGGCCGGTCGCCACCGCTGCCGGTGCCCGACCTCACCGGGGTCGGTGCGTGGCCCCCTTCCGAGAGACATCACCACGGCGAATCCGACGACGACGCGACGATCGCGCGTTTCCAGCTGAGGAGGGATAACCGATGTGGGACCATCCGGGCCTCGATGACCTCTTCGGGGAAGTCCTGGAAGGTGGGCTGAGCCGGAGGGACGTCCTCCAGCGCGCGCTCGGGATGGGCCTGGCGGCGCCGGTGATCGCCGGTCTGCTCGCCGCGTGCGGCGGGAGTTCGCCGGCTCCCGCGACCAGCGCGGCGGTCGTCACCACCCCCACCGTGATCCCCACCGCGCAGCCGGCCCGTGCCGCGTCGTCGCCCGCCGCCAGCCCGGCTGCCACGTCGACCCAGGCCGCCGCCGCCATCAAGACGGGCGGACAACTTACCTACGGCGACGGCTCGGAGCCGACCGGCCTCGACCCCAACGGACTGTCCGGGGTCAACGCCCACACCATCGACATGCAGATGTTCGACATGCTGCTGGCGATGGACGACCAGTACCAGCTCTACCCGTCGCTCGCGACGTCCTGGAAGCTGCAGCCCGACGGCATGAGCTACACCCTCACGCTGCGCAAGGACGTCAAGTTCCACGATGGCACGCCGTTCAACGCCGACGCCGTCAAGTTCACGCTCGACCGCATCAAGGATCCGGCCACCAAGTCGTCCTCGGCCATCGCCATCCTGGGCGCGTTCTACACCGGGACCGACGTGGTCGACGACTCGACCGTGACCGTCCACTTCTCGAAGCCCTTCGCCCCCTTCCTGGGCGGCCTCTCGACCGCCTTCATGGGCATGGTGTCGCCCACCGCGGTCAAGAAGTACGGCGACAACTTCCCGCTCAACCCGGTGGGCAGCGGCCCGTTCATGTTCAAGGAGTGGGTGCAGAAGCAGACCTGCACGATCGTCAAGAACCCGGACTACAACTGGGCTCCGACGACCTTCAAGCACCAGGGTGCCGCCTACCTCGACCAGATCACGTTCCGCTTCGTGCCGGAGGACTCGGCGCGTCAGGCGCTGCTGGACACCGGCGAGGCGCAGTTCATCGACTTCGTGCCGTGGCAGAACGTGGCCCGGGTCAAGAGTGACGCGAACTACCAGATGCTCATCGCGCCGCGACCCGGCGGCCCATTCCTGATGGACCTGAACGTGGCCAAACCGCCCTTCGACCAGCTCGAGGTGCGGCAGGCGATGAACTACGCGATCAACAAGGCCGACATCCTGAAGACGCTCTACTTCAACGTGTTCCAGCCGGCCGGCACGCCGCTGAGCCCGGCCACCTTCGGCTACGACGCGTCGGTCGAGACGGTCTACAGCTACGATCAGGCCAAGGCCCAGCAACTGCTGGACCAGGCCGGCTGGACGATGGGGTCGAACGGGGTACGCGTCAAGAACGGCCAGCCGTTCAACCTCAAGTGCCTGATCAGCACGCTGCCGGAGTACTCGTCGATCTCGCAGATCATCCAGGCTCAGCTCAAGCCGCTCGGCATCACGATCGACATCCAGGCGATCGCCGGTACCGCGCTCACCGCCGCAGAGCGGCGCGGCGACCAGAACATCGACTTCAAGATCGCCGTCTACCAGGACCCGGACATCATGGGGATCTACTTCGGCTCACGCAGCATCGGCGGGTTCAACTTCGCGCAGTTCAAGGATCCCCAGATGGACGCGCTCTTCGACCAGGGCGATGCCACGCTCGACCCGAATCAGCGCAAGCAGATCTACGCTCAGGCGAGCCGCACGCTGATGGAGAAGGCGCCGCTGGTGCCGATCTACTACCTGTCGAACCTGTCGGCGGCGACCAACAAGCTCCAGGGCATGTTCCACGACACCGGCGGCTACTTCTGGTTCTACGATGCGTGGCTCAAGGGATGATCCGTGGGAACCTATGTCCGCGGGCGGTTGCTGCGTGCGATTCCGGTGATCCTCGGGGTGTTGACGCTGGTCTTCATGATGGTCCACCTGCTCCCCGGGGATCCCGCCGAGGCGATCGCCAGCCAGAGCCCGGGGATGACCCAGCAGGACGTGCAGCGGATTCGGGTGCAGCTCGGCCTAGACCAGCCGCTCTACCGCCAGTACCTGACGTTCCTGTCGCGGCTGGTCCACGGTGATCTGGGGCGGTCGATCTTCAACGGCCAGCCCGTCCGCCAGATGATCCTGACCCAGTTCCCGAGCACGCTGGAGCTCACGCTGGCCGGCATGTCGTTCGCCATCGTGTTCGGCGTCGTGCTGGGCATCGCGTCGGCGGTCCGGCACAACAGCTGGCTCGACAGCATCAGCATGGCGGGGGCGCTGCTGGGGGTTTCGATTCCCAGCTTCTGGCTCGGCCTGATGCTCATCTTCGTGTTCGCCGTGCGGCTCCGCTGGGTTCCCGTCGTCGGCGGGTCGGGAATTAGCGGCCTGATCCTCCCGGCCCTGACGCTCGGCTTCAGTGCCGCCGCGATCATCGCGCGCCTGGTCCGCTCGAGCATGCTGGAGGTCCTGGGGCAGGAGTACGTCCAGACGGCGCGGGCCAAGGGGCTGGCGGGCCGGACGATCATCGTGCGGCACGCCCTGCGCAACGCCCTGATCCCGGTCGTCACCATCGTCGGCCTCCAGTTCGGAGCGCTCCTCGGAGGAGCGGTGGTCGTGGAGATCGTGTTCGCGCGGCAAGGGATCGGGCGCATGGCGGTCGACGCCATCCTCCAGAAGGACTTCCCGGTGGTGCAGGGCGTCGTGCTGCTGGCCGCGCTGGTCTACGTCGTCGTCAACCTGCTCGTTGACCTGCTCTACTCGCTGCTGGACCCGCGTATCAGCTATGACTGACAGCGGCCGCGGCCCATCACGTCACCGCCGCGCGCGCGACCTGGGGGACTCCACCGCCCGATGCCGCCGGCTCCTCGTCGCCCGGGAAACCGGATGCGGTGCGCGGAGGAGGCGCCGGGCATGACCGGCGCCACCGCGACCACGCCCGAGCTGCGACTGGCGCCCCGCGCCGGCGGCCTGTGGCGCGACGCCCTCAAGCGGCTGCGACGGAACCGCGGGGCGGTGATCGGGGGCGTCGTCCTCGTGGCGCTCATCCTGATGGCGCTCGGCGCGCCCATCGCCGCGCCGTTCGATCCGA
>DATKRJ010000237.1:0-4224 GCA_035532355.1 Thermomicrobiaceae bacterium | reverse complement strand
GCCGCGCCGCGTGCGATCGTTCGTCCGCCGGATCGAGCCGTGATCGTGAGGAGATGACTATGCGGATCGTCGTCGGCGCGGACCACGCCGGATTCCCGCTGAAGGGTGCGGTCGTCGCGGCCCTGCGCGAGTGGGGGCACGCCGTCGACGACGTCGGGACCGACTCTGTTGAACCGGTCGACTTCCCGGACGTCGCGCGGCGGGTCTGCGAGCCGGTGCGGGACGGCCGCGCCGAGCGGGGCGTGCTGGTCTGCGGCACCGGTGTCGGCGCCTGCATCGCCGCCAATAAGTTCCCGGGGGTACGGGCGGCGGTGTGCCACGACGTCCACTCGGCGCATCAGGCGGTCGAGCACGACGACGTCAACGTCTGCTGCCTGGGAGCCAGGATCGTCGGGGACTGGCTGGCACTCGACCTGCTGCGGACTTTCGTCGACGCGCGGTTCGGCGGCGAGGAGCGCTTCCGGCGGCGGCTCGCCAAGCTGGCCGAGCTCGAGCGCGGGTAGCGGAAGCCGGCTGGCCGCCGGAGACCTCCGCGCAGTGCCCGCGGACCCTACCGGTCGATCGCGGGTGCTTCGACCCTCAGTCCCCGACGGCGGTCGCCGGCAAGCTGCCGGCCCGTCCCATCGGGAGCGCCACCGGCTGGAACGCCGGCACGGGGACGCCCCGGGTCGCCGCGCGCGGCAGCGTGACGTAGAGGTAGCTCACGATGCGGCGCGCGTCGTCGTCGGTCAAGGCGCGAAAGCGGAGCCCGAGGCTTTGATCCCCGGCGGCGTGCCGGTGGCGGTGCACCACCTCGGCCTCGACGGTCAACGGGCCGTCGGGCAGGTAGAGGGTCACCGGGGCAATGGAGCCGACCGGGACGCACACGGTCACGCTCAGGCCGACCCCATAGCGCGACATGTCGCGCGCGATGGCGGTGATCCGCTCGTCGTCGACCGCGATCTGCGCGGGGAACTGTGCCGGGAAGCGATAGGCGCCGCGCTGGTAGAGTCGTTTGACGACCCCCACGATCGCCGCGGCGAGCATCCCGGCGATCACGAGAGCCCAGGGAATCGCGAGCAGCACGATGTCGCGCTGGCCGGTCGCCTGCGGCAGGTGTCGCACGGTCGTAAACAGCCCGAGGGTGATGGCCGCGGTGGTGACGGCCAGCGCCACCGCGTGCGGGATGACCCAGCGGCGGTCCCGCGAGCGCATGTCGCCCTGGAACTGCTTCGGCGTGACCCGGAAGCGCAGCCCCTTTGGCCAGACGAGCGCGGTCATCGCGCCGATGAACGTGAACATCTTGAGCACGTTGTAGCGCTCCACCGGCCACAGCGCGAAGCGGCCGCGCCCGAGGGCGAAGTTGGTCGCCATGCCGAGCGCCGCGTACGGAATCCAGTGGAGGGCGAAGTCGACGGCGTTGACGCGCAGCGGGAGCATCCCGCTGACCAGGATGACCGACGGGACCAGGATGTAGACCAGCTTCTGCAGCGCGTCGAAGTAGGTCACCATCGAGGCGAAGTAGTTGAGCCGCTGCGGCAGGGTGAGCCCCCGGCCCAGCAGCGGGTTGTCACGGCTGCGCAGCACCTGCATCGTCCCCTGGGCCCAGCGGCGCCGCTGGACGGAGAAGGCCTCCAGCGTCTGCGGGGCAATGCCGATGGCCAGCACCTCGTCGTGGTAGACGGTACGCCAGCCGCGGCGGTGCAGGCGGATCGTCGTCAGCAGATCCTCGGTCAGACTCTCCGTCGCCACGCCGCCGATGGACTCGAGCGCCGCGCGCCGGACCACCGACGGGCTCCCGCACCAGAAGGCGGCGTTCCAGCGGTTCTTGCCGGGCTGGATCACCCGGTAGAAGAGCTGCTGCTCGTGCCATGCGCCCGAGTCGCGCATGCTCGACACGTGCTGGACCGAGTCGAGGTTGTAGAACTCCTGCGGCAGCTGCACCAGCGCGACCTTCTCGTCGACGAAGTAGCCGAGTGTCTTGTCGAGGTAGTCGGGTTGGGGGACCATGTCGGCGTCGAGGACGACGATGAACTCCCCGTCGGTCCGACCCAGCGCGGCGTTGATGTTGCCCGCCTTGGCGTGCTGGTTGTCCCCGCGGGTCAGGTAGCGGCAGCCGAGCCGCTCGGCCAGCGCCGCCACCTCCGGCCGGCGCCCGTCGTCGAGCACGTAGGTGACGTGGGGGTAGCTGATCCCGACGCAGCCCGTGAGCGTGGCCTCGAGCACGTCGAGCGGCTCGTTGTAGGTCGGGACGAAGACGTCCACCCGAGCCGGCGCGATGGGTCCGAACGGCGATTTCCGGTCGATGTCCCAGCACATGAGCGTGAACAGGAGGTGGTCCATCACTCCCTGGGCCTCGGCCAGCAGGAAGATCACGGAGAAGACCAGGGCGGTCGGATTGAGGGTGGTAGTCGCGCGCCAGAACAGGTAGTAGAGAAGGTAGGCAGCCGCGACCAGGGCGACGGCCCGTGCGACGCGCGGACGGTAGATGGCATCCATGCCTGACTCCGGGTCCGTGGGTCGTACGCGAGTCAGAACGGTGCAGCGATGCCCAGACGACCTCGCGCGTGTCGTCCACCGCTAGCATGACGCCGGGCGGGCGGGACTTCAGGGGCATCGAGTCCGGGTTACGACAAGACGTTTGACTGTCAAAGTGTGCTGGAAGTACCGCACGGCGCGGCCCTGCCGATACGCTCGGCGGCGCCAGCCGGGACCACTGGTGGGGGATTGGGCGATGCGTTCTGGCCGCTTTTCCAGGATGGGGCGGGGGCGCCGGCGGACTGACGGATGGCCTGGGTCGGCCCGTCACGGCACCACTGCGACCGGCGCGGGACGGGAGGAGACGCTGGGGTCGACACGCGGTCCCCAGGTGGGGGTGGACGAGGGTCCGGACGACGGAGGTCCGAGGCGCGACCACGAAGAGCGGGCCATCGCCCGGGCGGCGCCACGGGTGGGGTGGCGCGCCGCGGACGATGTACACGGTGGAGTTCACCCTGCCGACAGCGAGGAAGCTGTTGGCATCGGCGCCACGGACCGGGCGTCGCGATCGCGGTCCGATCGCCACGCCCGAGCCATGTCGAGAGGTTGTCTAGTGGTTATCGCCCCAGATGATGCCGAGCGCCAGGGCCAGGCAGACGGTCACCAGCTCCGGTCGGCTGGACAGCAGGTGGTAGACCTTCGCGGCGGACCGGCGAATCATGACTCGCTCCTCTCCATCGACCCAACGAACGATCAAGGTAGTGCGAGTCTGAACCCACCCGGTGCTCACCAGGAAGCTCGAAAGCTGTCTATTTCCTGCTCATTCTGGCCGACTGCCGTGCGGAGGCTCACTCCAGGTACTTGAGCAGTTCGACCTTGTTGCCCTCGGGGTCGCGGTAGTAAGCCATTATCAGCTCGCGGCCCACGTCGGCCCGACCGCGGTGCCGCAGCGGGGTCTCGGCCGCGAACCCGGCCGCGTCGAGCCGGGCGCAGACGTCCCCGATGTTCTCGATCCCGATCGCCAGGTGGTCGAGGTTCCCCTCCGCCGCCGAGCGGTCGCCCGGGGCGCGCATGAGCTGCACGCCGGGGAGCCAGTAGATGTTCGGGTCGTCGGGCGGTCCGCCGGTGCGCTCGATCGGCAGCCCGATCAGCTCGTGATAGAAGCGCAGCGCGCCCGCCAGGTCGCGGACCCTGAGCGCGACGTGGTTCGCGCGCAACTCCGCCCGGGCGACGAAATCCTCGGCCATGCGAATCCCTCCCGCTACTCATTCACCGTCGCGGGCGTCCGTGACTCCGGGCCGCCGCGCCAGCGCAGCTCGCGCGTACCTATAGCAAGGTCGGCCGCCGGAGCGGACGATGCGTCAGAGCAGGCTCTTCGGTTTGGCCGTCTCGCCCTGGCTGAAGCGCGCGTAGCGCAGCGCCGCGAGATCGATCGAGGGCCGGCCCTCGAGCACCAGCTCGGCCATCAGCTTCCCCACGATCGGCCCCATGGCGAAGCCGTGCCCGCTGAAGCCCGTGGCCAGGCAGAAGCCCGCCGGTCCGGCTTCGCCGATCACCGGCACCGCGTCTGGGGTCGTATCGATCAGTCCCGCCCAGGCGCGCTGCAGTGGGATCCCGGCGAGCGCCGGGAAGAGGTGCACCAGGTTGTCGCGGGCGCGGGCCACGACCCGCGGGTTCGGCTTCGGCTCCTCCGGCGATCTCACGCCGGCGGAGCGCTCACCATCGCGGCGCGCCGCGGCCTCCCGCACGTCGTGCCAGAGCGCGGCT
>DATKRJ010000236.1:0-24239 GCA_035532355.1 Thermomicrobiaceae bacterium | reverse complement strand
TCCTGTGCCACGCCGACGGTCAGACGTTGTTCGCGCGCTACCGGGACCGCACGGCGCGGCACCCGATCCACCTCGACGCCGACCACGTTGCCGATCCGCGGTTTCGCCGGCGTCTGGAGACGCGGCCCGAGGCGCTCGCGCTTGCCGGAGACGTCCTCGCGATCGACACCACCGTTCCCGACTCGGTCGACGTCGGCGCGCTGTGCCGCCGGGTGCGACGAGCGCTTGTGAGGTAGCGGGATGGGGCGGGTACTCGAGCACCACGCCAAGGAACTGCTGGCGCACTGGGGGGTGCCCGTACCGCGCGGACGCGCGGTAGCCACGTCGCGCGCCGCGGCCAACGTGGCGGTCGGCTTCGGCGGCCGCGCGGTGGTGAAGGCCCTCGTCCCGGTGGGCCGGCGCGGCAAGGCCGGCGCCGTGCGGCTGGCCGGCAGTTCCGCGGAGGCGCGTGCCGAGGCCGCGGCGCTGCTGCGCAGCTACGTCGGCGACTATCCGGTGCGCCACGTTCTGGTCGAGGAACCGGTGCCGATCGCCCGCGAGCTCTACCTGTCCGTCGCGCTCGATCGCGAGGCGCGCCGCCCGCGGCTGCTGGTGAGCGCGCGCGGTGGGGTCGAGGTCGAGGAGATCGCCCACCGCACCCCCGAGGCGCTGGCCTCGACGACCTTCGACCCGCTGCAGGGACTCCCGGAGTACCGCGCCCGCGAGCTCTGGAAGGCGGCGGGCGTCGGCGGGCGCGTGCTCCCGCGCCTCGGGGAATTGACTGCGCTGCTGGCGCGAGCCTTCAGCGGGCTTGACGCCTATCTCCTGGAGGTCAACCCGCTGGCCGTGACCACCACCGGCGAGCTCGTCGCGGTCGGCGCGGTGCTGGCGGTCGACGACGCCGCGCTGTTCCGACACCCGGAGCTGGCCGGCAAGGTGCTGGTGGCGAGCGAGAAAGTGTGGCGGCCACTGACGGCCCGCGAGGAGGCGGTCAACGCGCTCAACGCGGCGGAGCCCTACCGTGGCTCGGCACGCTACCTCGAGCTGTCGGGAGGCGACATCGGCTTCCTCTGCGGCGGCGGTGGCGCCAGCCTCGTCCTCTTCGACGCCGTGGTGCGCGCGGGAGGGCAGCCGGCGAACTACGCCGAGGTCGGCGGCAACCCCACCCAGTCGAAGGTCGCCGGCCTGGCACGGTTGGTGCTCGGCAAGCCGGGCGTGCACGGGCTCTTCGTGGCCCACAACATCACCAATAACACCCAGGTCGACGTGGTGGCCCGCGGCGTGATCCAGGCGCTGGACGCGTCCGGCATCTCGGCACGCGACTTCCCGGTGGTCGCGCGCGAGGTCGGGCTGCACGACGCCGAGGGCCGCGCGGTCTTCGAGGCAGCCGGTGCGCGCTATCTCGGGGAGGAGAGCACCCTCGGTGACGCCGCGCGGGTGATGGTCGCGGCGATGCACGAGCGGTATGGAGGAGAGTCAGGGTGAGCGTTCTGGTCGACGAGACCACCCGCGTCCTGATCCAGGGGATCACCGGACGTGAGGCGCGCATGGTGACCGAGCACATGGCGGCCTACGGCACGCCGGTCGTCGCCGGGGTCACCCCGGGGCGCGGCGGCAGCGACCGCGTGGCCGGCGTACCAATCTACGACACGGTCCAGGACGCGGTGGACGAAACCAACGCGAACGCGACGCTGATCTCGGTGCCGCCCGGCGCGGTGCTCGATGCCTCCCTGGAGGCGCTGGCACACGGTATCCGGCTCCTCCTGATCGCGACCGAGGGCGTGCCTCAGCAGGACGCGATACGCCTGCTGCGCTGGGCGGACGACAGCGCGGCGCGGGTCGTCGGCCCGAACTCGGTCGGGATTATCAATCCCGACCTCCGGATCAAGCTCGGGGCGATCGGTGGCGACAGCCCCGAGCGCGCGTTTGCTCCGGGACGGATCGGCGTGGTTTCACGCAGCGGCGGGATGACGGCCGAGATCGGGCTGATGCTGCGCAAGGTGGGCCTCGGCGTGAGCACGGCAGTGAGTGTCGGCGGCGACGCGTTGATCGGGATGCCGCCGGCGCGGCTGCTCCCGCTCTTCCAGCGGGACGAGCGAACGGAGGGCGTCGTCCTGTTCGGCGAGCCGGGGACGCGCTTCGAAGAAGACGTGGCCGAGGTGGTCCGGGGGCGCCGCTATACCAAGCCGCTCATCGCGGTGGTGGCGGGGCGCTTCACCGAGACGCTCCCGGAGGGAACCGCCTTCGGGCACGCGGCCGCCATCATCGAGGGCGCCGCCGGCCGCCCGAGCGCCAAGATGGCGGCGCTGCGCGAGGTCGGCGCGCTGGTGGCGGAGGAGTTCGACGACCTGCTGCAGTACCTGAGCCTGACCTTTCGCCACGCCCCCTACTACGGGGCGCCGCTCGACCCCGCGGACTGGGGGTAGCGGCCGCCATCTGAGAGCGTTCCTGCCGGGCCGAGTTCGTGCGGCGCCACAGCCGCGCGGCGCTGAACCGCGTCGCTCAACGACGAAGCCCGCCGAGGCGGCCTGGACGCACGTCGTGATCCGGGATGAAACCGAACCGTCTACCGGCCCTGCCAGTTGGGCTTGCGCTTCTCGAGGAAGGCGTTGACCCCCTCCCTGAAGTCCTCGCTCATGTAGCACTTCAGGATCAGCTCCTCGGCGCGCGGCGGACGGCGGTGCTGAAGAACCCGGCGCACGGCCTCCTTGGTCACCTGGATCGTCAGCGGCGCGTGGCCGGCGATCAGTTCGGCGACCTCGGTCACGCGCTCCTGGAGGCGCTCGGGCTCGACGATCTCGTTGACCAGCCCCATAGCGCCGGCCTCCTCCGCCGTGAAGAGGCGCGCGGTGAACATCATCTCCTTGGTCCGGGCCGGGCCGATCAGGTCGACCAGCCGGGAGTAGTTGTTCATCGAGAGGCAGTTGCCGAGCGTGCGGGCCGTCGGCACCCCGAAGCGCGAGTCGGGCGTGCAGATGCGCAGGTCGCAGGCGAGGGCCAGGCTGGCGCCGCCGCCGACGGCGTAGCCGCGCACCGCGGCGATGGTGGGCCGCGCCAGGGACTCGAGCCGGCCGATGACGCCGTCGATGCGCTGCTCGTAGTCGAGCGCGTGCTGGGGGTCGGTGAAGGTGCGGAACTGGCTGATGTCGGTCCCGGCGACGAAGGCTTTGTCGCCCGCTCCGGTGAGCACGACCACGCGCACGTCCGGCGTCGCCTCGACGGCGTCGCAGAAGCGTACGATCGTGTCGTACATCTCGAAGGTCATGGCATTGCGGGATCGCGGCCGGTTGAACGTGAGCCAGGCCACGGCGCCGCGCTGCTCGAACAGGACGTCGGGCGTGCCGGTCTCGAACTCCATCGCTTCCCCTCTCCTCGGGCGGCGGTCAGCCGGGGAGGGCGGGTTTGAAACCCGCCCCTACACGTCGGTCGGGCTGGTTCGCCGGGGGCGGGTCCGTGACCCGCCATCAGCTAGTCGGCGGGCGCGTCGGCGGTGGCCGAGCGGACAACGCCCGCCTCACGCAGCCGTGCGATCGCCGCGTCGTCGATCCCGATCTCGCGCAGCACCTCGTCGGTGTGCTCGCCGAGCAGCGGCGGGACGAGCCGCACCTGGCCCGGCGTCTCGCTGAGCTTGACCGGCAGCCCGAGCAGCCGCACCGTCCCCATTGTGGGGTGCGGCCGCTCCACGACCATCTCGCGATGCCGCACCTGCGGGTGGTCGAGCGCCTGGCCCACGTTGTAGATCGGACCGCACGGGATGCCGGCCTGATTCAGGATGATCTCCCACTCGTCGGCGGTGTGCGCCTGGAGCCGCTCACTGATCAGGTCCTCCAGCAGCAGCCGGTTGGCGTGCCGCGCGCCGTTGGTCGAGAAGCGCGGGTCGACGAGCCACTCCTCGGTCCCCAGCACCTCACACAGCTTGCGCCAGCGCTTGTCCCCGGTCCCGCCGACCGTGATGTAGCCGTCCCTGGCGCGGAAGACGCCGTACGGTGCGTTGATCGGGTGGTGGTTGCCGGCCGGCGGCGGCACACCCGCTCCGTTGAGATAGCGCGTCGCCTGAAAGGCCAGCATGCCGACCATGCCCTCGAGCAGCGACGTGCTGACCTCCTGGCCGCGGCCGGTGCGCTCGCGAGCCTGGAGCGCGGCGAGTACGCCGTAGGCGCCGAAGAGACCCGTCAGGAGGTCCGCGATCGGGATGCCCACCCGCACCGGCACCTGGCCCTCGAAGCCGGTCACGCTCATCAGCCCGGAGAAGCCCTGGATGATCTGGTCGAGTCCAGGCCGGTCGGCAAAGGGACCGTCGACGCCGAAGCCGGAGATGGAGCAGTAGATGATGCGGGGGTTGGTCGCCGAGACGCGCTTGTAGCCGACGTTGAGCGCGTCCATCACTCCGGGCCGGTAGTTCTCGATCACCACGTCGGCCGTGGCCGCCAGCCGGCGGAAAACCTCCTGGCCCTCAGGCACCTTGAGGTTCAGCGCCACCGAACGCTTGTTGCGGTTGGCGGCCAGGAAGAACGCGCTCTCGCCGTCGAAGAAGGGCGGGCCGGAAACGCGCCCCTCGTCGCCGTGGTCGGGGTTCTCGATCTTGATCACGTCGGCGCCCAGGTCGCCCAGGAACATCGCGGCGGTGGGGCCGGCCAGGTGCCGGCCCAGGTCGAGCACGCGCACGCCCTCCAGCGGCGTCACCGTCCGCGCGTTGTCGGTCATCGAGTCCCTCCGTCCGTCTCCCGGCTCAGCGCGCCGTCACGACTGCTGCGCCGGCGGCGCCAGGCGTGCGATCTTCGGTGCGTGGCCGCGCTTGTAGACCATGACCGTCCGGGTGAAGGTGATGACGGCCACCCCGTCCTGGTTGTAGCCCGTGGTCTTGACGGTGACGATGCCCACGTTCGGGCGGGAGCGCGACTCCCGCTTGGCGAGCACCTCCGACTGCGAGTAGATGGTGTCGCCCTCGAAGACCGGCGCGGGCAGCCGGACCTCGTCCCAGCCGAGGTTGGCCATCACGTTCTGCGAGATGTCGGTCACGCTCTGTCCGCTCACCAGCGCCAGTGTGAAGGTCGAATCGACCAGCGGCTTGCCGAACTCGGTCTGCGCCGCGTAGTGGTGGTCGAAGTGGATCGGCGCGGTGTTCTGAGTCAGCAGTGTGAACCAGATGTTGTCGGTCGTCGTCACCGTGCGCCCGAGCGGGTGCTGGTAGACGTCGCCGACCTCGAAATCCTCGTAGAAGCGGCCAGTCCAGCCCGCCTTCTCGGCCATCTCAATCCTCCCTGCCCTCACGGACGAGACCGAGCCCCGTCCGGCGCCGCCCATGGTATCAAGTCGGGAGCGATCGCGGGACACCGGCGCTCAGCGCGGGCCAATCGGACGCAGGCGGCATGCTAGACTGCGGCCATGAAGACGTACCTCGTGCTGGAGAAACGCTCCGGCCCGCAGTGGGACCCCACGCGGCCGATGGAGGGCCAGTCCGGCTGGGAGGCGCACGCGGCCTTCATGGACGGGCTCGTCGAGATGGGCTTCGTCGTGCTGGGCGGGCCGCTGGCGGACGAGCACCGGGTGGTGCTGGTCGTCGAGGCCGAGTCGGAGGACGCCGTCCGCGCCACGCTGGCGCGCGATCCCTGGTGGGAGACACACCTGCGCGTCGACACTGTCGAGCCCTGGACCATCCGGCTCGACGGGCGTCGCACCTGAGCCCGGGACCGCCGGGTGGCGGTCAGAGCGTCTTCACCAGGATCAGGCAGGGGTTCCCCGGCCAGAGATCGGGCAACTCCTCGAGCGGCGCGAACCCCCGCGCCCGGTAGAACGCGCGAGTGGCCGCGTAGTGTGGGCTGGGGTGCGACGGGCCGAGCGTCTTGACCAGGAGGAACCGGCGTCCTTCCGCGCGGAGCGTGTCCTCCGCCCACCTCACCAGCGCGGTACCGATGCCATGTCTGTGGAGCTCCGGGCGGACTCCCAGGACGTAGATCTCCCCGCTCTCCGCGAAATGACGCTTCAACGTGAGGAAGCCGAGCACCTGACCGCCACCGACGGCGACCTCGGTGGTCAGTCGGGGAATCTCCTCGGCGTAGCGGTCGTTGGACGACGGAATGCCGAACCAGTCCGGGAGCAATCCCAGGATGGCCGCGCAGGCCGGGGCGTCCTCGAGGTGCGCGAGTCGGAGCGCAAAGCTGATAGCAGGTTGTTCCACGCTTCCACCTCCCGACTCGGACAGTTTCGCATACGGGACGCGCCACTCAGGACCGACATTCTCGGGCGCGATAAATCGCGCCCCGACAAGTCGAGTTCGTCGGATCCAGCAAGCTGGGCGGGTTCGAAGCCTGCCCGTAGAGCGATTTGCAGAGGAGTCGGCGGATCGCCGAGTCGGCGTCGGGTACGCGGAGCAGGCGGAGCATGCGCGCGGGGCTCAAGCCGCCGCGCTGAAAGACGAAGCCCACTGAAGGGGCTGGAGCGCGGGTGGCGCGGAGCACGGGCGGGCGGCCGTGGTACCGACGTATTGGGTCAAAGACCATTTGCTCGAACCGGCCGCGCCTCCGCCAGCCGGCACCGGGTGCCCCACGCCGCGTCGGGCCGCGGAGCCGGCGCACGGCGGTGGGACCTCCGCGACGGAGGCGGCTCGGGCGCCACTGATCCGCCAGGAGCCTTTCCGCGTCGCTCCGACACCGCCTGGCGTGAGGCGGCCGAGGACCGACTGACCGCGCCGCGGGGGGCGAATCCGGATGTCAACCCGGCCGACGACGGCCGCCCCGTCGAGTGCCGCGATCAGGCGGAGCGCGCGTGCTCGTCGCCCTTGCCGCTCAGCAGGTGATCGATCGAGTATCGTCCGGGACCGGTCAGGCAGAGCGCACTCGCGATCACGGCGTAGAGGCCCGCCATCTCGAAGCCGCCCTGGCCGTGGAGCCCGGTCGACCAGTGCGCCTTGCGGATAGCCACGCCCATGTTGAAGACGATGGCCGGCGCGACGAGGCGGGTGGCGAAGCCCAACGCCAGCGCCAGGCCACCGCCGAACTCGGCCAGGGCGGACAGGTAGGCGGCTGCCTGGGGCGCGGGAATCTCCATGCGCTCCATCGACTTGCGGAAGTTGGCCGGCCCACTGCGCTCGACCGCCGCCGGGAAGTTCTTCCCGACCACCCGCACCATCCAGCCCGGCGCCTGCTTGCCCTCGCCGCCAAAGAGCTTGGGGTAGCCGTGGGTCGCCAGCGCCAGCCCGGCGCCCACGCGCAGGACGAGCAGGCCGAGACTCACCTTCGAGTTGCTCAACGAGTCCATGTCCCTTCTCCGGACCGGGCCGCAGCGCGACTCCGGCCTTTGCCACTCCACAGCGTGCGCCGAGCGGGGCATCGCAGCCTCTGGAAGCAACCTCTCGCGACGAGGACGAACCGGGGCGACGCGCCGGTCAGCCCTGCCCGTCGAGCCCCGCCAGCAGCGACCGCAGCCGCATCAGCCCCTCCGTGATGTCGGCTCGACTGCTCGAAAACGCCACTCGAACGTAACCCTCGCCGCTCGGGCCGTATTCCGAGCCACTGCGGATCGCGACCCCGTGCTCGCGCGCCAGCGCCGCCACCTGCCGGGACGACACTGGCGCATCGTAGTGGATGAAGGCGTAGAAGGCCCCCTCCGGCGGCACCATGCTGACACCCGGCACGTCCGCGAGCAGCTGGACGACCAGTTCGCGGCGCTCCTGGTACTCCCGGCGCATCCGCTCCGGCCAGTCGCTGGGCGTGGTCACGGCCGCGAGCGCCGCCCGCTGGGTGGCCGAGTTGAGTGGACCGACCAGCGAGCGGTGGATGCGGGAGGCAGCGGCGGCGACGTCCGGTGGCGCGATCAGGTAGCCCAGGCGCCAGCCGGTCATGGCGTAGGTCTTGGAGAAGGTCTGGCAGTAGATCAGGCGGTCGCGCAGCGCGGGGACGGCCAGCGTCGACGTGAACGCCACGCCGTCGTAGACGATGTGGTCGTAGGCCTCGTCGGACAGGACGAGCAGATCGTGCCGCTCCGCCAGCTCGCCGAGCGCCTGGAGCTCGTCGAGGCGATAGACCACGCCGGTCGGGTTGCAGGGGTGGCAGAGGACGACCAGCCGCGCGCCGCCGGCCGCCGCCTCGAGGGCGTCGAGGTCAAGGTGGAAGTCGGCGGTCTGCGGGACGAAGACCGGCTCCGCGCCGGCCATCACCGCCACGTCGGCGTAGGCGGAGTAGGTTGGCTCGGGCAGGAGGATGCGGTCGCCGGGGTTGACGGTGGCCAGCAGCGCCGACGCCAGCGCGCCGCTCCCGCCGTGGGTCACGACCACCTGGGTGGGCGTGACGTCGGCGCCGCGCGATGCCTGCTCGGCGAGCGCGGCCCGCAGCTCCGGGTCACCCTGGCCGTCGGCGTAGTGGGTATACCCTGCCTCGATGGCGTCGATCAGCGCCCGTCGTATGTACTCCGGTGTGGCGAAGTCGGGGTCTCCCGACACCAGCCGGATGATGCCCGCGCCGGGCGGGCTGCCGGGGCGCTGCGACTGGGCGAGAATCCGCTGGACGGCATGCGACGGCTCGAAGGGCACGGCCCGACTCCTCTCGATCGCGGTTGCTCCATCGCCGCTAGCTTGGAGGCTCCGGGTCGGTCGCGCAAGTGGCAGCCACCCGGACGGCGGCCGCATCAGGCGAAGATCGGCCCGACCTGCGGATAGCGGGCAATGAGCGCGCGGCGGAGGTCGGCCAGCCGGGGCGGCGGGGCCGCGGCGGGTCCGGCGGTGTAGGTGGTGTCGATCGACAGCGGCTTGCCCCAGGCGATCACCGGCTCGAGCTCGGCCCCCGCGGCCAGACTCCCGATCCAGTCCGTTCGCCCGTAGACGAGATTCCCGCCGATCGTCACCAGTTCGACCCACGAGGCGTCCGCCTCGACCACACTCTCCCACGGGCTGTCGCGACGGCGCTCGAGGACCAGGAGGTCCGCCGGCCGGCCCGGCTCGATCCGGCCGAGATATCGGTCGAGTCCGGCGATCCGGGCGGCGTCCCGGGTCACCATGCTGACCAGCCGCCGGGCGGACATGGGATGCCCCTGCAGCGCGAGGGTACGCCGCGCCACCTTGAGCTCCGCGAGCAGGTTGGCGCTGCCGCTCGGGAGCCAGTCGGCGCCGAGGCCCAGCGGGATGCCGAGCTCGAGCGCGTCGCCAGCCAGCGTCGTCCTGCCGTACAGGCGGAGGTTGCTCTGGGGCGACCAGACGAGTCTGGCGCCCGCGTCGCGCACCTCACCGAGCTGGTCGCGGCTCAGCGCGGTCCCGTGGATGATGATCGTGGCGGGCGTCAGCAGGTCGGCGGCGATCAGATCGTCGAGCTCTCGCGAGGATTTGGCGTCGACCCCCTCAGCGAGATGCACGTAGAGCGCGGTGACCTCCCCGGCGTCGATCTGAGCCCGCAGCCGGCGGCGATCATCGTCACCGACTGAGGAGAGGTCGATGATCGAGCGTGCCCGGTGCTCCCCGAAGATGCGCAGGTCCACGTTGCGCACCAGCGCCTCACCCTTGCCGGCATACTGCAGGCTGGCGCCCTGGATGGCGGTCACGCCGGAGACCAGGGCCCGCACCTCGGCGTAGCGCGCGAGCGTCCCCTTGATGGTCTTGAGCTGGCTCCACGGCTGCTTGATGACCTGGGCGTACTCCGGGCTGTCGCGCCAGGCGTAGCGGTTGGAGTACTGGGTGGGTGGCTCCCAGGGCGCGAACACGTTGTATTCGGGATGGCCATGCAGGTCGATCAGTCCGGGCAGGATGACGCCGCCGGTCTCGATCACCGGCACCTGCTCCGGACGCTGCGCGCCCACGGCCGCGATCGACGTGCTGTCGACCAGCACGTAGCCGCCCTCGATCTTGCGCTCGGGCGTCAGGATGCAGCCGCGCACGGCGAATGCGGTGGTGGGCACGGCCCCCATGGCCAGATCCGCGGCGGTGCCAATTGCTGCCGGGGGCGCCTCCTCCGCACGCAGGATCCCCGTCCGGTACTCCTGCTCGAAGTCGTCCAGCACTCCGGTATCAGCCTGAGCATGCGACTCGCTCACCGGTACCCCCTCTCGAATCGGTCCGTCTATCTGCTCTCCAGGGCCTCCAGGTTCGAGCTGGATCGCTCAGTGCGGGGCGGCCGGTCACGCGGCCGTCGCATCCGTAGCTACCCCCACGCCGACGGCCGGGTAGGGGAAGCCGGCGGGTGCCGGCAGCGAGCCATCGAGGTACTTCCGCAGCGCCGCGTCGGCGCTGGCGTAGCCCCAGTTGATGAGGCACATCTGGGTCGTGGCGTCCACGCGGGCGAGTCGCGTCGGCAGGTTCGCCAGCCGTTGCGTCGCCTCGATCGGGCAGGGGAGCGTGCCGGGCACGTGATACCCCTCGACGTCGGACCGGGTGCTCCAGAGGGCCCCATAGCGGTGGTCGGGGGAGCTCTCCGGGAGGAGGTACGACTCGACGACCTGGCGCATCCGCAGGCTGCGGATCTGGTTGTGGACCACGTCGAACACCCGGCGCAGCTGCCGGATCCAGTCCCACGGCAGCGCGGGCTCGGGGCCCATCTTACCGCCGCCGTCGCTGACCAGCACCGTCCGGTACCGCTTCCAGGCCGTCTCCAGCCCGAGGTTGTCGTAGACCCCGCCGTCGGTCAGTAGCACCCGGGTCGTGTACGGCGGGTGCTGCAGGTCGTGACCGGAGTTCGGGGTGTAGGCCGACTCGTCGACGTGGAGGATCGCCGGGGAGAGGATCGGCGGGAAGGCGGACGAGGCGGCCACCGCGGTGGCCAGCGTGATGGTCGGGTTCGGAATCACCCCGACGCGCCAGTCGGCGGCGTACGTCCGGGAGAAGCGCCAGAGGGCTCCCGTCTGCAGGTTCGCCGCGTTAATCACGAACATCGGGCCGTGCTGTGGGTCGGGCAGGTCCTGCAGCGTGCGGTCGCCGAAGAGCCGCTTGCGGTAGGTCTCGGCCACGTGGTCGCTGGCGTTTCCGTGCGTGACCATCCCGCCGACGATGGCCGGGACGTCGATGGTCTGATCGGCAAGCCGCCTGATGGGACCTACGACCTCGGCCTCGAAGTTCACACCCACGCCGCTAGCGTCCAAGCCGAGGCGCGACCAGGCCATCCCGAGGACGCCCGCGGTAATCGAGCCACCGGACACGCTCGAGATCCGCGCGATCCGGGGCAGGAAACCGAGGTGATTGAGTCGCCAGAGTGCGCCGAGGTGGAACAGCATGGCCCGGTAGCCGCCCCCGGAGAGGCAGAGGGCGATGCCCGGCTCCAGCGCGCGGTCAGGCTGGTCCGTCTCGATCCACTGGGCTGGAAACGCGGCCGTCAGCGGGAATCTCGCTGTCCCCTCGGCTTCGAGGATTTCCATAGAGGGCCCCTCCCTGGTCGCGCTGAACCACGCGCGAGACGCCGTGCAGCGGCGCGGAGCCGCGGGTCACGCCGGGACGGCGATCCGGATGAGCGCGGATTGGACCGAGCAGACCGGCCCGAGCCCGCGTGCTCCGCCGGTGCGGCGACGCGGCTCCGCTACGGCTCTCGCTCGATCGGCACCACGTCCATCTGGGCGAGCGCCCAGAAGTCCTGCGCCAGGCCCTGGTCGACGTACTCGTACGGAAGCGTGCCGTACCCCGCGTCTCCCCAGCCAGGGCCCCAGCTGTTCCGTAGGAGTAGGCAACCGGCGGCGTCGTCATAGCCCACGGCCATCACCGCGTGCCCGCCGACGACCTTCTCTTCGAGGCGCGGCAGCGGGATCGTGCCCGTCCGGCGTACGTCGTCGTTGAATATCGACTGGTAGCAGGTGAAGCCAAAGGCTAACGGCATCCCGGCCGCCAGCGACTGCTTGAGGGCCCGCAGGTCGTCGAGCCGGTGGTACTCGATCGCCTTGTAGTTGCCGGCGAAGGCATAGGCGAACGCGCTCGGCTCGTCGTCGAAGCGGTCCGTCGCGTAGGGGTAGGCGTCCTCCGGTGGGACGCCGAACAGCCGGAGCGCCTTGATCGTCGAGCGGACGAACGCGCCGGTGTCGCCGGTCCATCCCAGGTAGGAGCGCGTGACCTTGTACAGGAACAGGCGCGCCGCGTCGATGTGGTCGCCGTAGAGGTTGCGCTGCAGGTATTCGATCAAGCCGCAGACCGCGTGCGCGGTGCACGATCCGATGTCCCCCTGGTCCTCGATCGGCGAGCAGCTGGCCCGCAGATCGACCGAACCCGGCAGCTCCGCTCCCGGGGATCCTCCGACGAGGGCCGGCACCGGCATCGTGCTCGGGACGCCCCGCAAGGCCATCAGCTGGACGTTGGCGGTGACGGCCTGGGCCACCCCGGCGTCTTTGACCGTGTGGTCGCGAAAATCCGGCGGGTCCGGCAGCCAACCCATGCCGCGAATCCGGTAGGTCATGGTCTCTATCCCCCATTTCGTGCGCTCGTGACCGCGATGAGCGCTCCCGATCGCGATGTCGAGGGCCGCCGCGAGTGGCCGGGACGATCGGAGCCGTCCGGCCGCGCTAGCCGGCCTGCTCCGGTCCGAAGCGCTGGCGGAACTCGCCGGCCGCCAGCTCGCCGGCCGCCTCGACGACTTTGCCGACGATCGGGTGGACCACGATGGCGGCCACCGCGCCGGCCAGCTTCGGCAGGTTCCGGACGAACCAGGCCCTGACGTACTCCATGGTCGTCAGGTCCGGCTTTTCGGCGCCCACTGCGGCTTCCAGCTCGTCCACGCGCTCGAGCGCGGCTGTCTGCTGGCCGGCCGGCGCCTCGGCCTGGATGCGGGTCCTCAGGCCGGCGAACAGCTGCCGCAGCTCGGCCAGTTCGGCCTCGGTCGCCGCGGGCCCCGGCGCGGCGATCGACTGGGTCTGGGTGATCTCCTTGCCGACCGCCACCTGCCCGGAGACCGGCCCGGAGATGGTGGCGCTGATGACTTCGCGCGCCTGCTCCTGCGAGCTCATGGACGCTCCTTCCCACGGTCAGTAGACAGCAACGACGACCTCCAGGGTTACGGTGGCGCTCGAGCCCACTATGGTTGCCGTGATCTCCGCTTGCCCCGCGCTTCCGGTCGCCACCGCGAAGGTCGCCGTGGACGAGCCCGCGACGATCCGTACACCGCGGGGCACCGGTGCCGCCTCCGGATCACTGGTTGTCAGCTGGACGAGCAGACCCGCGGAGGGCGCCGCTCCATCGAGCGTCACCGTGCAGGTCGTGGAGGACTGGCTGGACGCAGGATTCGGATCGCAGGACACCCCGCTGATCGCGGGTGGCGGTGGCGTCACCGCGAGCGCGACCGTCAGCCGAAGGTCCTCGAGCGTGGCTGTGAGGACGAACTGCAGCGGCGCGCCGATCCTCGGCGAGGACTCGAGCGGGAACGACGCCTCGGTGTCCCCGGCCGCGACGGTTACGCCGGCCGGCACCGAGATGAGCGGGGCCACCGTCGGGGTGGCGCCGCCGATATGGACCACCACGCCGTTCGACGGCGCCGGTCCAGTGAGCGTCACGGTGCACACGGCGCTGTCGCCGGCCGTGATCGAGCCCGGATCGCACGTGAACCGAATGAGGCTCGGCGGCACGACCGTCAGGGTGGCGCTCTTCCCGACGCTCCCGAGCGTCGCGGCGATGACGACCGACGTGGACCGGTCCACCGGCGTGGTCGCGATAGGGAAGGTCGCGGCCGTCTCACCGGCCGGGACCCGCACACCGTCCGCCGGCCCCGTGGCGGCACCGGGAGTGTCGAACGTCAGCCTGATCTGAACCCCGCCGTCGGGCGCCGCGCGGTCGAGACTGACCGTCCCGGTCGCGGTCTGGCCCCCGATCACCGTCGCCGGCGCGATGCGGAGGCCGGAGAGCGCCGGCTGGACCGGTGGGGGCGGCTGAATCGTCAGCGTGGCGGTCTGCTCGGTGTCGCCAAGCGTCGCGGTGATGGTGACCTCGGTCGACTCCTGTGCTTGACCGGCGGCGATCGAGAATGACGTGGAGGTGTCACCGCCCGCGACGAAAACGCTGTCCGGGATCTCCGCCAGGTCGGGATGGCTTGCGGAGAGCCGGACCGACGTGCCGGCGGGCGCTGCTCGCGCCAAGGTCACCGTCCCGGTGGCCGAGCCGCCCGCGTCGACCGTGGTCGGGTCCACGGTCAGTCCCTCGAGCGACAGGGGAGCGCCGGTCGTGGCGCTGGCCTCGTTCGACGGGCCCGACTGCCGCACCGGCAGCCCCGGCATCCAGCTCCGATAGGCGCGCACGCGGTAAGCGTAGGTCGTGTTCGGTTCCAGCCCGGTGTCCAAGAAGTCGGTGGAGTTCGGCGGCACGAGCGCGATCTCGGCAAACGGCGAGCCGTTGCCCCCGCGCTCGATGGTGAACCCGTCCTGGTTGTTCGCGTGGTCGGTCCAGTGTAGTGCCACCTCTGTCTCGGAGACCGCGATGGCGCTCAACCCTGCGGGGGTGGTGACGCCGCTGGCCAGGTACCAGCCGCCCGTTCCGATCACCGCCACGAGGATCAGCGCCGCGATGAGCTTCAGGAGCGTCGCCAGCCCGCCCGCCGGCACCGCCGCGGGTGCTGCCCCGGATGCCTCGCGCGGCGCGGCCGGTGGAGCGGGCAGGAGCCCCAGGTTATGCCGGGTGGCGGCCGCCCCAAGCCGGTCTCCTAGCGCCTCGCGGATCTGCAGTGCCCCAGTGAGGTAGACCGCCGCCGTCGCGGTGTCGCCAAGCGCAAGCGCGCGGCTGCCGAGCTGGTGGAGCGCCCACGCCTCGTCCCCGCGCTCGCCGAGGGCGCGCGCCGCCACCAGCGACCGGCCGAGCGCGCGGTCCCAGCTCCCCCAGCGGCCGGCGAGTGCCAGGGCGGCGTCGACGATCCGGCTCAGACGCAACACGTCTCGCCAGCGTCCCGCCGTCACGGCAGACGCCTGCAGCTCCAGGATCACGCCAGCCTCGTCCGTCACCGCGGCCGGAGTCCCCGCGCTCGCCTCGCCCCACTCCGCGTAGTACGCGGCCGCCCGCGCTCGCCACGCGGCAAGCTCCGGCGCCGGCAGCGTGGCGACGACGGGGACGGCGGCTACGAAGCGGGGACTGGCAGCCATGATCAGGTGGCGCCGCGCCAGCACGTCGAGTATCGGGTCCAGGTCGGGGATCTCGACGATCGCGGCGAGGTGCTCTGCACCGATAGACGCGTTGCCGAGGGAGGCGATGGCCGTCAGGGTGCGACGCTCCCCTTCCGTAAGCGGCTCGAGCGCCGCCCGCGCGAGAGTGTCGGCCGGCCGATCCGGCCGGAGGTCCCGGCAGACCTCCGCCAGCGTCCGGCCTCCCTCGCGCGCCAGCGCCGCCGCCTGGAGAAGCCGCAGCGGGAGCCCCTGGAGCGCCGCGCAGAGGTCACGGGCGCTCGGCCGTTCGTCGTTCGTAAGCGTCCGGCCCAACTCGCGCTCCAGCAGCAGCAACGCGGCGTCGGCGTCGATGCCTGCGAGCCCGATCGCGTGGCCCTCGCCCCACAGCCGGCGCTCGATGGACGCCAGCAGGAAGGTGCAGCCGGGCGCGGCGTCCATAGCCAGCTGCAGGTCGTCCCGCGCGAGCTCCACGTCGTCCAGCACGACCAGCGCCTGCCGGTCGCTCAGGGCCAGGCGGAGCTGCCCATCGGTCGGCTTGAGGTTGCCGACACGGTCGAAGAACGCGTCGAACAGCGACTGCAGCACGTCCGCGGCCGGCAGGCCTCGTGCCGGCAGAAAGATCACGCCGTCCCGGAACAACGCGGTCGCCGGGTGAAACGCCAGGTGGCGCAGCAGGCTCGTCTTGCCGACGCCCGCCTCGCCATGGAGCTCGACCGGCTGCGCGGATTGCAGGCCGCCGATCGCGCTCGCGACCTCGTCGCTCCGATCGAGCAGGCCGGGAAACGGATGCGGTCGCAAGAAGATTGGGGTCGGGCGAGGTCGGATCGGCGGGGCGTGTTCCGGCGGGAGGACGGTGACGAGCGCGCCGTGGATCGAGCCGACCTGGACGATATGCCGGCCGATCGCGACCTGGCCGCTGATCTCCCCCTGGATCTGTGCCCGAATCGCGTCGAGCGGCTCCGCGGGCATCGCGGCCGCAACCACGGCGGCCTCCTCTCGCGGTCAGCCGGGCGGTCGGTGGCGCGGAGTACACCGCGACGACACGCCACTGGCGCGGCCACCTTTGCACTTATCGTGGATGCCCGGGCATTACAAAGTCATACAACGGGGCGGTACTTGTGGTGCATCAGGGCGATGGTACTTCTCGGCCATCACGATTGCGGAAGATTTGGACCCGCCAGGGCGCCTGCCGTTCGATCATGGAATGTGGAAGGCTCCGCACGGCTCGGACGCCCGGACGGCATCGCGAGGCCGGGCGCTGGTGGTTCAGCGAAGGATCAGCACGATGATCGAGTACGACCCCGGCCCGCCGCTGGAGATCGCCGACATCCTGGCGGCGGTGCCGGACTGCGCGCCACACCGCGACTATTTCTGGTACGACTGGGGACCCGTCTTCTACCGGGGCCGCCTCGACGGCAGCAGCCGCCTGCTCTGCGTGGCATCGGACCCGGGACCGACCGAGCGGATCGCGCTGCGCACGCTCGTCGGCGACGCAGGGCAGCGCGTTCAGGGCTTCCTGGCCAAGCTGGGACTCTCGCACTCCTATCTCTGCCTCAACGCCTTTGCCTACGGGCTCATCCCGAGCCAGGCGGACCGGGCTGGCGCGGTGCTGCGCGACCCGCGTCAGGTCGAGTGGCGAAACGCGCTCTTCACCGGGGCGACCGGGCCGTCATTGCAGGCCATCGTCGCGTTCGGTGTCCACGCGCGGGACGCCGTGCGGGGCTGGGATCCTCGACCGGACGTGCCGGTCTTCGACGTGCCCCACCCGAGCAGCCGCGACCAGGCGGTGCTACTCGCGCGGTGGCGGGATGCGATCGACGAACTCCGGTCGATCGTCACGCCCGACCCGGATGCCTCGCCTCCGGAAGCCAACTATGGCGCGGCCTTCACCGAGGCGGACTATGCCCGAATCCCTTCACGGGATCTCCCTTTCGGGTTGCCGGGCTGGGTTGGAGACGACGCCTGGGGCCGCCGTGCCACGCCGCCGCATCGAAACAGCGTCTGGCGGCCGCAGCCAGACGACCGCCACACGCTCATCTGCGTGGCGCCGCGCGGGTGAGCGGATGCCCGAGGACGCCGAAGACTCAGCGCCCACGGGCGTGTGCCACTACGCGGCTCCCATGTACTGGACCGTGTACACCGGCACGACCTGGCCGGTGCTGGGATCGTAGGCCTGGGTGGAATAGAGTCGGAAGTGCGCGGTCAGCGCGGTTCCACTCCACCCCACCACTGCCCGGCCGCTGCCGTCCGGGCACAGCCCGTTCCCGACCCTCGCCGTTCCGACTCCGGCGATCGTCGCGGCGCACTGCACGTAGTACTGCTGCGGTGGCTGTGCCGGCGTCGGTAGCGGCAGTTGGGCCACCGCGCTGGTGGGGCTGCCGACGTTGGTCTCCACGTTGCCTGCCCCCATCGTCGCGACGGCCCACTCGACTTTCGTGACCGTGACCTCCGGCGCGTTGTTGGCGAAGTCGAGCGTGAGCGTGGCCGCCTTGGGCTGTGGCGGCTCCTGGAGCGGCCAGGACACCGGCGAGCTCGCGTAGCCGTCCACCGTCACGCTCGCCGTGGGTGCTGGCTGGCCCGGCGGGAAGGTCCAGGCGAACGGCGTGTTCGTCGGCTGGGTCACCTGCTGCGGCAACGTCACCAGCCCCGCGACCGCGTGTCCGTCATCGACGTCGGTCGCCAGGACAGTGACGATGCTCGGGTTGGGACTCTTGATGATCGGGCTCGGCGTGACCGACACTTTCAGTTGTCCGAGATCGACGGGAACGGGCTTGTCAGTAGTCCCCGAGATCCTGGTGCATAGCGTCTGGATCGCGGTCAGTTGGTCCTCGACCTTCAACTGACCGCACGGCACCAGGACCGTGTCGGTGACGGCGTCGGCGCTCGCGCGCCAGCGCTTGTTCACGAAGAGGTGGACCCGCGCTCCTGGGAGGCACTTGTCGACGCGCACAGCGGCCTGCCAGACCCGCGTCGGCCGGTGGACGACCGGCGGATTGAGGGTCGAGAGCGCGTCTACCTTCCGCGAGCTCTGACTACCCGGCCCGGCGCCGCAGCCGCTCAAGACGGCGGTGACGGTCTCTCCGGCGCGTAGCGAGCGATAGGTGGGCGCGACGGCGGAGGCCGTCGTGCAGACCACCGGCATGGAGAGGACCGGTGTGTCCGCCTGATCGGAGAGTAGGCGTAGCGAGGCGCCGGGAGTCAGCCCACCGACCTCTACCAGGCGGGTGCACTCCACCAGCTGGCCCAGCTTGGGCGCTGGCACCGCGGCCAGGCCCCCGAGCGGCATCCGGTTGGAGTCGGGACTGCCGACTCCACAGCTCTCCTGATAGCACCAGATGTACTCTGCTGGCCCACTCAGGCCCGCGCCCAGCTTCGCCGGTAGGGCGAAGGTCTGCGTTTCGCTGCCGGCCGTGGCCATGTAGGACGCACTGAACTGCTCGGAGTTGGGGCCGGTCTTGCGTCCCGCGAGTATCGAGACGGTCGCACCGGGGCGCAGATTCGAGATGGCCACGAGGCGCGAGTCGGCACAGAGCGGACCCTGGATCACCGGAGCCGGGAGCTTGGCCACCTTGGTGACCGGAACCGGCCCCGCCGTCGGACTCGTGAGGTGGCAGGTGCGGAACTCCTGGACGACGCTGACGCCGTCCGGCACGTGGAGCGGCGCGGTCAGCGCCCAGACGGCGTTGCCGAAGTACTCGTAGGTCCCCGTCGGCCCCGACTGCTGCGTGAGGGTGAACGTCGCGCCGTCGAGCAGCCCCAGCACCGCCACCGCGGTGTCGCAGGCGAGGATCGGGGCCTGGATCTGCGGCGCGGGTATCTTCTCCTTTGCATTGACGAACTCGGCCGGCAGGCTCGACGTCGGCGGGCTCTTGATCGTGGACCCCTGCCACGTCAGCGTCTGTTGGGCCACGAGGACCGCGCCGGTCGGTAGCGAACCCTGGTGCTGCAGGTGGAGCGAGAGTTGAGGGTCGACCGCTACGGCATGGCCCAGCACGTTTCCCTGGTGGGTGACCTCGACTGTGGCGCCATCCACGGTGCCGCCGAGGATCACGCCGTCGATGCAGGTGTGGATCTGGGTCAAGAACGCGAGAGGCGCCAGCGTCGCCGGCGGTCCGAGCACCGGCTCGGCGGGACTCGGGTCGCTCGTGTCGGTCCCGGACGTCTGGACCGCCGTGAGCTTCGCGCTGGCCTTGAGGGTGACGGCCGACACGTCGACGCCGGCGACGCCGTTGGGGCCTGCCGCGGTCGGCGCGCCAATCGGCATGCCGTCCTGGGACAGTGTGACCTTTGCCCCGACCAGCGCTCCCTGAACGCGGACGGTCCGCGTCAGCACCGATACCGGACCGCGGATCAGCGGTGGCAGTAGTTGCGGCATGGTCGGGGTGTCTCCTCTTCCTATCCGGCTCGGGATCGGTGGAGCACGTTCGGTCCGGGCACCGCGCGTGCCGGCGCACCGGCCGGCCCACGACCACGATAGGTCGCCGCGCATTGCAGTGTTGTGACAGGAGGCGGTACTTAACGGAACACCACACCCGGACCTTTGTCGTTCCTCGATTGGGAGGGGCCGGGACGCAGCGTTTCTCCCGTAACCGGGGTCGCGCCCCGCGGGCCACGGATCGGCGTTCTTCCCCGCGCCCGGGCGTGGGGTGCGAGAATCCGGTGCCGGCGACCCTGAATGCGTGGGTCGCGGCGGGGCACGGCAGCGGACCGAGAGGACAGTGGCGCGATGAAGGTCGGCGTGAACCTGATCAACTTCGGCCCGGCCGCCAGCCCGGACTCCCTGCTCCGCTGGACCCGACTGGCCGAGGCGCTCGGCTACCATCTGGTCATGATCTCCGACCACGTCGCCATCACGCCCGACGTGGCGGCGATCTACCCGGCGCCCTTCTACGATCCGTTCCTGACGCTGGCCTGGCTGGCCGGGATGACGCGCGACATCGAGCTGGGCACGACCGTGATCATCCTGCCCTACCGGCATCCCCTGCAGGTGGCGCGCCTGGCGACCAACCTCGACCGGCTGAGCGGCGGGCGCTTCATCCTGGGCGTCGGTGTCGGCTGGGCCAGACAGGAGTTCGCGGCGCTCGACGTGCCTTTCCATGATCGTGGCGCCATGACCGACGAGTACCTGACGGCGATCACCGCGACCCTGCGGGGCGAGATCGCCTCCTACGAGGGGCGATTCGTCGCCTTCCAGGACGTCTCGACGGCCCCCGCGCCGTTACGCGCGTCCGGTCTCCCAATCTGGGTCGGTGGGAACGGGACGGCCGCGCGGCGGCGAGCCGTACGCTTCGGTGGCGCCTGGCACCCGATCAGCATCCGCGTCCCCTGGATACGCGATGAGGGGCTGCCCCATCTGCGGACGCTGGCCGCCCAGGCCGGGGTGCCGGTGCCGCCGCTCTGCCCGCGCATCAAGCTCCGCCTGACCGACGAGCCGCTGGACGATAGCCGCCTGGCGGGAGAGGGCTCCCTGGATCAGGTGCGGGCGGATCTGGAGGCGCTGGCCGCGCTGGGCGTCGACTACGTGCTGCTCGACACGTATCACGGCGATCCCGAGGCGACACGCGACCACGAGTCCGCCTGGTCGATGCTGGCGACGCTGGCGGAGCGGGTGCTGGATCTGCCCAATCGGCGCCTGCGTTGAGCCGCTCGACCCTGCCCCGGACGTTTCTCCAGGGTCTCACAGGAGTAACCTTGAGGGGTTGGGCCGGCGGCCGGTGCTTGATTCGGTCTGCGGGCCGGGACGCAGGCGGCGTCCGGTGATCGGCGGATGGAGAGTGCGCGCGGGATGAGACGGCTGGTGATCATCGTGCTCTGCGCGCTGGCGCTCACCGCCTGCGGCGGAGCCGGCCCCGCGTCATTGCCCGGCGTGGGTGTCGCCGGCAGCCCGCAGGCCGTCGTGCTCCACCCGATCGGCTCCCCCGTACCGGTCGGCCAGGTGGTCGTGACGATCAACGGTATCAGCGAGCCCACCGGCGGGCAGGGGACGCGCCCGCAGCCCGGTCAGATGTATATCGCCGTCGACCTCACGCTGGAAAACGACAGCGGGTCCGTGACGGACATCTCGACGGTCGTGATGATGTCGGTGCGGGACAGCACGGGCCACGTCTACCGGCCAAATGTGACGGCCACCAACGTGGCAACCGGCAGTCAGGACACGATGGACGGGCCCCTGGTCCCGACCCAGCCGGTGCGGGGGAAGGTGGGATTCCAGGTGCCAGCCGGCGCGCATGGCCTCGTCTTCCAGTTTCAGTCCACCCTCAACGGACCGATCACGGCGTTCGACCTCCAGCATTGATCCCGAACGGGAGCGGGTGGGTAGTCGCCGGGCGCGACCGGGGGCCCGGGAGCCTGTTCTGACAGTACCGTGACTCTGAGGCAACGGCGACTGTAACGGACCGCCGTCTCGCGCGTTCACTTCGGTGGGCAAGGTGGGACAAGGTGGTCTCGACGGCGACGGCCGCTTCCAGCGGAGAGGACAGATGGTCGCTCGAGGCAACGGCCGTCGGCGGTACGCGCCGCTCGTGCTGCTAGGTGCGCTCCTCATGTCGTGCGGCGGCGGGCCGGCGTCCGGGAGCGGGGCCGCCGGGACGCCGGTGCGACCGCTCGCCATTCGCAACGCGGCAGCAGTGAGCGCCCTGCACTCTGGAGTGGTCTTCCTCGACCCCGGTCACGGTGGCATCGACAGCGGGACCACCGGCATCGCCGCGGACGGGACGCTCGTGGAGGAGAAGACCGTCGTGCTCCAGATCGCGCTGCGCACGGCGCAGCGCCTGCGCAGCGACGGGGTTACCGTCGTCCTATCGCGAACGAGCGACCAGGATCCCTGCGCGACCCCCAGTGACTACACCGCCGACGGCACCGCCTTCACGCCGGACGGAGAGGTCGCGGACCTGCAGTGCCGCATCGACAAGGCGAACGCGAGCCACGCGCAGGCGCTGGTCAGCTTCCACATGAACACGTTCGCCGACCCCTCGGTCGGCGGCACGACCACGTTCTACGACTCTACACGGTCCTTCGCCGCGCGGAGCCAGCAGCTCGCGCAGCTCATTCAGCAGAGCGTGATCGGGTCGCTGCACGGCCAGGGCTTCACGACGCCGGACCGAGGCGTGGTGGATGACACGCAGCTGCAGGTCGAGACCATCAACGGGCAGCCGAGCAGCTACAACCACCTGGACCTGCTGGGTCCGGTCCTGCCCGGCAAGATCGACCCGCCGAGCGCCATGCCCGGCGCGCTGTGTGAGATCTTCTTCCTGTCCGATTCCAGCGAGGCCACCGCGGCGGCCGACCCCGCCATGCAGGACTTGCTGGCCGGCGCCTTCGCCACGGCGATCGAGCAGTTCCTGTCGAACCCTGGTGGCTCGTAACGGCGCTGACCATCGCGGCGGATGACGAGAGGAGCCCCATGTTCCGCAGCCCCTACCTCCAGCGGAAGTGGCTGCCGCGCTGGGCGGCCATGGCGGTGCTGCTGTTCGCCGCGATCCAGCTGGTCCCCTTCGGCCACGGCCATAGTGCCCCTCCGGTCGTGCATGAACCGGTCTGGAACACACCGCAGACCCGGCAGCTCGCCGTCGACGCCTGCTACGACTGCCACAGCAACCAGACGCAATGGCCCTGGTACAGCAACGTGGCGCCTATCTCCTGGCTCAATCAGCTCGACGTCACGCTCGGGCGGCGGGCGCTGAATTTTTCGGACTGGAACGCCCACCCGATCAGCGCGAGTCGCATCGATCGGTCGATCCAACGGGGAAGCATGCCGCCCTTCTTCTACACCCCGCTGCACCGCAGCGCGCAGCTCACGGCGGCCCAGAAGCAGCAGCTCATCCAGGGCATCGAGGCCTCGCTGGGAGCGTCCGGCAGCAACCCCTGACCCGGAGCCACGCGACCGCAGACGGCTGCACAGCAGAACACTGCCCTGCTGGGGTCGAGCAGGGCAGTGTTCGGGGTGTGGGGAAGGTCGTGCCGGTGGGGGCCGGCACCAGGAGCGTTGTGCGCGTCGTGGGTGAACCGGAGCGATCCGGCTCAGCTCTGGGTTGCTGGATGCTTCAGTGACTCGTCCGCCATCTCGGCCGCGACCGTGGCGTCGGGGCTGGAGTCGAACTGCGTGGCCGAGATCGCCAGGACCACGTTGCCGGGGTTGACCCACTTCACCGCGCTCATCGGGACCTGGATCACCCTGCGATGGATGAGCCCGTGCTCGACGGTGAAGGCGACAACCTGCTGGCCGTCACTACCGGCTACCAGTGCCTTGACGGTGCCAACCTTCTTCCCGCCGGAGACGAGCACGCGACTGCCGACGGTCGGGAACTGCTGGGACGCCATGGGACCCGGTCCTCTCCTGGAAAGGCAGCACGCTCGTACCGCCTGGCTAATGAGATCGTCTAAATATTGGATACTCCGCCAATGTGAACGCCACGTGAACGGTGCCTGAGCGGAACATGAGTGATCCCGCGCCGTTCACCCCGGCCGGTTCAGACCGAGTGGCCGGCATCGTCGAGCCTCTTCAGGACGGCCCAGGTGAGGCCGGCGCCGATGATTGCCGACAGGACGAGCGCCAGCGGCGTGGCGAGCGCCGCCACCCCGGCGGTCGCCGCGACGGTGAGCGCTGCCAGCAGGAGTCCCGCGCTCGCGGCCGCGAACACTGCGCCGTGGATCGTCCCGGGGAGTGGGTGGTGGCGCGTAGAGTCGATGGTGAGGGCCGCGGCTCGTGCTCTCGGCGTGGCTCGAGGGTAGATGGTGGACCGAGAATCGATCCTGCGTCGCATGGGTCTGCTCCGATCGGGTGCTCTGGTTCGAGGTCGGCCGCGCCGCGACCCTCCGCTGGGATCCTGGCCGACGGTATCAGCGTAGGTGGATAGGGTGAGCGGTGCCTGAGACGCGGCTGAGATCTGGCTGAGCCGCACCGCTCGTCGCATACCGGCCACGCCGGCGCGCACGCGCGGCGCTCTCCGCTATGATGGGCGCGCGAATTCGTGGGCGGTGGAGTCGATGGCGTGGCCGCCATTCGTGGCGGCGCGTCGGTGAGGTGGCGAGCGATGGCGGACGTGCGGCTGCGGTCGTCGGACCCGACGTTGAACCGGCTGTTCGGCGAGGTATCGGCCGACCGGCTGATGGAGTACACGGGCACGATCGCCCAGTGGCAGCGCCTCTCCGGCACCCCCGAGGAGCGCCACGCCTTCGACTACGTCGAGCAGACCCTGCGCGGCTTCGGCTTCGCCACCACCCGC
>DATKRJ010000235.1:0-3344 GCA_035532355.1 Thermomicrobiaceae bacterium | reverse complement strand
CCCAGAGCCGCAGCCGCGGCAACTCCCCGGCGAGGTCGCGCCCGCGGTCGAGCAGGATGCGGAGCAGGGACGGCACCAGCAGCAGGCGGGAGACGTCACGCTCCGCAAGCAGTGCCACAAAGCGGTCGGGATCGATCAGCGTCGCCTCGGGGACGAGCACGGTCGGCACGCCGGCCAGCAGCGGCGCGAAGAGCTCCTGGATCGAGTCGCCGAAGCTGAGCGCCGTCTTCTGACAGGCGACCTCCCCTTCTCCGTAGGGGTAGGCCTCCCACTGCCACCAGAGCGTGTTGACCAGCGAGCGGTGGGTGTTCTCCACCCCCTTGGGCCGGCCGGTCGAGCCGGAGGTGTAGATGAGGCAGGCCACGTCATCGCCGGTCGCGCACGGCTCGAGCCGCGCGGCGTCCTGGTGGGCGACGATCGCCCAGTCTCGGTCAAGCCGCAGGGTCCGGCCGGTGAACTCCGGGAGTCTCCCGAGGACGGGCGCGGTGGTCAGGAGCACCGGCGCCCGCGCGTCCTCCAGCATGAAGTCGAGTCGCTCGGGCGGGTAGCTCGGGTCGAGCGGGAGATAGGCCGCGCCGGTCTTGAGGATCCCCAGCACGGCGACGACGAGGTCCGGTGAGCGCTCGACGCAGACGCCGACGACACTGCTGGGCGCGACGCCGAGATCGCGCAGGTGGCGCGCGAGTCGATTCGAGCGGGCGTCGAGCTCGCGGTAGCTCACGCTCAGGTCGCCGAAGATGAGCGCCGTCGCCTCCGGTGTGCGGTCGACCTGGGCCTCGAACAGCGCGGTGAGCGTGCGATCGAGCGGGTAGTGGACCGGGGTGGCGTTCCATTCGACCAGGAGCTGCCGCCGCTCATCCGGGGTCAGCAGCGGCAATTCGCCGACCGGGCGGTTCGGATCGGCGGCGATCCCCTCGAGCAGCACGCGGAAGTGCTCGGCCATGCGCCCGATGAGCGAGCCGGAGAACTGTGACGGGTCGTAGACGATCCGCAGCGCGAGGCCGCCACGCGGGTACGCGTAGACCGTGAGCGCGTAATTGGAGCGCTCGATGGACCGGACGTCCGCGATCGTCAGGTCCCCGGTGCGGGTCAGCAGCGTCTCGTCTCCCGGGAGATTCTCGAACACGAGGATGCTCTCGAACAGTGGCTGACCGCGCGGCACGTCGCTCCACTCCTGCACCTGTGACAGCGGACTGTACTGGTACTGCCCGAGCGCGACGGTCTGCTCCTGCAGGGACGCGAGCCAGGCGGCGACCGGCGGGTCGGCCTCGATCCGGGCGCGGACGGGCAGCGTGTTGAGGAAGAGGCCGACTATCTGCTCGACGCCCGCCAACTCGGCCGGACGGCCCGAGACGACCGCCCCGAACACGACGTCCTCCTCGCCGCTGTAGCGGCTGAGCAGGAGCGCCCAGGCGCCCTGCACGATCGTGTTGAGCGTCAGGTGGCGGGCGCGGGCCATCTCCCGAAGTGCCGCGACGACCGGTTCGGAGAGCGTGAGGCGGTAGTCGACCACCGACGTCGCGCCGGCGCTCGGTGGTCGGCGTGGCCTGTCCTGAACGAGCGGCGTGGGGGTGGTGAACCCGGCGAGCAGCTGCCGCCAGTGCCGCTCGGCCTCCCCCAGATCCTGCTGCTGCAGCCAGGCGATGTAGTCGCGGTAGGGCCGGCGCGGGGCGAAGGTCGGCGTGTCGCCGCGTACCAGCGCCGCGTAGGCGCTGAAGAGCTCCCGGTAGAGCAGGGGCGCCGACCAGCCGTCGAGCATCAGATGGTGGTGGATGCGGACGAACGTGTAGGCGTCGTCGTCTATCCGGAAGAGCGCCAGGCGCATCAGCGGCGGCTGCGCGAGGTCGAAGCCGCGTCGCCGCTCGGCCGCGACGTAGGCGGCCAGCCGGCCCTCCTGCTCGGTTGCCTCCAGCCCACGCCAGTCGTGGAGCTCGAGCGGTACGCTCACCCGGCGGTAGACGACCTGGTAGGGGTCGTGCAACGCGTCGATTCCGGCGCCGGGCAGCCCGCTGCGCAGCACGGCGTGATGGTCAATCAGGTGCTGCCAGGCACCGCGCAGGGCCTCGACGTCGAGGTTGCCCCGGATGGTGCAGACCGAGGCCGACGTGTAGACGCCGGACTCCGGCGCCAGCAGGGAGTGGAGCGCCATGCCATGCTGGACCGGCGACAGGGGGTAGATGTCCTCGACGTTCTGGAAGCTCATTCGGCGTCCTTCAGGCGCGGCAGGCGAGCGAGCAGCCGGTCCAGCCGCTGCTGGTCGAGCTGGGCGAGCGGAAAGTCTGACGGGCTCGGCACGCCCGACGGAGGAGTCGGGCGCTCCGGGATCGATTGCTCGGAGGACGGCGGCAGGTCGTCGGCGGCCATGCTCGGCTCGGACGCGGCGGAGCCCTCGCTGCCGACGAGCGCGGCCAGGTCGGCGACGGTCTGCGCCTGGAAGAGGTGACGCGGCGCGAGCGGGAGTCCGGCCTGGGTAGCACGGGCCACGATCTGAAGGGCGCGAATGGAGTCGCCGCCGAGCTCGAAGAAGTTGTCGTGGATGCCGACGCGGTCGAGGCCGAGGACGTCGGCCCAGATGCCGGCCAGGGTCTGCTCGGCAGGCCCGCACGGCGCGACGTACGCCTCCAGTGGCGCGGTCGCCTCGGGCGCGGGCAGGGCGCCACGATCGAGCTTCCCGTTTGGCATCAGTGGAAATGCCTCCAGGACCACGAAGCTCGAGGGGATCATGTAGGCGGGCAGGAACTGCCCGGCGTAGCGGCGCACCTCGTCCGGGCTAGGAGCTGCCTCGGCATCGGCGACGACGTAGGCGACCAGGCGCTTCTCGCCGGGCCGGTCCTCGCGCAGCAGCACCACGGCCTGGCCAACGCCCGGCGCGTGGCCGACGACGGCCTCGATCTCCCCCAGCTCGATGCGGAAGCCGCGCAGCTTGACCTGGTCGTCGAGGCGGCCCAGGAACTCGAGCGCGCCGTCGGGCCGGTAGCGCACCAGGTCGCCGGTGCGGTAGACGCGCGCGCCCGGCTGCGGGCTGAAGGGGTCGGGCAGGAAGCGCTCGGCGGTGAGCTCGGGGCGATTGAGGTAGCCGCGGGCGACGCCGACCCCGCCGATGTAGAGCTCGCCGGGGACGCCGAGGGGGACGGGCTGCCGGTAGCGGTCGAGCACGTAGAACGTGGTGTTAGCCAGTGGAGTGCCGATCGGAATGGTGGGGTCGGACCAGTCGCGGCGACAGCGCCACTGGGAGGAGCGAATCGTGGTCTCGGTAGGACCGTACCCATTCCAGAGCTCGACATCGAAGAGCGCGAAGACCTGGCGCGGGATCTCCGGTGACATCGGCTCGCCGCCGCACGAAA
>DATKRJ010000234.1:0-5059 GCA_035532355.1 Thermomicrobiaceae bacterium | reverse complement strand
CCCCCGCGCGGCCGTCCTACCGCTGGACTGGGGGCTGATGACGCCGCTCTGGTTCGCCGGCCACGACCGGAACCTCCCCGGCTACGGCTACGTCACGGCCAACTACGACCTGGGTGACCCGGAGCCGACCGGCCCGCCGGTGGTCGTCGCCACGCCCTCACGCCAGATCCCGCGCGCCTCGAACGTCGCCTTCGGCCGCGTGCTGGCCGAGCTCGCCGAGGCCAGCCCGAAGCGGGTGGCTTTCGTCGCCTCGTGCGACTGGTCGCACCGGCACGTCGAGGGCTCGCCGTACGGCTACCACCCGGCGGCACGGGAGGTCGACGCCGAGGTCGTCGCCGCGATCCGCGACAACGTGCCGCTGAGCCTGATCGACCTCGACGAGGCGCGGATACGCGACGCGGTCATCGACGGTCTCTGGCAGGTACTGGTGCTCGGCGGCGCGCTGGACGTCGTGCCGATGGCGGTCGACCTGCTGTCGTACGAAGTGCCGCTGTACTACGGCATGCTGGTCGCAACCTACCAACGCGCACCGGCGTAGCACCTCCGCGCGCTAGCCCTCCGGCAGTTGCTGATCGCGCTCCGCGGGCGGGCCGAAGCCCCCGCCCCCCGGTGCCGTCATGACCAGCCGGTCGCCGGGTTGCAGCGTGCGCCGGAACTTCGGGTTGATCGGCTCGCCGTTGAGCGTCATCCGGCCCAGACTGCCCGGCTCGCCCCCGAAGAGTCCCTCCGCCGCCCGATTGATATGCGAGGCCATGAAGCTGACCGCGATCGGGGTGGCGTTGGTCACCCGGCAGGCGATCGTCTGGCCGCCACCGCCGCGCCACTGCCCGGCGCCGCCCGAGTCCGGCTCGATCGCCTTGCGCTCGAACTCCAATGGGAACAGGTGCTCCAGCACCTCGATCGGTGTGTTCGACAGGTTGGACGGGAAGCTCGTGCAGTCGGCCCCGTCCTGGCCACGGGCGGCGCCGAGCCCGCCGTTGAAGAAGAACATGCCGGCGAAGCGACGACCGTTGTCGCGCGCGCCCGACAGGGTGGCGCACCACATCGGCGAGCCGGCGGCCGCCCGGACCCGGTCGGGCACGGCCGCGGCCAGCGCGCCAAAGACGGCCACCGGCAGGTAGTGCCCGACGGCGGCGCGCGCCCCGACCGCGGCGGGGAAGCGCGGGTTGAGCAGGCTCCCCTCGGGCGCGGTGACGACCAGCGGCCGGAAGCAGCCCTCGTTGTTCGGCACGTCCGGCGCCACGACGCACTTCACCCCGAACGCCGTGTACGCGTAGGTGTAGTTCGGCACCACGTTGAAGGCGCTCGGCTGCTGCGGCGACGTGCCCGCGTAGTCGCAGACGATCCGCCCGAGCTCGTGGTCGATGGTCATGGTCAGCTGGATGCACAGGTCCGCGTCCAGGCCGTCGATCGGCAGGGTGTAGGGGTAGGTGCCGGCCGGCAGCGCGCGGATCGCCTCGCGGGTCGCGCGCTCGGAGTGCTGCTGAATGGTCCGCGCCAGGTCGCCGAGGTCGTCGATCCCGTACTCGTCGATGAGATCGCACAGGCGCTCGGCCGCCAGGGTATTCGCCGCGATCTGCGCCTCGATGTCGCCGACCACCTGCTCGGGCACGCGCACGTTCTCCCGGATGAACTCCAGCAAGAGCTCGTTCATCCGCCCGGCCTCACAGAGCTTCGCCTGGGGGATCCGCAGCCCCTCCTCGAAGACCTCCTGGTTGTCGGGCGAGCGCAGACGGCCGCCGATGTCCGGCGAGTGGGCGGTCGAGGCAGCGATCGCGACCAGACGCCCCCGCTGGAAGACCGGCAGCGCGATGTTGATGTCGTTCAGGTGCCCGGTGCCGAGCCAGGGGTCGTTGGTCACCAGCACGTCGCCGGGCCGCAGGCTCTCGGGCGGGAAGCGCCGCAGCAGGTGGCGGACGGTCACGGGCAGCGTGCCGATGAACGACGGGATGCTCAGCGTCGACTGGGCCAGCGAGTTGCCCGCGGCGTCCAGCAGGACGCAGGCGAAGTCGTTGGACTCGCGCACGATGGTGGAGAACGAGGTGCGCACGAGCGTCGCCGAGGCCTCGTCCACGATGGCGATGACCCGGCTCCAGAGGATCTCCAGCGTGATCGGGTCGAGCTCGAGCGTCACGTCAGCTCTCCTCGAGGTCGATGACCAGCGTGAGATGGGGATCGACGTGGGCCGCCGCGCCCGGCACGACCACCACCGTCGACTCGCGCTCCTCGACGATCGCCGGCCCGCGTAGCCGGTCGCCGGGCCGCAGCCGGTAGCGGTCGTAGATCGGGGTGGCGGCGAAGCCGTCCGTCTCCGGGAAGTACACCGGGCGCTCGCCACGCCGGGCGCCGTCGCCCGCCGCCCCGCCGGCCTCGCCCCGCGCCCGGAGCGCGGCGGACACCTGCCGCGCCCCGCTCGACGGGCCGGAGGCCCGCAGTCGCCAGTGCAGCCCCTCGATCTCGGCGCCGGGTACCAGCCGCTGGTACAGCGCTCGGTAGGCCGTCTCGAAGGCGGCGGTGAACGCGGACCGCGTCGCCGGGCCGTAGGGGCCGGCCGGCAGCGGCGTCAGGACCTCGAAGCCCTGGCCTACGTAGCGCAGGTCGGCGAGCGGCTCGAAGGTGATGGCCTCCGGCGCGACGCCGAGCCGGCCCAGCAGCCCCGCCGCCTCCCCGCGCATCGCGTCGTAGAGCGCCTCGAGGCGCTCCCAGTCCAGTTCATCGAGCCGCGCGATGTAGGCGTGCACCAGGTCGACCTGCGGCGGGGCGACCAGCAGGCCGACGGTCGAGGCGACCCCGGAGCCGAGCGGGCAGAGAACCCGCGACAGGCGCAGCTTGCGGGCCACGCGGCAGGCGTGGACCGGCGCCGCCCCGCCCGTCGCCACCAGGGCATAGCGGCGGGGGTCGCGGCCGCGCTCGGCGACGTGGATGCGGGCGGCCGAGGCCATGTTCTCGTTGACGATGTCGTGCACGCCCCAGGCGACCGCGGCGACGTCGCGGCCGAGGGGCGCGGCCAGTCGCTCGGCGACCGCGGCTCGTGCCGCCTCGACGTCCAGACGCATCTCGCCGCCCAGGAAGTAGTCCGGATCGAGGTAGCCCAGCAGGAGGTCGGCGTCGGTGACGGTCGGCTCGCGACCGCCCCGACCGTAGGCGGCCGGACCGGGGGACGCGCCCGCCGAGTCCGGGCCGACCTTGAGCAGCCCCAGGCGATCGAGGCGCGCGATCGAGCCCCCGCCGGCCCCGATCTCGATCAGCTCGATGGCCGGCACGCGCAGCGGCAGGCCGGAGCCCTTCTTGAAGCGCTGCACCCGGCCGGCCTCGAAGCCGTAGCTCACCAGTGGGCGCCCGTCGTCGACCAGGCACACCTTGGCGGTGGTCCCGCCCATGTCGAAGGCGAGCACGTTGCGCTCGCCGGCCAGCGTGCCGTAGTACCCGCCGACCAGCGCGCCTGCCGCCGGCCCCGACTCGGTGAGCGCGATCGGGCGCTCCCGCGCCGCGGTCGCGGAGGCGATGCCGCCGGCCGAGACCATCAGGTAGAGCGTGCCCGTCAGACCGAGCTCGTGCAGCCGCTCCCCCAGGTGCGCGAGATAGCGCGCGGCGAGGGGCTGGACGTAGGCGTTGGCGACGGTGGTCGAGGTGCGCTCGTACTCGCGAATCTCCGGCGCGACCCGGTACGAGGGGCTGACGAAGAGGCGCGGGAACTCGACCGCGGCGATCGACTCCGCCTGCCGCTCGTGCGCGTCGTTGCCGTAGGCGTGCAGGAAGACGATGGCGACCGACTCGACGCCGGCCGCGACGAGCTCGTCGAGCGCGCGGCGCACGTCCGCGGTGTCCAGCGGCCGGCGTACCGTGCCGTCGGCCCCTATCCGTTCGCCGACCTCCTGGCGGTCGCGCCGCTCGACGAGAGGCGCGGGCCGCTCCTGGAAGAGGTCGTAGAGGTCGTAGCGCAGCTCCCGGCCGATGGCGAGCACGTCGCGGAAGCCCTTGGTGGTGAGCAGGCCCGTGCGGGCGCCCTTCCGCTCGATCAAAGCGTTGGTCATGAGGGTGGTCGCGTGGACGGTCCAGTCGACCTCCGCCGCGTCGACGCCGTGCTCCGCGAGCAGCCGCTGGAGCCCGGCGATGGCGCCCTCGGCGGGATCGTCCGGCGTCGTCAGCGTCTTGCCGACGAGCAGGCCGCCCGAGCGCTCGTCGAGCAGCGCCAGGTCGGTGAAGGTTCCCCCGATGTCGATGCCCAGGCGGTAGCGGCCCCGCGGCATGGCCCCTCGCATCCCCTGCGGTCGTGGACGGTCATGCCGGCCAGTGGACCCGATCGGCAGGGCCGTGTCAAGCGCGGACCCGTTGGCATCGCGCCTCTGCACGCGCTTGGCCGGGTCGGATGCCACGCATCCTCCTCCGTGGGACAATGGGGAGGTCAGCCCGCCGAGACGGGCTTCGTCCCGTGGTGCGGCGGCTTCAGCGCCGCGCGTTGGCCGCGGGCGCCGTCGCCGATCGAGGCCGCGGCCCGAGTTAGGGATAGGTCATGCCACGTGGAGTCGGCTCGCCGGTCCGGGGCGCCCTGCTCGGAGCCGCCGGTCTTGTGCTCGGCGCCGTTGGCGCCGTGACCTACGCCATGGCGCAGGTGCAGCGGCCCGCGAGGGGCAGCCCCGAGGAGTTCCTCAGCCACGATCGGCCGGCCGGCCGGCGCGTGGTGGTCTGCCTGGGCGCGAGCATCGTCCACGGGCGCGTCAGCGTCGACTTCGTCGAGTTGCTGCGTCACCGGCTGCCGGCGGGCGATTACGTCTTCGTCAACGCCGGGCGCAACGGCGACCTGGCCTACAACGTCCTGCAGCGGCTCGACCCAGTGGTGGCCTGCGACCCGGACGCCATCGTGATCCTCGTCGGCACCAACGACGTCCAGGGCACGCTCAGCGAGCGCATTCGGCGGCTCGCGACGCGGGGCAACCGGCTGCCCGAGGCGCCCAGCCTCGCGTGGTACCGCCGGAACATGGACGAGATCGTGGCGGAGCTGCACCGGCGGACGCGGGCGCGGGTCGGCCTCTGCTCGCTGCCGGTGCTCGGTGAGGAC
>DATKRJ010000233.1:0-6603 GCA_035532355.1 Thermomicrobiaceae bacterium | reverse complement strand
GCGCCGCGTGACGACGGCGACGCCGAACCCCCAGCCGTGCCCGTCGAAGAAGCCGTCGACCAGTCCGGAGACGGCCTTCTGCGCCGGTGTCAGCTGGTCGGTGGTCATCAGCGCGACCGAGGGTCGCGACAGGATGCGCGTCGTGCCGAGCCGACCGCCGTTGAGCAGCATCTGGCTGAACGCCAGGTAGTCATCGATGGTCGAGACGAGCCCGGCGGCGCCGGAGGGGAAGGCGGGCGGCCGGCTCCACTGGCCTCCCTCGGCCGGGTCGAACAGCTCGATCGCACCGGTCTGGAAGCTGGTCCGGTAGCTGGGCGGGAGCCGGTCGAGGCTGGCCGCGGGCACGCTGAAGCCGGTGTCCCGCATGCCCAGCGGGGCGAAGATCCGCTCCTGGAGGAACGTCTCGAAGGGCTGCCCGGCGGCGCGCGCGACCAGCACGCCGAGCACGTCGGCGCCGGTGTTGTAGAGCCAGCGCTCGCCCGGCTGACACATCAGCGGCAGGGCGCCCAGGCGCCGGAGCCACTCGTCCGGCGCGGGCATGGTGTCCGGCATCGGCGGCCCCATGCCGATCCCCGCCGCGTGGGCGGCCTGCAGGATCGGGTAGGCGTCGGGCGGGGCCATCAGCTGGCCGAAGCCCATGCGGAAGGTGAGCAGATCCCGCACGGTGATCGGCCGGTTGGCAGGCACCGTGTCGTCGAGCGGGCCGTCGAGCCGCCGCAGCACGCGGCGGTTGGCCAGCTCGGGCAGCAGCCGGTCCACCGGCTCGTCCAGCCGCAGCCGGCATTCCTCGACCAGGATCAGCGTCGCCGCGGCCGTGATCGGCTTGGACATCGAGGAGATGCGGAAGATCGTGTCGCGCGTCAGCGGGTCGTCGCCGCCGAACGCCCGGGTGCCGATCGCGTCGACGTGTACCTCGCCCCGCCGGCTGAGCAGCGTGACCAGGCCAGGCACCGCGCCGCGCTCGACGTGGCCGGCCATGACGTCGTGCAGGCGGCCAAGCCGCGCCGCCGACAATCCTCCGGTGCTCATCGGTTTCCCCCTTCCATCGCGGCGGGACCGCCTCGCCTGACCGTCCGTCGACGGCCCTCACCCAGACGTCGAACGGGGCGCCGCGAATTCGACGGGACAGGCGATCGCCGGACGCTCACCCCCCGTCCCCACGCGGGCCCACATCGTGATGGCGCCGGTAGCTCAGCCGTGGTCGCGCGAGTCCGCCCCGGCTCGCCGAGCGTGCCTGGCACAGCTCCCGGCAGTAGGCATAGAGCGCGTCGTAGAGCGGCGCCGTCAGCCGTAGCTTCTCGTCGTCATCCGGGACTGTCTGCTGCAGGCCGCGCAGCAGCGCGTCGATCCCGGCTGCCTCGGGCCGGCGGCCACGTCGCGGCGCAACATCGACGTCCGCGACAATCTGTCCCATCTCGACCAGACCCGGATCCCCGGTCAGCTGGTGGCGCGCCAGCATCACCTGAAAGGTGCACAGCTCACCCTCGTGGCTGTATTCCGCCCCACGCATGTCGAAGGTGTGCCCATCGAGCGTCACCGGGTCAACGTCACCGGGAACGAAGACGAACTCGGCGCACGCGTCGATCGAGCGGCGAATGAGCCACGGGCAGGCCGTGCGATCCACATGGGCGTTCCGACGGGTAAACCACTTCATCCCCTGGCCTCCGCGTCGCGGAAGGCGTACTCGAGAAACGATTCGAGGAGCTCGTCGCACCGGGCCAGGAGATGCTCGACCTCCGTGCGCCCCGCCGCGGCGAAGTAGTCGCGCGCGACCACTTGCGCACTCCAGTGCCGCAACTTGCCCAGATCGGCCTCGAGCTCCTCGAGCTCGTGGAAGGTGACGTTGCGATGCTCGTGCTCACGTTGCACGTGCGCCAGGAAGTGCCCGGCCTCTTCGATGAGCTCCTGGTATTCGCGCGCACTGGCCGACCGCGCCGACGCCACGATGTCCGCCGACCGTGCCGCGTCGACGCGCGCGCCCTGCACCAGTGTCGCCTGCCCCCCGAGCTCGGTCACCTTGCCGGCGATCGTCTGGGCGCGGCTGCGCGTCTCTTCCCGCTCCGGCAACGCCCAGACGCCGTCGCGCACCGCCACCGCACCGGCGCGCTTCAGCTCGCGCCACACGGCCGCGCGTTTCCGCGACGGTTCCGCCGGAACCGTGTAGATCAGTAGCAGCCAGGTCGGTTCCACGAACGCTCGTTTCGCTTGATCTGCCCGCTAACGTGTGTTACATACTACCATCGCACGCCGAGTATCACTGCCGCGGGCGAGCCATGCCAGTCGGAGGAGGGCGAGTGCCACGACACGTCTACCTGCAACCGGATGCCGTGGACCCGGTGCTGCCGGCCGAACTCGTCCTCGGGCTGGCCAGGCGCCATGCTCCCGCCGAGCGCGTGCTCACGGTGGAGGAGTCGGGCGGCGAGGCACGGAGCTACCTCATCGACGACGAGCTCGTGCTCAAGGTGCAGCGTCCCCAGCAACTGCGGCCGCTGACCAGCCTGGCCAAGGAGGTCTTCTTCCTCCAGCAGCTCGCGACCCTCCCACCGAGCGACCGGGTCAGCGTGCCCCGCGTCGTCGGCCACGGGCGTGCGGAACCGGGCATCGAGTACACCCTGCTGACCCGCATGCCCGGGTGTGCCCTGCGCCGGACGGCCCTGGCCCCGGAGGCCCGGCGGGCAGCACTCGTCGAGCTGGGACGGACGTTACGCCGGATCCACGCGTTGCCCGTCGAGCCGTTCATCGAGAGCGGGATCGTGCCGGGCGACCTGACCTTCATGGAGACCATGACCCGCATCGCCGAACCCCTGCTCGACCGCGCCCGTGAGGTGCGCGAGCGGGGACCGGCCTGGACCTTCCCGCTCTCGATCGAGCAGGTCGCCGGTCGGGCGCTCTCGTCGTTCCCCTGCACCCGCGAGCGCGCCGCGCTGCACTCAAACCCGTATGAGGAGCATACCTTCGTCGATCCCGTCACGGGAGCCTTCACCGGCCTCATCGACTTCGGTGACGCCTATATCACCCATCCGGCGGTGGAGATCCGGCGGTGGAACCGTCCCGCCGATCGCGACGCGATCCTCGCCGGCTACCAGGAGGCGGGTCGCGTCAGCGACGACTGGCTGGCCGTCTGGCGGGCGCTGATGATCGTGGCGGACGTCGACACGATGGTGCGCGCCCCGGAGCGGGCTGACTCGGCCCGGCAGGACCTCGAGACGCTGCTGGCCGACCTGTAGGGGAATGACCGCGGTGAACCTGGCCGTCGATCTCCACCACATCGCCAAGACCTACGCCGGCCAGGAGGTGTCCCGGCGTGGAACCTCGCTGCAGCTGAGCGGTCCCGCGCTCTGGCTGCACAACCTCCGTCGTGCCGCGCAGCTGACCGCCAGCTCGTCGCCAGCCGTGCACGCGCTCAGCGACGTGTCGCTCCGGATCGCGCCGGGGGAGGTCTTCGGGCTGGTCGGACGCAACGGCTCGGGCAAGACGACGCTGATCAAGATCATGGCCGGCCTGATCCGCCCGACGACCGGCAACGGCGCGGTCGCCGGGTTCTCCCTCCAGGAGTCACAGGAGATCCGCACGCGCGTCTCGTATGTCTCGACCACCGGCTGGATGGGGTTGGAGTGGCCGCTCACCGCCGAGGAGAACATCCGTTACTTCGCGTCGCTCTGCGGCATGCCGGCCCGCCTCGCGCGCCAGCGCGCCGAGCAGGCGCTGCGCGACGTCGGGCTCTGGGATGACCGGGCGAAGTACCCCTCGCAGCTCTCGAACGGCATGCGCCAGCGCGTCATCCTGGCCCGCGCGCTCCTCTTCCGTACCCCGCTGGTGCTCCTCGACGAGCCGACCGTCGGTCTCGACCCGTTGACGACGCGCGCGATGCTGGCACTCATCCGCGGAACCCTCCGCGAGCGCGGCCAGACCATCGTCCTGACGGACCACCAGTCGGCCGAGATGGAGGCCGTGGCGGACCGGATCGCGATCCTGCGCGAGGGCCGGATCTGGCTGGAAGGGACGCCGGGCGAGCTCGCGGCGCGCCTCGCCGGTCTGACCGTGGTGGAGATCCGCACCGAGGAGATGGACGCGCCGACCGGAGCGCCGCCGGAGCTCGTCGTCGCCGCCCAGCCGGTGGAGCGTCCCGGCGCGCTGGGCGAGCGCGCCTGGCGGGTGCACGCCCACCGCTGCCCGGAGGCGCTGGAGCAGGTGGTGCGCTGGATCGAGCAGCCGGCCGGGCGCATCGTGTTCCTGGCCGAGAGCGCGCCGACGCTGCGCGACCTCCTCTCCTTGCCGGGTGACCTGGTCCATGGGGAGGTGGTTGGGAGCGACGTGGAAGTGATGGCGGGCCAGTGAGCGGCGGGCAGGAGTCGACCGTCGATGGGGTGACGGCGCACCCGCGGGCGCTGGTGACGGCCGGGACCGGCCGCCGCCGCCTCTGGCGCGAGTTCGTGGCGCTCTGGGCCTTCGGCCTGCGCGAGTACCGCATCTGGCAGTCCTACCGGGTCAACCAGGTCCTCTGGCTGACGAACCTCTTTGTCACCACCTATCTCTTCTTCCTGCTCGGCAAGACCCTGGCCGGTGACGCGGCCAGCGTCATCCCCGCGGCGTACGGCACCAACTACATGTCGTTCATCGTCGTCGGGGTGACGATCAACGTCTTCATCAACACCAACCTGGTCGATCCCTACATCCGCATCCGGCGCGCCTATTTTCAGGGCACGATGGACCTCTTCCTCTTGAGCCCGATGTCGATCTACACGCCGTTGCTCGGGCTCATGAGCAAGTCCGCCATCGACGACTACCCGCGCCTGTTCTTCACCTTCGGCTTCGGCATGCTCCTCTTCGGGGCTTCCTTCAGCTTCCACGCGGTCTGGCTGGCGCTCGGCTTCACCGTGCTCTTCCTGGCGGCGGGCTTCGGCATCGGGCTGCTCAGCGCCAGCTCCTTCCACCTGTTCGACATCAAACAGGGCACCGCGACCTCGACCGCGTCCGGCAGCGGGGCGGGCGGGTCGCTCGAGCCGATCAGCTTCATCGTCCAGGGGCTGCTGGCGACCCTGGTGGCGGGCACCTACTACCCGGTGACCGTGCTGCCGATGCCGCTGCAGTGGCTGGCGTGCCTGATCCCGCACACCTACGCCTTCGATGCTCTGCGGCGCCTGCTCGACCCCAACGCCCGGCTGGGCCAGCCGGTGCTGCCGATCCAGCATGCGCTGCCCGGGCTGTCGCCGATCGCGGTCGACGGCCTCGCGCTGGGGCTGCTCACGGTGACGCTGCTGCCGCTCGGCTTCTACCTCTACGCCCGGGGCATCGAGCGGGCGCGCGGGAACGGGACGCTGACCCGATGGCAGTGATCGACGTGCGCGGCCTCACCAAGCGCTACCGACAGGGGCGCGGCGAACCGGTGACGGTGTTACGCGACGTCGATCTGTGCCTGGAGGAGGGAGCGGTCCTCGGGCTGCTCGGCCCCAACGGTGCCGGCAAGACCACCCTCATCAAGATCCTGGCCGGCCTGCTGCGACCGGACGCGGGCGGCGGGACCGTGCTCGGCTTCGACCTGGGCCGCCAGCACGCCGAGATCCGGGCCCAAGTCAGCCTCGTCGCTCCCACGGCCGACGTCGGGATCGACAACAACCTCACCGTGCGCCAGAACCTCATCTTCTGGGCACCGATCTACGGGCTGCACGGCGCGGCCGCGCGCGCTCGGATCGACGCGTTGCTCGCCCAGCTGGAGCTGAGCGACAAGGCCGACGCCTGGCCCATGCACATCAGCGCCGGCCAGCGCCAGCGTCTCGCCCTGGCCCGCTCGCTCCTGGCCGAGAACCGGCTGGTCTTCCTCGACGAGCCGACCAACAAGCTCGATCTGGAGGGCGTGCGCTCGGTGCGTACGATGATCGCGCAGCTGAACCGGGAGCTCGGCGTCACGATCGTGCTGACGACCCACGTGATGGAGGAGGCCGAAGAGCTGTGCGGAGAGATCGCGCTGCTGCACCACGGCGCGCTCGTCGCCCACGCACCGACCGCGGAGCTGACGCGATCGCTATCGCTGACCCGCCCGGTCACCGTCACGCTGCGCGACGTGACCCCGCCCGACGCCGTCTGGCTGACGCGCCTCAGTCGCTTGCCCGGCGTGACCGCGGTGCATGCGGCCAGGCGCGACGCCGCCGGGCGTGTCGTCCTGTCGGCCGAGTCGACGGACTTGCGCGCCACGACGCCGGCGCTGCTGGCACACCTCAGGGCTGGCGGCCTCGCGCTGGCGAGTATGCAGGCTGAGCCCGTGACGCTGGACGACGTGTTCATCGCGCTGGGAGCCGCCTGATGGGTAGCGAGGCACTGGTGCTGGCGCGGGAGCGGCAGCAGGGAGGCGCGCTCGCCTTCCTGCGCGCCTGCTGGGCGTCTGGCTGGCTCGAGTACCGCAACCTGCGCTACTACCCCATCAGCCTCGGTCTGGCGGCCGTGCAGCAGCTCACGACCGTCGGGGTCTGGTACTTCGTCGCGCGGTTCCTGCACTCGGCGGCCGATGCCTCGGTGGCGCAGTACGGCGGCAACTACCTGGCCTTCGTGGTGCTCGGCGTGCTCCTGAACCAGGTGGCGCTGGCGGCGCTGACCGGACCATTCCAG